>JAOTVC010000212.1 GCA_029863585.1 Alphaproteobacteria bacterium | reverse complement strand
GCGGAGATAGTTCTTGGCCTGACCCAGATTACCGTTAGCGAGCTTGGAGCCGAACACATTGGGGCAGGCTTCCTTCAGCTTCTTCATCATCGCCGGCGGCGTGGGATACCCGGAATACTGCGGGTTGTTGTAGAGCAGGATCGGCAAGCCGGTCGCCGCATCGACCTGCTTGTGCTGCTCGATCAGTTCCCACTCGTTCCGGTCGGAATAGTAGTACGGCCCGACGATGCCGATGGCATCGGCGCCGATCTCCTTGGCATGAGCGCCAAGCTCCATGCTGGTGTAGGGATCGACCGCGCCGACCTGCACGATGACGGGAACGCGTCCCGCAACCTGCTTGACGACTTTCTCGCCGATCGCCTTGCGCTGTTCGATGGTGGTCGCCGCACCCTGGCCCTGGGAGCCCAGCACGAAGAAACCATGCGCGCCTGCATCAAGGTACCAATCGGCGAGTTTGCCGATCATGTCCAAATCGGGTTCGCCTTTTCCGTCGAAGACAGCGGGAATCGGCGCCACCAGACCCTTGAAGATGTCTTTTGCCTTCTTGTCAGCCATGTCCGTTTCCTTTCGTTTTTTTCCGCGCCACGGAGGGAATCCTCCGCGGCTTTTCGTCACGCATGTTCTTCCCGATAGAGCCCGAGGCTCTCCAGAACCGGCCGGTCGCTGACCGAAAACAGGATCGCCGGATCGGTTTTCGAATTGTTGCGATGGCAATGCCAATCCATCGATGGAACGAAGAAGCAGTCCCGGTCGGTCCAGGTCATTTCGTTGCCGCCGGACGGTTCGTCACCGACGACGGTGCCGCCCGCACCCTCGATCACGTGATAGATGGTCGAAGAACTGTGCCGGTGGGGCCGGGTCTCTTCCCCCGGGGCCAACATCTGCACCCGACAATGGATGGTCGGCATCGTCGGACCACCGGTCACGGGATTGACGTAATCCAGCAGGACGCCGTCATGGGGATCCCGCTCCCCGGCCTCCGACATGGCGTCAAGCGCCGCGCGGGCGTCTGCCCATTTGTAGGTGTAGGGGATGAACCGGTTGTCCTCGGCACTGCCCCTGCGGCGGATGGCCCCATAACGTTGCTGGCAAAAGCCGTCCGGATGCAGCACAGCCTGGGACGCATTACCGAAATAATTGCCCTGACCGTCCCGGGCGTCCTGATAATTCTCGTGGATGTTGATATCGAGATGGCCGATCAGGTGGATATCCAGAACATCGAGCCACACCAGGGCCTTTCCCCCGGGATTCTGATGATCGTGCCAGGTCCAATTGGGGGTCAGCACCAGGTCGTTCGGCTCCATGATCATCTGATGGCCGTTGACGTTGGTGTAGCCGGCGCCTTCGCCCTCAACCACGAAGCGCAGCGCGCCGGCCGTATGACGATGGCATTCCGCCATTTCACCGGGCTTCACCAACTGAACTGACATCTGGAGCGTCCGCGAGGTCGCTTTGAGGTCGGGGATCGACGGATTGACCAGGTTCACCGTGCGCCGTTTGGCCGCATCGTTGATGCCGCCGAGCTTGATGACCTCTCCGGACTCCAAAAGGCAGGAATACACCGTCTCCCAGGGCCAAAGATGAGGCACCAGTTTGGGATTTGGGTCGCGCTGCTTTTTCTGCCAGTGCCCGCCCAGCGAATGCGCCGCCATGCGCTGATGCAGGGCATCCACCCTGGGGTCGTCAACAGCCGGCTCGCTCATCGTCTTCTCCCTAGATTTCTTCGCTTTTTCATACCTGTATCCAATCCCTTCAGGGTTGGCTAATATTGAATGCAAATGGCAATATTAAATTTAATTATACCAGAATATCGCCAACGATGTTGAGTCATTGCGCCATCCCGGAGAGAGCCCATGAAGCTCAACCAATTGCGCATTTTCGTCTGTGCCTCGCGCCACTTGAACCTGTCCAACGCGGCGCTGGAACTGGGCATGAGCCAGCCCGCGGTTTCGCTGCAAATGAAGAAATTGGAAGAGGAATTCGGGCTCAAGCTCTATCGCGCCAGCAATCGTGGGATCGAATTGACCCAGGAGGGCCACGCCTTTACCGATTCTGTGCGCCCCCTGATCGAAAAGCTGGACCAGATCGAACGTGATTTCAAATCCTACAGCGCCAGCGCCAAATCCAAGCTGCTGACCATCGGCGGCACTCATACCCTAACCGAAATGGTGCTGCTCCCCAGGCTGGTCGGCTTCCGAAAGCGCTATCCGGATATCAGGATCAACATCGAAACCGCCGGCAGCGCCGCGATCGAGGACGGCGTGCGCAGTTCCAAGATCGATGTTGGGCTCATCAGCGGACCCAGTCATTTCCGGGAATGCGATTATGAGGAATACGGCAACCAGGAGTTCGTTGCCTTCGTTGCGCGAAATCATCCGCTCGCCGGCGCGAACCTGACCATGGCCGAATTGATGCTCGAACCGCTCGTCACCAAGAAAGGGGGGACCTGCGTCAAGCGCCTGCTTCATTGGGGCCTGAACCCGAACATCGCGCTCGAATGCGGCGCAGCGGATGCGGTGAAGGCGGCGGTATTGAAGGGTCTCGGTGTCGGCCTGCTGTTCCGGGCCCGTGTCGAGGAAGACATCCAAAGAGGCGACCTCGGTCTCATCGCCGTGCCGGAACTGCAGAAGCTGTCGCGGAAATCCTTCATCGTCTATCAGAAACAGCAGAGCCTCTCCAAGGCGGGGCTCGACTTTCTCGCCGATCTCAAACGCCAGACGCGATCTGCCCCGGAACGTGACCCGGCCATGGCGTAGGGACCCGGCCATAGCCGGCTCTCAGCTTTAAAGCACCTTATTTTGCCCGGCTGCCGCCCGCGATCAGCGGGACGCGCCGCCCTGCGGGGGAGAGCCCGGCAAGGATTGCGCGGTCATTTCGTGGCGAACGCTGAAACGGAGGCCCACGATCCGGACAATGATCGCGACCACGACGGTCAGAAGCAGGATGAAGATGCTGACGATGCTGGCCGCTTCGCGATTGTTGACGGCGCCGAACGACAGTTCCAGCGCCATCAGCGACAAGGTCAAGGTATCGCGGGAAGCCAGCAGAATGATGTTCGCGGTGGCACCCGCGGCCAATACGAAATTGAACACAGCCAGCAGCACCAAGGTCGGCATCAGCAGCGGCAACCAGATGCGGAAGTAGGTCCGGAACCATCCCGCCCCTGAAGCGCGGGCCGCCTCTTCCATGTCCGAGCCGATCTGAACGAACGCGCCTTTCATCATGTTCACGCCCGTCGTATTGCCTTGCAATATGACAACGATGATCAGCGCCCAGATGGTGCCGAACACGGCACTCAGCCCCGGGGTCCCAAGGAAAATCCAGAGAAGGCCCAGGCCCGAGAGAATCCCAGGAATGGCCCCGGATCCCCAGATGATGAAGTCCAGCAAGCCGCGGCCGGGCAGCCGCGTCCGGACCAGGATGTAGGCCACGATGGAGAAAAGCAGCGGACTGCCGAAGGCGGCGGCCGAAGCGATGATGAGGGTGGTCCGGAGCGCCTGTACAAAGGTCGGATCGTTGAGCACGAAATCCCAGTGCTCCAAAGTAAAGCCCAGCGTGAAATAGCCGATCCGCGACATGAAACTCCCGAGCAGCAGGACGCAGAGCGGACCGACGGTCAGCATAAAGATCAGCAGCGCGATCGCCGCGAATACCACGTAGTTCCATTTGCCGAGGTCGACCAGGCCGGGGCGGAAGCTGCCGGTGACGGTGGTGTATTGCTTGCGTTCGAGGATCCAGCGCTGCAAGGGAATGATGATGACGATCAACAGCAGCGTAACGCTGGCCAGCACGGTCGCCTGGCCGTAGTTGGGAATCTCGTCGCGCACCAGCATGAAAATCTTGGTCGAATAGACGTAGAAGCCGAACGGAAGACCCAGCAGGTATTCGGTCTCGAATGAGCTGAAGACGCGGAGCGTCTGCAACGCGAAGACCAACACCATGGGCGAAATCATCAAGGGCAGGGTGACTTTCATCATGGTCCGGAAGGTGCCGGCGCCGCTGGCCCGGGCCGCCTCTTCAAGGCTCGCGTCCATGTTTCGGAAGGCGGGCGTCAGCAGCATGACCTTGATGGCGATGCCATGGCCCATCAGGTTGGCCCAAACGATTCCGCCCACGCTGAAAATGTTGAACGGCCCCTGGTCGAAGAAAGGCAGGTCTGACAGCGCGATATTGATCAGCCCGATATCGGGATCCAGCAACGTGATCCAGGCGATGGTGGTGGGGATCGCCGGCACCATGTAGGCGACCCAGAAGGCGAATTCCAGCCACCGGCTGCCGGGGACCTTGGTGCGGCCCAAGACCCACGCAATCGCGGTGCCGATGGGGAAACTGATCGCCATGGTCAGCCCCCAGATCAGGAGCGTGTTGTAGAGCGACCGGAAGACACCCGGGGTCTGAAAGGCCGTCACCCAGTGATCGAATCCCCAACTGCGCGGCTGGACCAGCCAATCCTCGGCGGTGTTGAAGCTGTTGATCAGAAGAAGAACGACAGGCCAGATCAGGAAGAAACCCAGCGAGATCAGCACGACGGCCATCACGAATTGCCCCGTCCCCGGGCGCCAGGCACGCGCGCGAGCAGGTTTGGGGCGTCCGACACCAATGGCGGTCGACTGATCCGCGCTCATAAGGGGCTCCTGACCAAGGTTCCAGGGTGCAGGAGCCGGACGCCGACCGCCGGTCGGCGTCCCCGGCTCCTAACACATCAACAGTCCCGGGACTAACGCTGGCGCGCTTCCCAGATCTTCTTGATCCTGTCCTGGATCTCCTTGTTGCGCTGGCCTGACTTGGGATCGGCATCGGGGTAGAGGTACTCCTTACCCGGCTTCCGCCGATTCTCCTTGGTCACGTTCCCGAAAGGAATGTCGTTGCGCAAAGACGAACGGGACAGGTTGGGGATCGTCTCGTGGATGATGGTCTGCCCCTCTTTGGTCAGGAACCAATTGGCGAACAGCTTGGCCGCATTGGGATGGGGCGCGTTCTTGAACGCGGATATGCAGCACCCCGATCCGGAGGCCCGCAGCATCCCGACCTTGGTGGGAAGGAGGGCCTCCTTGACGGGCAACCCTTTCTTGGCGAGCTCCCGCAGCTCTTCATTGCCTTCGCCCGCGGACGGCATGATCGGATACCGCCCCCTGACCAGCCAGGTCTCGACGACGCGGCGGTCGGAACTGAAAGTTACGTTCATTTCGGTCAGGAATTTCTTCACCCAGTCGGGGCCCTGATCAGGCGACTTCCAGGCGTCAATCATCTGGCGAATGCCGGACGGATCGTCCAGCGCATACCCCGCGAGCTTACCCTTCCATTTGGGCTTCAACAGGTCCCAGGGGGTCTTGATGGCGGCGATCTCTTCCTTGCTGACCTTCTGAGTGTTGTACCAGAAATTGTAATCGTCGGAGATCGCGGCGGTGTAGAAGAAGGTGTATTTGAGGTCCTTGTCGCCGTACCAGAACCGGCCGCCATGCCATTTGGATTTGTCCAGAACCTCGGGATGAATCAGCAGGCCCTCGAACGGAATGAGCGATCCCGAAGGGACCAAACGCTGGTTGTTGATGCGGACGCTGATCAGCGCCAGATCGGTCGTAAATTTATTGGCCTTGCGTTCGGCCATCACCCGGCTGATGGTTTTTCCCGCACCGCCGCGCGAGACCTCGACATCGACACCGAACTTCTTCTTGAACGCTTCGAAGACGTGGCGATATTGCCGCGACGGCGCGCCGCCCGCGGCGATCGAGACTTTACCTTCCTTCTTGGCCGCCGCGATCAGCTGGGCCCAATCGGATTTGAAATCCGCCGAAGCCGTACCGGTTCCAAAGCCGACCACTGCCGCGAGAACCGCGCCCAGCACGGGCAGCCTTAATCCTATCTCTTGATGA
>JAOTVC010000038.1 GCA_029863585.1 Alphaproteobacteria bacterium | reverse complement strand
GTGTAAAAAAGGGCAAGAGATCGATGGCCTGAGCACCGAGCGCGGGCCTTTGGACCACACGAAGGAGCGGAGGCATTCCATGCCAGACGAAGGGCCCAAGAAAACCACCATCGTATCGGATCAAATGGCGAAGAAGTTCGCCTCCGAAAAAGAGACGCCTTATACGCGCTGGGTGCGCGACGAAGGCCTGGAAATCCTCGATTCGGTTTATATCCCGAGCCTGTACACGGTGGAGCTGAAGCCCTGGGCGCGGCGCGGCGGCAAGGGCGTCTTCCTCAACCACGATTCATCGCGGACCACCAACGACTGCTATGTCTGCGAGATTCCGCCGGGCAAGAAGCTCGAACCGCAGCGCATGCTGTTCGAAGAGATGATCATGATCCTGTCGGGCCGCGGCTCGACCAGCGTATGGAACGACAAGGGCGACCGCATCACCTTCGAATGGGGCCCCGGCGCGTTGTTCGCCATCCCGCTCAATTGTTCGCACCAGCATTTCAATGCCTCGGGCCAGGAGCCCGTCCGCTTCGTCGCCGTCACCAATGCGCCGCCGATCATGAACGTGTATGAGGAACCGGAATTCGTCTTCAATACGAATTTCGATTTCAAGGGCCGCTTCAACGGTGAGCCCGATTACTTCGCGGCCAAGGATGAGACCGATGGCTTCAAGCTGGTCACGAACTTCGTGCCCGATGCCGTCAACCTGCCGCTGATCAGCGCCAAGGAGCGCGGCGCGGGGGGCGGGCATATCCGCTTCAACTTCGCCAAGAGCTCGATGAACGCGCATATCTCCCAGTTCCCCATCGGCACCTACAAGAAGTGCCACCGCCACGGCCCGGGCGCCCATGTCATCATCCTGTCCGGCGAGGGCTATTCGCTGATGTGGCCCGAAGGCGAGGAGCCCAACTACTACCCGTGGGAGGTCGGCACCATGATCGTGCCGCCCAACATGTGGTGGCACCAGCACTTCAACACCGGCCCGACGCCGTCGCGCTACCTCGCGTTCAAGTACGAAGGCGTGGCGGTGCGCAACGCCCAGGGCGTGCCCAAGTCCTGGATTTCGGCGCGGATCGGCGGCGATCAGATCGACTACGCCGACGAAAGCCGGGAGGTGCGTTCGCGGTTTGCCGAGGCGCTCGCAAAGCACGACCTCAAGCACGACATGGACCAGTTCTACGAGGCCGAAAAGGACGAATTGCCCCCGATTCCGGCCGAGTAGCGGGCGATCCTCCGTCCCGGTTTGCGGCTGGGGTCGGCACGCCTCCGCGATCGGCGGCCGTGAAGCGCGGCGCGCGGTGCCTATGGCGCCGCCGATGGCCGGAACCCGATGACCGGCTTACGCGCCACCCCGGGCGGAACGGCCGTGGCGTCCCCATGGAAGTGTTTCCCTCATTTCGGCGATCCAGCCGCGCCCCCTATCGCGCCGGCCCCGGAGGCACGGGTTTCCACGGTTCATGGCGTTAGCCTTAATGAGAGCCACATCATCTTGTAGAGGTTAATGCGCCCGCGGTTTCTGCGCATCGATGTTCTGCCTAAGTTCTCTCTCACACCCTCTGGCCACTCGTTTTTCCTTAGGTATGGGGAGGCTGATGAGATGACCTTAGCTTGGCGTGAAACAGAACTGCGGCATGAGTTTGCTGACGACCAAGGGCAGTGCGGAGCCGAACCCGAGCCCGCCAATTGGAGTGCTCGGAAAACCTATGCCTTCGTGATCGGCGTCGCTTCCTTGCTTTGGGGAGGCATCATCTATGCCGCGATCGAGATCCTGTGATCTGGGCCTGAGGGCCCCGTGTCGCCCTTCGGCGCGTTGGACGTCGAGTGTTTCGGCGACAGGTGGCGGGCACTCCCTTGGGAACCGTTTCCGGTCCTTTTTCTCCGCCCTCGCCTGTGTCGGGTCGCGGCACATGCCCCGCGATCGATCGGCGGCCGCGCCGAAGCGATTCCTGATCGGAGCGATGCTGGTGGTAGCGCTGATGCTGGCGGCATTGCCGGCTGCATCCGAGGATTTCGAGAAGGGACTGGAGGCTTACCGGCGCGGCGCCTTCGCCACGGCCCTGGACCATTGGAAGCTTCTCGCGGAGCGCGGAAATGCGGTCGCCCAGAACAATCTGGGTGCCATGTACCAGTTGGGCCAAGGCACCCGGGCCGACCCTATCGAGGCGGCAAACTGGTATCGCAAGGCCGCCGACCAAGGGTTGGTTTACGCCCAGACCAATCTGGCCCTCATGTATTTCACAGGTGAAGGCGTTGGGAGGAACTACACCCAGGCGGCAAAGTGGTATCGGAAAGCGGCCGAGCAGGGAAATGCCGATGCTCAGTTCAGCCTCGCCAACCTCTATAGGCTGGGCATAGGAGTCGCTCAGGATGATCGTGAAGCGGTGAAGTGGTACCGGTTGGCGGCCGGGCAGGGGCTGGCGTCGGCCCAATCCAACCTTGGCTACATGTATCACAAGGGTAAGGGGGTCGCGCAGGACTATGCCGAGGCGGTGAAGTGGTACCGGCTGGCCGCCCGGCAGGGGCTGGCTGCCGCCCAATCCAACCTGGGGCTCATGTACCAGACGGGCAAAGGGGTGGCCCAGGACTATGCCGAGGCGATGAAGTGGTATCGCATGGTGGCGGAGCGCCGGGACAAGCGACCGAAGCAGAGCCGCCCGAGTCAGTATCCCAAGCGCTTTTTCTCGGCTTCCGCCAAACGATCGGGACCGCAGGAGGAACATCGGCCGGCCCCGGCTTCGCTGTCTGCCTCGGGGCCATCCTCGGTATCCGACCCCGCGCCGGCTTCGCTGTCCGCCTCGGCCGCGCCCACGGCGTCTGCCTCGGCCCCGTCCTCGGTATCCGACCCGGCCCCGGCTTCGCTGTCTGCCTCGGACCCGTCCTCGGTGTCCGACCCGGCGCCGGCTTCGCTGTCCGCCTCGGCCGCGCCCGGGGCGTCTGCCTCGGCGCCATCCTCGGTGTCCGACCCGGCGCCGGCTTCGCTGTCCACCTCGGCCGCGTCCTCGGTGGTTGCCTCGGCACCGGCTTCAGCGTTTGCCCCGGCCCCGCCTTCGTTGTCCGAGCCGGCGCCGCCTTCGGTGGCCGCCCCGGCCCCGTCCTCGGCGTCTGCCTCCGCACCATCCTCGGCGTCTGCCTCCGTACCATCCACGGCGTCTGCCTCCGTACCATCCTCGGCGTCTGCCCCCGTACCATCCTCGGCGTCTGCCTCGGCACCGTCCACGGTGTCCGACCCGGCGCCGTCGAGGCAAGAGGTCCAAACCGCGAAGGCGGATGCGCCAACCCTTCGGAACGCGGTAATCCCTCAGGTGGTAACTGCCGAAGAAGAAAAGGTGAGGTCGCCCGAGCCGGCCTCGGCTTCGCGGGAGGCGGCGCAGGCCGAGACCCAGATCGTGCGGCGGAAACCCGATGCGCACGCGGAAGGACCCGAGGACAGGGCTTCGGTATCTGCCCCGTCGGCCCCTTCGGCGTCCGCACCGACAACGCCTGCCCCGTCGGCCCCTTCGGTGTCTCAACCGGCTCCGTCCTCACTGGTTGCGTCGATACCGTCTTCGGTGTCGGCCTCAACGCCGTTCGCGGTGTCCGTCCCCGCTCCGCCTTCAGTGTCTCACCTGGCTCCGTCGAGTCGAAAGGCCGAACCCGCAAAGGCAACCCCGATGGCCCCTCAGGACGCGGCAGCCGCTCAGGAATCAGCGGTCTATCAGGATAAGGTGAGGTCGCCTGAGCCTCCGCCGGCTTCGGCTTCGCGGGAGGCGCCGCCGCCCGAGACCCAGGTCGTGCTGCGAAAGCCCGACGCGAAGGTACCGGAATTGCCCAAGACGCCAACGCGGTCCAAGCTTCCAGCCCCGACCGATCAGGTCACGCGGCTGGCGCCCGGACCGGTTGCCCCTAAACCGGCGGTCAAGGCCGAGGCGAGTGTCCCGGAGTCAAAAATCGGAACCCATCGGCACTGGGCGGTTATGACCGGCACGGCGGAAGGTCAAAAAACCTGTTCGTTGATGACCTTGCCGCTTGGAAGCACCGCCGATCTTGCCTCGGCGGATGCTCCCCATGTCCGTGTCCGGTACGCGGTATCGCGGGGATATTTCAAGGCCCCAAGGATCATGCTGGGCGAAAGCGCAAAGCCCGATTCGGAGATCCTGGTCGTCATCGACGGCAAGGAACACCGCTTCAAATTGGCGGAGGAAACATCGGCCCTGACCGTCCGAGACCGGTCCTGGCAACTCATCAGGGAGATGCTTGCCGGGATCCGGATGGCGGTGCGATTCACCGCAACCGACGGCGCGCTCCGGTCCCACGATTATTCTTTGCTTGGCTTCACCCGGGCCTATCGACGAACGAATAAAGAATGTCGCGGCGCCGCATCGAAGGTCGTGCGACGGGCTGTCCTCACCCCGCCAACGGATTGACGAAGGCGGTCTTTGCCTCGCCCGGCTTCCCGGGTGGCCCAAATAAGCGCCCGGGCGGTGACCTTCGGAAAGGTGAGACCTTCGGTGCCGCCAGCGGGTCACTTCGGCGGCGCGGTTGCCTTTCGTAACCTGGCGACGATCGCCGAAGGTTTGCCAAGCGCCCGCTTGGCCAGCGCCTCGAGCTCCGGTCCGGTCAGGGGATCGATTTCCAGTTCCAGCTTGCGGATGCGCACGGAGAAGGTCGGGTCCTTCGTCATCTCGGCGAAAGCCTCGCGGACCGCGGCCAGGCGGTCCTTGGGCATGTCCGGCGATCCGATCAGGTTGTAGCCGATGGTCGGAATGCTGGCGAGGATCTCCATGACATCGCGGCCTTCCGGGGTCGTCATGAGCTCCATCACCGAGGGCACATCGGGAAGCTTCGACCAGCGCTTCAGTCCGATGTAATAAAGGATGTTGGTCTTCACATCCTGTTTCCCGATCATGAGCCTGCCGTAGTCGTAGCTGCCGATCCCCTGGACCTCGTTCTGAACCATCGCCATGAAATACTTGGTCGAGTTCTTGTAACCGCGGGTCACGGTGTTCTTGGTTCCCACCAGGTTGTTCAGCATCCAGGGGACCAGGGCGGCGGGGCCGGACGAGCCGCCTGCGCCGAACGCGATCTTCTTGGTCTTCAAGTCCTCGACGGTCTTGACGCCCGAATCGGCGCGCACGAACCCCACTTGATTGATCGGGGCGAGGCGGCCGACGAAACTGAACTTCGTGGGATCGTAATTGGCCCGTTTCGGTTTGAGCAGCTTGGCCAGGATGGTGTAGGGCTGCACCACCAGGAAGGTCGTCCCGTTCCGCGGGGAGACGTTGTAGAAATGCGATGTCGCCAAGGTGTGGGATGCGCCCGGCTTGTCCTGGGTGATCACGGTAGGCTTGCCCGGGATGCGCTTGGCGATGCCGCCGGCGATCTGCCGCGCGACCAGGCTGTAGCTGCCGCCGGCGGCGCTGCCGGTCAGGATGGTGACGGTCTTCCCCCGGTAGAAATCGGCGACCGGATCCGCCGACGCGGCGGTCGAGCCGCCGGCGAGAAGCGCGACAGCGGTTAGGGTTCGAATCGAAGATCGTTTCGTCATGTTCGTCTAACCTCCCGTGTTTTCTCTTGTTTGGGCGTCACCGCCCTGGCCGCGGTCAATGCCGCGCCACCAAGCGGGCGGACGGCTCCTTAGGTCCACAAACGAGGGTTCACATCGGCAACCGGTCTGAACATGGCCGCCACCTCCCCTCGGGCAACCATTATTTGAATTAGATACCTAAATCGGCGATTTTGATAGGGCGCTTGTGTCCGCATTGGGTCAAGAATCGCAATCGAAGTTCCCCGGCGGACCGAGAGTTGCACCCATGCGAAGGTTCACGACACGGCTGCAGTGAAGGAAAAATCGCACCATGACCGATCTCAAGCTGAGATTTGCCTGCGACCGTTACGCGCACATGAGGGCGTTGCTGGAAGGCAGGATCAAGCCTGAAGGAATCGAGCTGACGTGTTCGAACTTCAGGCCCGAAGGCGTATTTCAGCGCCTGATCAGGGACCAGGTCCTGGACGTGTCGGAGCTCGGCATGTCGTTCTATCTCGGCACGTTGCAGCAGGACGACCCGCCCTTTATCGCGATCCCCGTGTTCCCGTCGCGCAGCTTCCGGTTCTCCGCGGTCTATGTCGGCGCCGATGGGGGAATTGAGACGCCCGAGGACCTGGTTGGCAAGCCCATGGGCGAATTGCATCACTATGGCCATGACGGCGGGGTCTGGTCGCGAATCATGCTGAGCGCGGAATACGGCCTGCCACCGCGGATCAGCGACACCTATGTCACCGCCGGAATGCGGGAGGCGCATGGCCCCCGGGACTGGCTGCCGATCTCACCGCCGCCCGAGCTCGAGATTCGCCACGATTCGGATCACACCCTGGAAGAGCTGCTGATTGCGGGCGAGATCGCCGGCGCGGTGTCGGCTCATCCGCCGCTCACGCTGCATGACCCGGGCAGTAAGGTGCGTCGTTTGATTCCGGATTGGGAGCCGCTGGAGCGCGATTTTTATGCCCGCACGGGGATTTTCCCGATGATGCACACGCTGGTCATTCGTCGGGACATCTACCGCGAGAATCGCTGGGTCGCACGGTCGCTTTATGAGGCCTTCAAGGCCTCGAAAAAGGAGATCAACGACTTCTACAACACGAACGCGATGGATATGCATCGCCTGCTCATGATGCCGTGGGCGTCCGACCATTTCGCCGAAAACCGCAAGCTGATGGGCGATGATCCGTGGCCGTACGGGGTCGCGGCCAACCGCAAGGCCATCGAAACCTTCTGCCGCCATCACCATGCCCAGGGGATTTCCAAGCGCCAGGTGACGGTGGAGGAGATGTTCGCCCCCGAAACCCTGGAGGATTGACCGGAATTTTTTGTCCGGGAAGGCTCGGGCTTGTCGGGCAGACGGGTTTCTTGAGGTCCGACCAACAGCGCGAACAACCCCGGTGCCGGTTCTGGGCAACCTCATGGGCCCGAGTCGCGGGGCTCCAATGAGCCGACTTCGAGCCCCTGACGCCGGCTTCGGGTTGAAAGCCGTCGTCAAGTCAACGGGCCCGGGACGGTATATCGGCGTTGATCCGATGCCCGAATAAAGAGGCGGACATAAGCATTATCCCCTTTCACACGGCATTCACGTTAACCAGTTAACACTTTTTCTATTGAGCGCATTGCTGAACCATGAAAAGTATTTGGCGAGTGCCTAATTCAGGCTCAGTGGCACTTTCAGGTTGTCAGGTGGGAGGCTAGCGTAGTCAAAAATTTTGTTCCCGATCTTGAGACAGACCAACCCCTTAAATAGGCGTCCCCTTGATCAGAATTTGACGGGCGCGGCGGCTGACATGGACAGAGGAGAAAGGTCGCGATTGCCCGGGTGAATCCCAATGCGATCTGGCTTAACGATTATGCGGATCGCGTGGTCTACGATGAATCGGGCTTGTTCGAAGAACTCCTCTCATCCTGATCCGCAAGCCCCTTGTTGAGCATTGCATATCCATGACAACCAGACAGGCCCTCGTTGTCGGGGATTTCGGACTCCAGTTGGATTCCGCGATCGAGATCTGCTCCCTCTTGAAGAGATCGGGGTTCGCCGTCGATATCGTAACCGGCAATCCCAAATCCAAATTCCTCAGATCCGTCAGAGAATGCGCTGTCGTGAGCCGTCCCGAAGAAATCCCGCGGACGTCTCTAGAGCAGACGCAAAAAAGTTCCTATGAACTGGTTGTGGTCCTGGATGACCTTTCACTCAAAGCCATAAAAGAATCGGACCTGTTGCCATTAGACAAGCTGTCCCTATTGCCGGTCGTGGGACAAGAAGACTGTCGCCACATCGGCTCGAAAATCGGGCTATCGTCGATCCTCGAGAAGTCGGGAATTCGGACACCAGGTTTTGCTATCGCCACCGATGAAGGTGAACTCGCCGCAAGCGTCAAGGCGCTGGGGTATCCCGCGCTCATCAAGGTGGATTTCTCGAGTGCCGGTGACGGCATTTTTCAATGCGACCGGGAAAGCGATTTGGGGGCCATCGGGAGGAAGATCGAGCAGTGGCCCGTATTGGTTCAGAAAATGATCGAGGGCAGGGATATCGATCTGTCGGCCTTCTATCAAGATTCCAAGCTCGTGGTCTTCAGTTATTCGCTGATCGAGGCGCATGAGGCTTCTCGGTTCGGTCCCGCGGCCCTAAGAAAATTCATCCCGTTGCATCTGGTGGAAAGCGAGGTCTTCGACGAATTGCGAGCCCTGGGCCGCGCGCTCGGCGCCAATGGGTTCGTGAACATCACGTGCGTCAAGTCTGTCGCCGATCAGAAACGCTATTTCTTCGAAGCCGATATGAGACCGAATGTATGGGTCAACCATCCGCGATATCTTGGTGACGATCCCGCAGGCTATGTCTCACGATATTTTTCCAATGGAGACGTGCTGACCGATCCCCCGGCCGCGCCAGCGGGGTCTTCCCATGAGACCGTCCTCCCCTACTTCCCGCGCATGAAAGTCCTCGATCTCCTGACCAATCGATACCGATGTTGGTCATATCTTCCGGACGAGAGATTCATCGTCGTGATCGTTGTATGGGTCGAAAAGAAACTTCGAAACTTTGCCCGAAAGGTCGTGAAACCCCTGGTTCCGGCAGAGCTGTGGTCAAGGCTTAAGGATTCTTACACCACGAGCCTGCGAAGCTTGTTCCGATAACATCAGGCCTCCAAAACCACTTGGAGCGGGCCCCAATGGAAAATGCGGACGATCCCAGGCGCGAGCCTGCACCCGCCGGCGTGGCGGTCTCCGGAAATTTCCGGTTCGAGACCCTGGCGCGCGTCACTCCTTCCGGCAATGGCGATGAGGCCTGCTTTTATCGGAGAAAGACGATATCCGAGGCCCAACGCGACGGCCTGATCAGCTTTGGCGATATCTCCGAAGTCACGCTGCAGGCCATCATGGCGGCGGCGGCGGCGATCCGGCCGCCTGCGGCATGGCCGAACGTCTGCCGCCGGACGGCGCGCCTGGTTCCGGGTGGCCGGAAGCGATTGGATCTTTTCGGGGGGGCGCTCCGGACCGTATTGGGAAGCCTCTCCGACGACGATGTCGAAAGGGTCTTCCTGCAGTGGTGGGAGGGTCTGCATCGGCGCCGCATGGCCATGATCGGGGAATTTGTTCGCGGCGGGCCGGTGCGGTTCTCCCTGACGGGACGGGAACATCTGGAAGCGGCTGCCGCCCGCGGCACGGGGGCGATCCTATGGGCCAGTCATTTTGCGGCGCAAACACTGCCGGGCAAGCGTGGACTGTTCGAAGCAGGCTTTCCCGCCTATCAGGTATCGTCGCTCCATCACGGGTTCCGTCACACCTGGTTCAGCGAGAAATACCTCAACCCGCTGCTGGTTCGCGCGGAGAACCGCTACCTTGCAGGGCGCCTCACCTTCGTTAGAGAGGAGGCCGGAATGCTTGTTCGCAAAGTCATGAGGTTACTCGATAGCGGCGCCTATGTGATTTTTACGAATAATCTCTTTGCCGGCCATTCGTTCGTGGAGATGCCAATCGGAACGGCGGGTTTCGTCAGTATGTCGACGACCCCCATCGCCCTTGCCTTGCGCGCGAAAGTACCGCTGATGTGCATGTCGACAATCGAGCGTGAGCCCCTTGCGCAGTATGAAATCCGCATCAGCGAAGATTTAACGGCGGAGAAGAACGCCGCCGCGGGACAGCGCCAAACGGAGAGACACGACTATCCAACCATGGCCCGGATTGCCTTTAGGGCGCGGGACGAGTTGCTTGCCGACGTGAAGAAGGCACCCGATCAATTCCTTGATTGGCCATCGCTTGCGGGGCCGATTATCGGGCCATCCCGCTGAATGCTCTCCGATCCCGGAGGCCGGAGCCGATCGCCGGCGTCGAGCCGTTCAAGATAAAGTGTCGCGGCAATCCGTTGGGACGACCGCCAGCGGCGGGCCATCGGACTAACCGCTCCGGGGGCGTGTCGTGTTTGCCGAGAACGGGTGCCGCGCCGGCGGCGGCCAAGGTGTGCGACCGCTGGGAGCGGGGGCGGGGGCGAAGGCGGCAGCGGTCCTATAACTGTCAGGCCCACAGACCTTACGTGCCGCAAAAGGTCGTGTGCACGACTTCTTCGGGCCCGGGCGGAAGCTGGTAACCGGCGTTCTCGGGCTGCTCGTCAAAGGGCTTGGAAAGAATATCCGCCAGTTTCCCGAACGGCCCAAAGTCACCCGCTAGGGCCGCGGATATCACCTGTTCGATGCGGTGATTGCGTGGAATGTAAGCCGGATTGGTCGCCCGCATTGCCGATTGCCGCGCAAGATCGCCTTGTTTTTCCGACGCCAGCCGAGCCCGCCATTTGCCCAGCCATTCACGGATTGAAGCCGCATCGTCAAACAGACCGGCCACCGCGGAATCCGCCTTCGGGTGTGTTCCATCTTCGGTTCCCGACAGGTTGCCAAGCCGCCGAAAGGTGAGGGTGAAATCGGCATGATTTGCCGCCATCCGTTCCAGAAGATCCTGCGCCAGCTCTGCGTCGCCATCCTTTTCCTCGGCCAATCCCATCTTGGCCCTGAATTCCGCAGACCACGCCAGATTGAATTGCCGGCCGAATGCATTCACGACGCTTTCCGCCGCCTCGACGGCCCTATCTATGTCCGAATCAAGCAGCGGCAGGAGAGTCGTGGCGAATGAGGCGAGATTCCAGCGCGCTATGCTCGGCTGGTTTTGATACGCGTACCGGCCCCTGAGATCTATCGAGCTGTAGACGGCCGCGGGATCGTAGCCGTCCATGAAGGCGCAGGGCCCATAATCGATCGTCTCGCCGGAGACCAGCACGTTATCGGTATTCATGACGCCATGGATAAATCCCACCGCCATCCACTTCGCGATCAGCGCCGCCTGCTTCGCGACGACATATTCCAGCAGGCACAAATACGGGTTCGTTGCCTCTCGTGCGTCGGGAAAATGCCGGTCGATCACATGGTCGGCCAGGATTTTCAGTGCCTGAACGTCCTTGCGGAGGGCGAAGTATTGAAAGGTGCCGACGCGAATGTGGCTGGCGGCGACGCGCGCAATGATCGCCCCCGGAAGACCCCGGTCGCGCAAGATCAATTCGCCCGTGGATATCGCGGCGAGCGCGCGCGTCGTCGGAATGTTCAGCGCCGCCATCGCCTCGCTCACCAGGTATTCGCGCAGGACCGGCCCGATCCAGGCGCGCCCGTCGCCGGAACGCGAAAACGGTGTGCGGCCCGAGCCCTTGAGCTGGATATCCCGGCGCCTGCCGCAGGCATCGATCACTTCTCCAAGAAGCAGGGCCCGTCCGTCTCCCAGCCGCGGCACCAGCCGGCCGAATTGCTGGCCGGCATAGGCCATGGCGAGGGGCTCGGCGCCTGGCGGAACGCGGTTTCCCGAGATGATCTCGACGCCGCCCGGCGATGCCAGGTAGTCGGGATCTAATCCGAGATGTTCGGCAAGTCCGCGGTTGATCCTAATCAGGGCCGGATTGGGCACGGGAGTTGGATGCACCCGCACGTAAAAACGCTCCGGAAGGCTCGCATAGCTGTTCTCGAACGGAAAACAGGCAGGATCATTCGAGGTCGTTTTCATGACAATGATCGTCTGTCCGCTTGGGGTCACATGCAGTCTTCAGGTTAATAGGCCGGAACCGTGCATCACTGCGTTAACCCGATGTCTGCCTTGGAAAGCGGACATTCGGCGGGCAAAATGGACCACGAACCGGCGAAGCCGTAGCATTCTCAAGCGTACTGTTTCACAGGTGCCGCGCGGCCGCTTCCGGGGTCTAGTTTCTCACACCGCCGCCGCCAGGTGCCGACAAGCGCCTCAGCCCCGCTTGGATTTTGCGCCGTTGATCACGTCGTAGACGTTGCAGGCGATACCCGTCGCTTCGTAACCGTCCTGGCCCGTCGCCTGTGCGATAGCGAACATCTGGGAGGCGAGGCCGACAAACGGCATCGGGACTTCCATTTCGCGCGCCATATCGAGCCCGAAGTTCACGTCCTTTGGCATCCACGACTTGCGCGGCTTGAATTTGCGGCTCACCACAATTTCCATGATGCGGCTGGTCGCCACCGAATCCTGCTGAGAGTTCTTGATAACGGTCTGGAAGGTGGCCTCGTCTAACCCGCCCTTCTTAAGCCAATTGCAGACCTCGACGAGGCTCATGTGCTGTACGGCGGCCAACATCGCCATGGCGTTCTTGACGAGCTTGGCGTTGCCGAGCTCCCCGACATGAAGGATCGATTTGCCCATAGCCTCGAAGATCGGCTGGTGCTCGTCGAACAAGGCCTTGGAGCCCGAAAGCCAGAGCGCCAGATTGCCGGCCGCCGCGACCTCCTCGACACCGCCGGCGGAAGCGTCGACGACGGTCCAGCCCAACTTGCCGAGCTCACCGCTGGCGCCGACGATGGTCTCTTTGTCGATGCTGCTGAAATCGATCCACACTTTCGCGCCGGTGGTCGCTTCGCAGAGCCCACCCTTGCCGAGGGCGACGGCCGTGACCGCATCATTGTGCGGCAGCATCGAGAGCACGAGCTCGCACTGCTCGGCCACGGCTTTGGGGGAGTCCGCGAACTGTGCGCCTTGGCCCTCCAGTCCCTTGGCCTGCTCGCGGTTGAGATCGTTCACCACCAAGCTATAGCCCGCCTTGATCAGGTTGGCCGCCATACCGCTGCCCATGCCGCCGGTGCCGATGAAACCCAGGGTCTTCATGCCTCACTCTCCCTCAATTGTTGTCCCACCATGCTCATGGCCCATGCAATGTCGCGACCCGGGACTTTCCCGAGGTCGTGCCCGCGTCAAGGCCCAATTCGTCCCCGTCGTCGACGAGAAGGTGCGCATGGGTGTTGCTGCTCGTGACCTAGTTTTAGCTGAGATCGGCAGAAGCGCAATGCCGGACGGCGACTTCGGCCCCGGTGCGATGGGAAAAAACGTCAAGGACCGCGGAACTCCGCCCCCTGCTCCGGCCGGCCGAAAACGCCTCTCCGGCACCTTGAGCCGGCCATTGGCTCATGGTCTCAAACGGACCTTGGCGCCAATGCCCGATTAAGGAAGGACAAAAGGACGTCGCGCTTCGGGGGCGCCTGGGGGCGGCCAGTTGTCCCGTCTCACCGTGTCATGGGGTACCGGCGCCAAAAGTGATATGCTGAGGCCAAAAGAGCGATCCGGTGGAGGGAATCCAATGATCACGGCGGCCGACCTTCATGGCATCATGGCGATGATGCCGGCGTTCACCACCGACGACGGCGACGACGTTAGGGCCACTGACACCATCGATGTCGACCGTCTGCGCGACGGCGTTGATCGGATCATCAAGGATGGCGCCAACGCCATCGCTACGACCGGCAGCTTCGGGGAGTTTTCGAATCTGCTTCCGGCCGAATTCGAGACCCTGGTCCATGCCACTGTCGAGGTGGTGGCGAAGCGGGTTCCGGTGATTATCGGCTGCACAAGCCTTCATACCCGTGAAGCCATGCAGAAGATGGAATTCATTCGCGATGCCGGCGCCGACGCGGTGATCGTCGGGGTGCCTTATTATTTTCCATCGACGGTCGCCAACGCGGTGCGGTTTTACCACGACGTCGCCGACATGTTTCCTACTCTCGGCGTGCTGATCTATCACAACCCGACGCTTCATCACGTGACCCTGCCGGTGGACGCTTTCAGGGAAATCATCAAGAGCCCCAACGTCATCGGCATGAAGGATAGTCATCGCTTTCCCGCCGCTTTCATGCAGTTGATGAATATCGTTCGCGGTCGGATCAGCGTCTTCGTTCACCAGGCGCAGTACTACCCCTACGCCGAGCTGGGGGCCGCGGGTTTTTGGTCCATAGACGCCTGGATGGGCTTGGAACCCCTGGTGTTTCTCAGGGACGCGGTTGACCGGGGCGATATCGAAGCCGCCAAGGAGGCGATCGCCGATACCATGTTCAAGCGCGGCGACCCGACGGCCCTGCACTGGCGCGAGCCGGGCCACAAGATCGCCGTCCGCTATGCGGGATACTGCGATCCTGGTCCCTTGCGGCCGCCGTTCCTCGAAATCCCCGAGGACGTATTGGATCGTCAAAAAGCTCGGGCGGAACATTGGCGCAGCATTTGCGAGAAATATGGTTCAACGGGCGGTGCCATCGCTGCGGGGTGAGTGGTTGGCGGTCAAGCCCTGGCGTGAACCGGCGACGGAAAGGAAGATCCAATGGTCTCAACTGCGGTCAGGTCCTCCGAGTTGAGGGAACTCGAAGCCAGACTCGTGGAACTCGCGAATGCCCAGCATGAAAGCGAAGAATACCAACGCCTGTTCTCGGTTCCCCTGACCCTCCCCAGAATCCGCGCGCACCATCTTCAGAAGGCGATCTGGGTGCTCAACCGGCGCGATTGCTGGGCCTATGCCCAGGCGCGCGCGCCGTTCGGGGTCAAGCAGCTGATCTGGAATCACGAGCAAGAGGAACTCGGCGGTGACGTGGCGCGTGGCCTGGAAGACCACTATGCGCTCAACATCCGCCAAGGCGACGCCGTCGGCCTGACGGCGCGGGACTTCGCCGAAGCGCGGCCAACAGATACCTTGTTTACCTGCATGTGCGCCTGGACTGCGCTCGCCAAGGATTCGCCGTGGCTCAAATCCTTGGCGAGCTGCGCGGCGCTGGAGCTCACGAATTCCGAGGAGGTCCTTCGGTGCAAGAGCGCCTCCCGCCGCATGGCGGAGAAGGTCCGTGATGAGCTGGGGATCGAAATCGGCAGGCAGCACTCCTACCAAGAGCACATGGTGGCGGATATTGAACACGCCAACATACTGATGCGCGTCGCCCGGGAATATGCGGATACCGAGCTGGCGAGGTCGCAAATCCTGGAGGGCGTCCAGGAAAGCTGGGCCATCGACCGCGTGTTTCGGGGCCATTTGGGGACCTTGATGCTATCGATTCAGGAGTGACCCGGATGTGGCCGGACTTTTCCCCGAACCGCTGCCCGAGCGGAACACCGATGGGTCCGACACCGAGGCCGTGAGTGCGCTCGCCGTCAGCACCCCGATGCCGGGGATGGCCTCAAGCCGCCGGCCGGTCTCGTCGCCTTGGTGCCAGGCATGGATGAGCTTCTCGGCGGCAGCGACCTCTTGGTCCAGGGACCGGAACTGCCGCGCCCAGTGACAGGACGTCGCACGGGCCTCCATGCCGACCAAGCACCGCGGCTGCTTCCTGAAAAACGGCAGGACCTACAAGCGGCGAAGCTGGCGGCTGATCACCACCGCACCCTCAGCATCAGCGCCGGGCACCTGGAACACGTTGCTCGCGAGATCGAGACCGATCGTGATGACGTCGCTCATTGGGCGGCTCCCATTCCTCGTGGCTGTTCAACACCACAAAGATGGCACAATCGATGTCGGCGGGCGGGAGCCGTCCACCGCATCAATAGCGATCATTAGCTTAATGCCTCGGCTGGCGCTAGCAGACTCAGGTTTGTATTAGTCGTCTCTTTCCCTCCGCCCGCGACCCTCGTGATCACGGCTGTCATCCCGGTCCCGACCGTCGTCTCGGCCGCGATCCCCTTCGCGGTCCCTGTCTCGACCCCTATCGCGGCCCCGATCTCGGTCCCTGTCGCGGTCCCGGTCACGACCCCCGTCGCGGCCCCGATCCCGGTCCTTGTCCCGGTCCCGGTCGCGATCCCTACGTCGATCGCCATCGCGGTCCCAATCCCAATCCCGATCTCGAAACCACTCCCAATCACCGTCTCTCTGTCGACGACGCCGCTCATCTTCGGGCAATTCGCACCCCGCGAACAAGAGCCCGGCGGTGATCAAGAACCCGCGGAATATGAAGGCCCTGCGGTCCATCTTCGCATCCTCACCAATTGCGGATTGTGATTCGCATAACCAAGAATGTTGCCCTGCCTGACTGATTGAGCGTTCGGGCCTTACCGTCAAAGCCGAACATTTCAAATATGGGTATTGGAGCCGCTAAATTAAGTATTGCAGTGGCATGCGGCATGTCCGCTTTGGGCCGAGGCTGTTGAAAATCCCTTTTCGGCCCAAGCGAATGACATCTTCATTCGCGTGGCAGCCCGTCGGGGCAAGACTGA
Source organism: Alphaproteobacteria bacterium (assembly GCA_029863585.1). Taxonomy (GTDB): domain Bacteria; phylum Pseudomonadota; class Alphaproteobacteria; order SMXQ01; family SMXQ01; genus SMXQ01. The sequence goes on along the minus strand of JAOTVC010000038.1, from coordinate 8,207 downwards.
ATCGCAAAAGTCACACTTTCGATTCTTTCACTGCCCGGCACTCGTTGAAGCCCGAGTTCTTCAACAGCCTCTGCTATTGACAGACATTGTGGTGCGTCCCTAGCTGATATCAAACTGCCTGGTGAATTTGGCTGGTATGATTATTTTTATGCAACCGAGCGCCGGGCCGTCTTGCATTTCCGGCAAAGACAAAACCCAGCAAACGCATCGCAGTGATAGATGGCCAAGAACCCGGAAAAGAAAGCACGCGTTGGTATTGCCTTGGGTAGCGGGTCAGCCCGCGGCTGGGCGCATATTGGCGTACTTAGGGCTCTCTCCGAAATGGGCATCGAGCCCGATATCGTTGCGGGGAGTTCGATCGGCGCGTTGATTGGCGCAGCCTATGCCAGTGATCAGCTGGATGAGCTGGAGCGATGGTGCCGGTCTCTGAATCGCAAAGAGATCATTGGCTACCTGGATTTCGGTTTTCTCGGCGGCGGGCTCATTCAAGGTGAACGGCTCTCTAATTTGGTGCGGGACAAGATCGGAGACCACGAGATCGAATCTCTGTCGAAGGCTTTCGCTGCCGTGGCGACGGACCTCAAGACCGGACAAGAGGTCTGGTTTCGAGATGGTCCGATCCTGAAAAGCGTCCGGGCATCCATGGCGATTCCCGGTCTCTTTTCACCAGTCCAATTCGAGGGTCAATGGCTGGTCGATGGCGGATTGACGAATCCGGTCCCGGTGTCACTGTGTCGTGCAATGGGGGCGGAGGTCGTCATCGCGGTGAATCTCAACAGTGATATCGTCGGAAAACATAGCCGCCAAAAAACCGACAAGAGAGAAAAGGCGACAGACTCAGAGCCGGTCGGGTTGGAATTCTTTGGCTCGGTGCTAACGAGCTTCAAGCTCGGCTTTTACGAAAATAAGAAAAGCCTACTCTCAAAACTCTTGGGCGAGAATGCCGAGTCCCCTGGGGTATTCGAAGTCATGGCGAGTTCGATCAACATCATGCAAGACCGCATTACCCGTGCCCGCATGGCAGGTGATCCACCGGACATAAACCTGTCTCCACGATTATCGAAAATCGGCCTTCTTGAGTTTGACAAGGCGGGGGAAGCCATCGAAGAGGGTATCGAATGCGCGAGATCGATGCGCAGCCGAATCGAGGATGTGGTTCGTTAGTTCTCTTCCCCAGGGGAAGCGGGAAGCAGCTTGATTGGAGCTTTGGGTCACGATGGGCCGTTTGGTTTGCGGGGAAGGCTTTCTTTCGGCTGACTTGATGCCAAGTGCTAATTTTTACCTGCCCGCAATGGTTCAACCTGTAGATTTTCAGTCTCGAGCGAAGAATTCGCGAGTCCGGGCCCATGCGCATGCAGGATACCTTCATCTTTAAAGTCATCCTGGCCAGTTGCGCCCTGGTGACCGGCGCCCAGGCGGCGCCCGGGCAACGTTATGACGTGCAGAGAAACGATACCAAAATCCATGCCTTCCCAAGCGCCAAGGCACGCGTGCTCGGCCGTCTCAACCGGGGCGACAGGGTCATCGAGTGGCGCCGCAACGGTGCTTGGGTGGAGGTCAGTCCGATGGGCGTCGTCGGCGCGAATGGCTGGGTGCATTTTTCCCGCCTTCGTTCGGAGGCCTCGGAAATCGAGATCGAAATGGCACCTGACGGCCATTTTTACGCGGACGTGCAGGTCAACGGCACGGCCATAAGGTTTCTGATCGACACCGGCGCCACGAACGTCGCGCTCACGCCCGACGACGCGAGAAAGGTCGGCTTGAACGTCGATGATCTGAAATTCACCCGGCGGGTGAGAACGGCCAACGGCGTAACCCTCTCGGCACCGGTGGTCCTGGATGAAATAAGCATCGGATTGCTGACCGTCCGAAAGGTCAGGGGCGGGGTCAACAAAGGGAAGCTGGATACCTCTTTGCTGGGGTTGGCGTTCCTGAGGCGCCTGCGCGGCTACGAGGTCGTCGGCGACAGGCTCCTGCTCCGTTGGTAGGTAGCCGCGCCCGGCCGCGGCGCGCCGCACCGGCCGGGTTTCCGTCGGTCATGGGCCGTGGGCCAGGGATTCAAGGCCCTTCGCCCCGAAGGCGCCGTCGGGCGTGGCGATGATTGCCATTTGCCCCGGATTCCGTGTTAAATGGGGCCTCGACCGGCCTCCCGGTGCCGTGGGGCCGGCACAGGCAATAAGCCGCCCGCGGGCCGGTTTCCGGGGCGAAACGACATTTGACCAAGGAGGAAACCATGGCCATCGAAATCGTCGATCTGATCGGCTTGGCCCACGAGCGGCGGAAGCGCAAGATCATCATGGACACCAAGAAGATGCACGCTTGGATGCACTACTATCCCAACCCAGGCGACCATGACGACCTGCATTGCCATCCCGGCGACCAGACCTTCACCTGCCTGGAGGGCCAATGCACCATGCATTTCCCGGACGGCGGCAGCGCCACGCTGAAACCCGGCATGACGGCCCTGATCGAAGGCGGCTCTTTCTATAAGCTGGAGAATACCGGCGACGGGCCGATGGTCATGATGGGCACGCGCACCGGCCCCAATTCCGCCAACACCCATATCAATTACGAAACCGGCGAGGATTTCCTCAAGAGGGGCTTCAGCCGCGAAGCCGGTCACGGCCTGATCAAGCCGGCGACCGCGAGCGTGCGCAAGTAACGACCTGGCCGCCCCCCCGGCCGTCCGATACGGCCGGCGGGCTCCGCCGAGCGGGAGAGGCGTGCCGCTTTCTGGGAAGGGCACGTGCCTTTCTTTATTGGCGGCGGGCGCTACAATTCCGCTATAACAAGCGGGCCTGGCCGCCGTCGCGCCACGGCCAGCAACAAGATTTGAAGAGGGAGAGCAGCACGATGCCTGATTTGCGTTACGAAGCCCCGGAAACGGTGGACGCGGCGGTGGCGTTGCTGGCGGGCGAAAGCGGCGACGCGCGGGTCCTGGCCGGCGGCACCGACGTCCTGGTCCAGCTCCATGCCGACATGATCGAGCCGGACCTGATTGTCGACATCAAGAAGATTCCGGAGGTGACCGGCATCGTCCAGGAGAACGGTGGCTGGCGCGTCGGCGCCGCGACCAAGGGCATGGAGATCTGCGGCCATCCGGAATTCGCCGCCGCCTGGCCCGGGGTCATCGACGGTGTCAAGCTGATCGGCTCCATCCAGGTCAAGGGCCGCGCGTCGATCGGGGGCAACCTGTGCAACGCGTCGCCCGGCGCCGACAGCGTGCCGGCGATTATCGTCTCCCGCGCCATCGCCCGGATCGTCGGGCCCGGCGGCAGCCGCGAGATTCCGGTGGAAGACGTCGCCATCGCCCCGGGCAAGACGTCCCTCGAAAAGGGCGAGATCATCACCTCTTTCTTCTTCCCCGAGCGTCCGCCCCATTCTGGCGGTGCCTATCTGCGCTTCACGCCGCGCACGGAAATGGACATCGCCGTGGTCGGCGTCGGCGTCGACCTCACCCTGGATGACGGCGGCACCTGCACCGACGCCCGGGTGTCGCTCGGCGCCGTGGCGCCACGGGCGCTGGTGGTCGATGAGGCGGCCCAGGCCCTGATCGGCACGAAAGTCGACGACGCGGCGCTGGAAAAGCTCGCCGCCGCCGCAAGCGCGGCGTGCCGGCCGATCAACGACAAGCGCGGCACCGTCGAATTCCGTACCAAGGTGGCCGGCGTCCTGGCACGGCGCACGGCGCTCATCGCATTAGAGAGGGCGAGGCAGAACTAATGGCTAGAAATCACGTCACGACGACCATCAACGGCGACGAACGCGAGTTCCTGTGCGACACGGAACAGACCCTGCTCGATTGCCTGCGCGACGAACTGTTCATGACCGGCACCAAGGAGGGCTGCGCCTCGGGCGATTGCGGGGCCTGCAACGTGGTGATGGACGGGGACCTCGTCTGTTCCTGCCTGGTGCTGGGGGTCGAGGCCGATGGCAAGAATATCGAGACCATCGAAGGCCTGGCCCATGGCGACGAGTTGCATCCGCTGCAGCAGAAGTTCCTGGAACTGAACGGGCTGCAATGCGGCATCTGCACGCCGGGGATCCTGGTTGCGGCCAAGGCGCTTCTGGAACGCAATCCCGATCCCACGGAAACCGAAATCCGCTTTTGGCTGGCCGGCAACCTTTGCCGCTGCACCGGTTACGACAAGGTGGTCCGCTCCGTTCAGGCGGCCGCCGAAGAGATGAGAAAGGGCTGAATCATGGCGACTAAAGATTCGGACGTTACGATTGAAGATGATGAGGATCATGGCCCCCAAGTCGAGGACGATGAGGATCATGGCCCCCAGGAAAGTCCCGGCGTTCGCGTCGATAACGGGGAATTCAGCGATCTCGGCTACGACCCGCAGCGCAAGCTCAAGGTCGTAGGCACCACCCCGATCAAGCCCGATGGGGTGGACAAGGTGACGGGCCGGGCCAAATTCGGCGCCGATACCCAATTGCCGGGCATGCTGATCGGCAAGGTCCTGCGCAGCCCCCATGCCCATGCCAAGATCCTTTCCATCGACACATCCGAGGCGGAGAAGCTTCCGGGCGTCAAGGCGGTGGTGACCAGCGCCGACTTCCCGGAAATGCCGCCGGGCGCCATGCGGGACATTTCGGTCAACTCCATGGCCCGCGACAGGGTGTTCTATGACGGGCATCAGGTGGCGGCGGTGGCGGCGACCAGCGAGAAGATCGCCAAGCAGGCGCTCAAGCTGATCAAGGTCGAATACGAGGTCTTGCCCCATGTCATCGACGTCATGGACGCGGTGGCGGACGGCGCGCCGATCCTGTATCCGGAAAACCGGCCCAAGGGCTTCGACAACTGGCCCGAGGACAAGCAGACCAATATCCTCGAGCGGGCCGAATGGGCCATGGGCGATGTCGAGAAGGGCTTTGCCGAAGCCGACTTGATCGTCGAGCGCGAATTCGACACCAAGCCCATGCATCAAGGCTATATCGAGCCCCAGGGCTGCATCGCCAACTACACCGAAGACGGCCAGATCGACCTCTTCACCTGCACCCAGGCGCATTTCGTCTACCGTTCGCGGCTTGCCGCCGTCCTCAAGATGGACATCTCCCGAATCCGCGTCACGGTGTCGGAACTGGGCGGCGGCTTCGGCGGCAAGACCATGTTCTACGGCGAGCCGCTGGCCATCCTGCTGTCGCGCAAGTCCAACCGGCCGGTGAAGATCGTGATGACCCGCAACGAGGTGTTCCGCGCCACCGGTCCGGTGTCCGGCACCCATTCGCGGATCAAGATGGGCGTCACCAAGGACGGCAAGTTCACCGCGGCCGAGGCCGAGATGTGGTTCCAGACCGGGCCCTTCACCGGCTCCGCCTATACCAACGCGCCCCAGGCCATCTTCACCCGCTACGACCTCAAGAACGTCCGTGCCTGGGGCTACGAAGTGGTTTCCAACCGGCCCAAGGTCAATGCGTTCCGGGCGCCCTGCGTGCCGCAGATCGTGTTCGGGGTCGAAGGCGTGGTGGACGAGATCGCCCGCCGGCTCAAGATGGATCCCATCGACCTCCGTCTCAAGAACGCCGCTGTCGAAGGTTACAAGACCGTCTACGGCTACACCTTCGGTCCCGTCGGCTTCGTCGAGACCCTGAAGGCGGCCAAGGCGCATCCCCATTACAAGTCGAAGCTCAGCGGTCCTAATCAGGGCCGGGGCGTCGGCTGCGGCTTCTGGTTCAACCGCGGCGGCGAGACCACGGCCTCGCTCAACATCACGCCGGACGGCTCGGTCAATCTCATGCTGGGTAACCCCGACGTCGCCGGTTCGCGCGGTTCCATCGCCATGATGGCGGCGGAAGAGCTCGGCATCCCGGTCGAAAAGGTGCGCCCGATCATCGGCGACACCAGCAGCCTGGGCTACAACCATTCGACCGTCGGCAGCCGGGTGACGTTCTCCGCCGGCATGGCGATCGTGCGCTCGGCGCGCAACGCCATCAAGATCCTGTGCCAGCGCGCCGCCAAGGAATGGGGCGTGCCGGAGGACAGCGTGGTCTTCGAAGACGGCTATGTGCGTCCGGCGTCCGCCAATGTCGGCGATTTCGAACCGCTGTCGGTGGCCGATATCGCCAAGAAGGCGGGCCAGACCGGCGGTGCCATCGCCGGCCATGCGGAGATCAACGCCACCGGCGCCGGCCCCGGCTTCGGTGTCCATCTCTGCGATGTCGAGGTCGACAAGGAAACCGGCCTGGTCAAGATCCTGCGCTATACGGTGGTGGAGGATGCCGGCAAGGCGATCCATCCCTTGCAGGTGGAAGGCCAGTTCCAGGGCGGTGCCGCCCAGGGCATCGGCTGGGCCCTGAACGAGGAGTACATTTACAACGACAAGGGCCAGATGGAGAATCCGGGCTTCCTGGATTACCGGGTGCCGGTGTGCTCCGACCTGCCGATGATCGACACCGTCATCATCGAGGTGCCCAACCCGCTGCATCCTTACGGGCTGCGCGGTGTCGGCGAGGTGCCGGTGGTGCCGACGCTGTGCACCGTCGCCAACGCCGTGGGCGATGCCATCGGTGTCCGGCCGCGCTCCCTGCCGATGTCGCCGCCCAAGATCCTCAAGCTGATCGAAGAGGTGGAAGCCAACGGCGTGGACGAACCCTACGCGGCCTGATCACCGATCCTAGGCTTTATCGGGCCGGGTGCGGAAAACCGCCCCCGGCCCTTTTCTTTGCGATGCCGCGTGCCGAGGGATGGGCCACATCTGACACGGTCATCACCCGGTCTATCCGGGTGATCCTGAGATGCCCCGGGGCCATGCGATAGCGCGCCCGCGCACGACGCCGCGGCATGACACCTGCATGAGCGCAGAACACCGAAATTTCAGCCTTGCTTCCCGAGACCGCAGAAGCCAAGGGCGCTGCTGGATCGCCCTCAAGACAGCCGAATCACCATTTGCGGGCCCAGTCGGGCGCAGGTGCCGATACGGGTCTGAGGGGGTTGAAATCGAACAGTTCGCGCGCCTCGCCCATGCCGTCCGGCCCGACGGCGGCGCGCAGCAGGCGGCCTTGCTTGACCAGGACGACATGGTCCCAATCGTCCCACTCGGCCCAGGTGGCGCCGTCCAGGGGAAACAATTCGCCGCCGGCCTCGAGCCAGTAGACGTCACCGTAGAATCCACCGTAGCGTTGAAAATCGACGTCTTCCACCTCCCGGCAGAGCGTCACGGCGCCATCGGGCCGGGCCTTGCGCCAGATCTCGCGCGCCCCGACGCGCCGGTGGGTGCGGGGATCGAAGCCGCGTTCCGCCAATTCCCATTGATCGCGCAAGAGGCGCTGCTCCCAGGGCGCGGTGGCGGCCGCCATCGCTTCGATCCGCATCGGCGGCGTCTTGAACTTCGGGTGTGGCGTCAGCGTGCAAGTGGCATCCAGGACGACCCTCTTATCGGACTTGAAAACCCCGCCGCCGTACCAGCTTCCGAGGTTTGTCCAGAGCGTGAGCGCCGTGAAGTAGGGCGGCCGGGAGATTGCCGTCCAGGCTTCGCCGATGTCGTTGTCATCCCGCGCGCGTCCGTGCTTGGCCGCGAAATAGAGGAAGAACCTGCCGTCGGGGGAGAGATCGCAGCGCCGTTCATAGACGCGTCCGTGGAACCATTGGCCCGGGGTGAAGGTGTCGGTCGCGCGGTCCCACAGGGTGAGCTGAGCCCAGGCGCTGGGCCCGCGCCGCAAAACCACGGCGGCGGGGCTCCTGCGGGACAGGAACACCGCCAGGCGGCAGGGGGCGCTTGAATCGTTCATCGGCCGAAGTGGCGGTCGGCGGACCGGTTGCCCCGGGATCAGGTCTCGATGGCGCGCATCCCGTGGGCCATCGCCGCACGGAAGGCGCGGTCGATCTGCATGACTTCCCGGGCGCCGTTCAGCGCCGTCTTGTAGGAATCCTCATCCGTGACGTGGCGCACGATGGCATCCTCGATCATGTCCGAATGGTCCTCGTCGGCAACGACATGGACGCTAAGCGATTTCAGTTTCTCGGGATCGATGCCCAGCTCGTTGACCAGCCGGTCGCGCCAGCGATAGCTCGCGCCGCCGCCCTTGACCAGTTTCGAATTGTTGCGCCGCTCCAGGAAATGCGATGCCGTCAGCCCCCCCAGCCAGGGCAGGTTGGTCGCAAGGTGGGTAAAGGCCAGCAGCGCCGCGCGCACCAGCGGCGTGGTCTCGGCGTTGGCGAGTTGCTCCTCGGTGACGCCCAGCGCCATGGCCTCGCGGCTCAT
>JAOTVC010000211.1 GCA_029863585.1 Alphaproteobacteria bacterium | reverse complement strand
CGTGCTCCGGGTGGTCGCCGAGCCCTTTCCCCACCGGGCGCGCGAACTCGGCCTTGCCCTGGAAGGGGCGGTGACCCTGGAAATCGCCCACCGGCTGTCGGCCATGCTGCGGGCCGGCGATCCCCTGGCGGGACGGGTTGGGTTGTCGCGGACCGGATTTGCCGCCGCCGCGGTCCGGGGGGTCGCGCGGGGCCTGTGGCGCCGCATTCGGCCGCCCAGGGCCTGAGCAAGGCCGCTGTCCGCCTTGTCAGCCGCGCCGCAGCGGGTTTTCCTTGCAATCCCGTGGGAAAACGCGAAAGTACCTGTAACTATGCGTATTTTCGTGAGGCGCCCGCCCCGCTGCCGGGAGCGGCCATAGCCATGGCTAAGACTTCCAAGACACCGCTGCTGGATACGGTGACGACTCCGGCCGACCTGCGCCGGCTCGAAGAAAAGTCGTTGCGACAGCTTGCCGACGAGCTTCGGGAGGAGACCATCGATGCGGTCTCCATCACCGGCGGGCACCTTGGCGCCGGCCTTGGCGTGGTCGAACTGACCGTGGCGTTGCACTACGTGTTCGATACGCCCTCGGACCGGCTGATCTGGGATGTCGGCCACCAGAGTTACCCCCATAAGATCCTGACCGGACGGCGGGATCGCATTCGCACCCTGCGCCAGGGCGGCGGACTGTCGGGCTTCACCAGGCGGTCGGAGAGCGAATTCGACGCCTTCGGCACCGCCCATAGCTCGACTTCGATCTCGGCCGGGCTGGGCATGGCGGTGGCACGCGACATCGCCGGTGCCGACAACGAGGTGATCTGCGTCATCGGCGACGGCGCCATGAGCGCCGGCATGGCCTACGAGGCGATGAACAACGCCGGGTCCATGGATGCGCGCCTGATCGTGGTCCTCAACGACAACGACATGTCCATCGCCCCGCCGGTCGGCGCGATGAGCGCCTATCTGTCGCGGCTGATCTCGTCGAAGTCCTATCGCTCGATCCGCCATCTCGCCGGGCTGCTGGCCGAGAAATTCCCCCGGCCCTTCAAAATGGCGGCACAACGGGCGGAGGAATATGCCCGCGGCATGGTGACCGGCGGCACCTTGTTCGAGGAGCTCGGGTTCTACTATGTCGGGCCGATCGACGGGCACAACCTCGACCACCTCCTGCCGGTGCTGAAGAACATCCGCGATTCCAAGGAGGCCGGTCCCGTCCTGGTCCATGTGGTGACCCAGAAAGGGCATGGCTATCCGCCGGCCGAGGAGGCCCCCGACAAGCATCACGGTGTCGCCAAGTTCAATGTCGTCACCGGTGAACAGGTCCGCTCCAGTTCCAATGCGCCGTCCTACACCAAGGTCTTCGCCGAGGCCCTGGTGGACCAGGCCTCCCGGGACGAGAAGATCGTCGCCATCACCGCGGCCATGCCGTCGGGCACCGGGCTCGATATCTTCGCCAAGGCCCATCCCGATCGCCTCTTCGATGTCGGCATCGCCGAACAGCATGGCGTGACCTTCGCCGCGGGCCTGGCGTGCGAGGGGTTGAAGCCGTTCTGTGCGATCTATTCGACATTCCTTCAGCGCGGCTACGACCAGGTGGTGCACGATGTCGCCATCCAGAGTTTGCCGGTGCGCTTTGCGCTGGACCGGGCCGGTTTGGTGGGGGCCGACGGCCAGACCCATGCCGGCGCCTTCGACATCGCCTATCTCGGCTGTCTGCCCGGGTTTGTCCTGATGGCGGCGGGAGACGAATCCGAACTCGTCCACATGGTGGCCACGGCCGCGGCCATCGACGACCGGCCGTCCGCGTTCCGCTACCCCAGGGGCGAGGGCCTCGGCGTCGATCTGCCGAGCCACGGCGAGGTGCTGGAGATCGGCAAGGGCCGTGTCCTGCGCGAAGGCAATGCCGTCGCCATCCTCAATTTCGGCGGCCGGCTCGGCGAATGCCTGAAGGCCGCCGACGAGCTGGCGGGCCGGGGCTTTAGCGCCACCGTGGCCGACGCCAGATTCGCAAAGCCGATTGATGCCGACCTCGTCACCCGATTGGCGCGTGAGCATCCGGTTCTGATCACCATCGAGGAAGGGGCGATCGGCGGTTTTGCCGCCCAAGTGCTGCAGGTCCTGGCCGAGGCCGATCTGCTGGAAGCCGGGCTCAAGGTAAGGCCGATGATGCTGCCCGACCGTTTTCTCGATCATGATTCGCCGGCCGCCCAATATCGAGCGGCGGGGCTGGATGCCGCCAGTGTGGTGGATGTCGCGATCTCGGCCCTGGGCGAGGCGGGCATGCGGCCATCGAGTTCAAGCGCCTAATTCCATGAACGGCGACCCAAGGGGGGCACCCTACCTAGCCCCGCGCAGGCAGCGCCGGCGATGACCCTGGCCCGGCCGGTGGTGGGTCCGGGAACGTCGGACGTGCGGACCGCTGGGGCGCAGGCCGGGGCGGGGCGCCGGGGTTCTTCCTTCTACTGGGCGATGCGCCTGCTGCCGCGCGACAGGCGGGAGGCGATGTTTGCCGTTTACGCCTTCTGCCGCGCGGTGGATGACATCGCCGACGGTCCCGGATCGGATGGCGCGAAGCGCATGGCCCTCGCCGCTTGGCGCCACCGCATCGAGGCGATGTATGCCGGCGCACCGGACCATCCCGTGACCGGGGCGTTGGCGGGGCCCGTTGCGGCCTTTGGCCTTGCGCGCGACGACTTCCTGGCGGTGATCGAAGGCATGGAGATGGATGTCTCGGGCCGCATGGTGGCTCCCAGCGTCGAACTGCTTGCACTCTATTGCGACCGTGCGGCCTCCGCCGTCGGCCGCCTCTCCGCCCGGGTCTTCGGCCTGCCCCATGGGGTGGGGGACCGGCTCGCCGGCTGCCTCGGCCAGGCGTTGCAATTGACCAACCTGTTGCGCGACCTCGCCGACGACGGCGCGGCCGGCCGGCTTTACCTGCCGCGCGAGATCCTTGCCGTTCACGGCATCGCCCACCGCGCGCCCGCCGCCGCCCTGGCCGATCCGGCGATCGCCCGGGTCTGCGCCGATCTGGTGGCCATGGCCGAAGCCCATTTCGCCGCGGCCTGGGCCGAGCTCGGCGCCTGTCCCCGGGGGCGGGCGCGCCCCGCCCGGGTGATGGCAAGGATCTATGGGCGGCTTCTCGCGCGGCTCAAGGCGCGGGGCTTCGCGCCGGAGCATCTTTGCCGGCCGGTGCGCCTTACGGCAGCGGAAAAGCTGGTGACCGCCCTGGTGGCCTGCCTGCGCTGATGTCTAAATCTCGCCGTTGACCCACTTGATCAGCAGCTTGATGGCGATGATGCCCGCCGCCCCCGCCAGCACGCCGATGATGACGTTGCGAATGCCCCCGCCGCCTTGATCGTCGTTGTCGCCGCTCACCGTGCCGTCCCCCGGATGTCCCTCGTCCGACCCATCTAAGCCGAGCGCGCAGGCGTTCGCAAGGGCCGGGCGCCCACCCCTTGGCCGCGTCGGGCAACCGGCGTATCCTGACCCCGCGTCGCGGCGCAAACGCCTGGGCAGCGAGGAGGGCACTATGGCGACACAAAGGATCGCGGACATCACCGAGGCGGAATGGGAAACCCGGGTGGACCTTGCCGCCGCTTACCGCTTGGTCGATCTCTACGGCTGGTCGGACCTCTATTCGACCCATCTGTCGGCCCGGGTGCCGGGCACCGACGACCAGTTCTTGATCAACCCGTTCGGCATGCTGTTCGAGGAGATGACCGCCTCCTGCCTGGTCAAGGTCGACAGCGAGGGCAACATCCTGAGCGAGACCGATTATCAGATCAATCCGGCCGGCTTCACCTTCCACAGCGCCGTGCACATGAGCCGCGACGACGCGCTGTGGGCGATCCATACCCATACCTATGCCGGCTGCGCCGTCGCCAGCCAGAAGGACGGCATGCTGCCGATGAACCAGCACACCCTCGCCGTGCTGGATCAGGTCGCCTATCACGACTACGAAGGCATCGCCATGGACCTCAGCGAGCGCGAGCGCATCGCCCGCGATCTCGGCGACAAGTGCATCCTGATCCTGCGCAATCACGGGCTTCTGACCGTGGGGCGCACGGTGGGCGAGGTGTTCATGTGGATGTATCGGGCCGAGCGGGCGTGTCGCATGCAGATCGCCTTCCAGCAGACCGGCGCCGAGCTCCTTCCGATTCCGCAAGAGGTGATGGACGAGAGCATGGAGCGCAACCGCTTCAACAACTCCGACAAAGGCTACCGCACCATCGGCGTCCACGAATGGCCCGGCCTCCGGCGCAAGCTCGACCGCATCGATCCGTCCTACAAGACGTGAATTTCGTGCCCTGAGGCACCGGCGCGGCGGTGCTCGGTGCGGGGGGGCCGCGGCGAGGGTCCGCACAACAGGCTCTGCGAGACCTGCCGGCAGGAGTCTGTGAGTCCCTACGAGCCGGAGGGATAGACAGGCAATCTCCGCGAGATATTTCATATGCGGGGGTCTTCGTAGTTTTCGAAGATGTAGTCCTCGGTCTGGTCTCCGCGCCGAATGTCGATTGCCCAAAAAAGTGCCAAGACTGCTAGCAGAGCCACTCCCCACACGCGGTCTCGTTCCCAGATCAAGTAGGCAAGGCCCCCGATGCAGCCAGCGAATAGCAACCAACGCAAGATGCGAGAAATGACGAAGTATTTCATTGGCGTGGGCTCGACTGGCATCATGGAGCCTCCTCTTGTCTTATCTCATGAAAGCGGTGACCTATGATGAGGAGTGCTAATATTAATTTAAGTGAGGCGAACATGACTAGTGAACAAGCACCATTCCGCGAAGTCGAGAGCGGCGTCTACGAGACAGACACGGTGGCGGCAGTGGCAAAGGAAGAGCCGAATTTAAGGGACGGTCTGCTGCTTATCGAACTCATAATTGCCAACGGTAAGCGCCTTCACATCCCTTTTGAGGTCGGAGCTGTGGAAGAGCTTCGCGCGGCGCTGAGCTCATATCCTGAATCCCCGGACTTTGATCGAATTGGGTAATAGTTCCGTCAGCACCGCCTGTGGTATCAACAGGCCGATCACGGACAAATATAGGAGGGGGAAATGGACTATCTGGTGACGCTCTTGTGGGCGCTCTTTGCCTAGCTGGCCTATGGGGTAGCGCGGTTCGCGCTATCGTTCTTGGAGCCCTGGGGTCTCAAGGAGATCGATATGGTGGCTTTGTCTTTCCTGGCTGGCCTCGCCATGTTTATCGCGTTGACCTTTCATGCCATTGACGGTCTTAGGGGCGCCCAGAGATGAGGCTGCCATACATCCCGGTCACGCGATAGTTGGTACAGCACCGGCAAGTATCCCCTTGTCCCAGCGGCAGGCCTTATTGTGAGTAGGGTCGAGTGTCCTGAGGGTGGGGCGAATTTGTCTGACGAACAGGGTAACGCTTGGTCTCATTTGCTTGAGGGAGTTGAACATGGCGAACGCCCAGGTACGTGCCGAACAGGTGGTACGGATCGTCAAGCTAATCTGCCGAAACGCAGATCGCGCCATGGGCCTCTATGAGTTCATAAACGCGGGTCACGCGAAGGCTGTCGTTGACTCGTTCGAAAAGGGAAAGGGGCAAGCGCCGGTTCTTGTTCGTTCCGCAATGTTGGAAAGTCTGGTTCTTGGGCTTAACCGTATGGTGGAACGGGCGAGCACAGACCGTGATACTCTGGAAAAAGTCTTTGCGCTCTTAGATCAGCCGGGCGTGTTCTCTGAGGTTGCTAGTTACGGCGACGCTTCCAAGCTGCGCGCTGCGACCGAAGAGTGGGGGCGGCTAGAGCGAGCGAAGGTTCTTCCAAAACTCCGGCACCTACGCGACCATTACATGGCGCATACGATCTCCAAGAAGTGGGGCCGTAAGCCAAATCCGGAGTTCGGCGAGACCATGAAGATTGCAAGGCGGGTGTTCAAACTGGTCGAAAATCTAGCCGCTGGTTGTGGCGCGGACATGGCATCCGAGACGGCTACGAGGCAGGTCTGGAGGACCCTTTCGCGCGATT
>JAOTVC010000037.1 GCA_029863585.1 Alphaproteobacteria bacterium | reverse complement strand
CGGGGAACACCGAGGCGTCGATCCGGGTCACGCCCAAGACCCCGAAGCCGTACAGGAGGACGCGCCGCACCGCCTCGGTGGCGTAGCCATTGCCCCAATAGTCGCGGCCCACCCAATAGCCGATCTCGGCCCGCGCGCCATCCTCGGCAAGCGTCAGGCCGACGACGCCGATCAGCGCGGCCTCTCCCTTGCGCAGGACGGCAAAGGCGTGCTCGCCCTCTCCCTTGCAGGCGGCCAGCCACTCGTTCACTTGTTTCGGGGTCAGGGGATGGCGGATCGAGACCGTCCATTCGGCGACCTCCGAATCGCCCGCAAGGGTGACGATCGCCGGCAGGTCGCGTTTTTCGACCGGCCTCAAGTTGAGACGTTCGGTGGCGAGGTGGGTCCCGCCGTCAGCTTCGGTAGTCGGCATTGATGGAAATGTAACCGTGGGTGAGGTCGCAGGTCCAGACCGTCGCCCGCCCGCGGCCGCCTTTCACGCCCACGCCGATATCTATAGTGATGCGCCGGCCCTTCATGTGCCGCGCCACCGGCGCCTCGCGATAGCCCGATCGGGCGGCGCCGCGCTCGGTGATGCGCACGCCGCCGACGTGGATGGTGAGGCGCTCGGCGTCGATCTTTTCCCCCGCCTTGCCCACGGCCATGACGATCCGCCCCCAATTGGCGTCCTCGCCGGCGATTGCCGTCTTGACCAGGGGTGAATTGGCGACCGTCATGGCGATCGCCTTGGCGGCCCGATCGCCCGCGGCGCCCGTGACATTGACGGTGATGAACTTGGTCGCGCCCTCCCCGTCGGCGACGATCTGCTGCGCCAGGTCCACCATCACCGCCTCGAGCTTGGTCCGGAAATCCTTCAGGGCAGGATCGTCGGCCCGGCTGATCCGGCGGTGGGTCTTGCCGGCCCCGGTTGCCGCCAGCAGCACGGTGTCGGAGGTCGAGGTGTCGCTATCGACGGTGATGGCGTTGAACGACCGGTCGCAGATCTCCTTCAGGAGCCGGCGCAGGACGGGCGCCGGCAGCTTCGCATCCGTGAATACGTAGGCCAGCATGGTCGCCATGTTGGGCGCGATCATGCCGGAGCCCTTGGCGATGCCGGCGATGTGCACCGCCACGCCGCCGATGCGGGCGGTGGCCCCCGCCCCCTTGGGGAAGGTGTCGGTGGTGCGGATGGCGTTGGCCGCCGCCTGCCAGTTGCCGGGCTTGGCTTGCGCGATCAGGCCGTCCAGCGCCCCCGTGATCTTGGCGATCGGCAGGCGTTCTCCGATGACCCCGGTCGCCGACACCATGATGTCGCCGGGCTTGCAGCCGAGGATCTGCGATGCCTTTTCCGCCGTCGCGGCGACGTCCCGGGCGCCGACCCGGCCGGTAAAGACGTTGGCGTTGCCGGAATTAGCCACGATGGCCCTGACCGCGCCGCCCTTGACCGCCTCACGGCACCAGCGCACCGTCGGCCCGGCCGTGGCCGACAGGGTGAAGACCCCCGCCACCTTGGACCCCGGCGCCAGCACGGCGGCCATCAGGTCGGAACGCATGCTCGCCTTGATGCCGCAGGCGACGGCGGCCAGTTCGACGCCGGCGACATTGGGCAGGCGCGGGAAACGCTTGGGCGCAAGGGGAGAGACTTCGGCCATCTTCGGACTCTTGGTTGCCTGTCGGGTTAGGGTTGCAACATCCGGGCCGGGCCCGCAGTGGAGGCCGGGCCGCCCGCTTAGCGCAGGCTTGGGAAAAATGCAACCGCCTTGGCGGCGGCGGCGCTATTTCGGCGGCGAGGTCGGCAATAGGCGCTCGATCTTGGCGCCCTTTCGCAGCTCCTGCATTTCCTTTTCGATCACCTCGTCGGACATCTTCTGACGAATTTCCTGCTGCACCTCGGCGAAGGCCGGCGGGGCGGCGGACTTGGTGTCCTCGACCTTGATCACGTGCCAGCCGAAGCGGGTCTGGACCGGCGCCTTGGAAATTTCCCCCTTCTTCAGGGCGAAAGCGGCCTTGGAGAACGCCGGCACCATCTGCTCGCGCTTGAAAAAGCCGAGATCCCCGCCCTGGCTTTTGCTGGGGCCGATCGAGATCTCGGCCGCGAGCGCGGCAAAATCCTTGCCCCGGTTGAGCATGACGATGGCATTGATCGCTTCCTCACGCGTCTTGACCAGGATATGCCGCGCCCGCACCTGGCGGCCGCGGGTCATCGATTTGCTGTCCCGATCGTAGCGCCGGCGCACCGCCCGGTCGGTCACCTGCCGCTGGACCAGCCGCTGGATGTAGATCTGCTCCAGAAGCTGCAGCTCGGCGCGGCTGCGCGCCACGCGGAACGCTTCACCCTTGTCCATGCCGGCGGCACGCGCCTTGTTGGCGGCGAGCGTTCCGTCGATGAGCTTCTCGGTCATGGCGCGGACCAGGGTGTCGCGAGGGATCTGGGTATATTGCGACGGCAGCTGTTCGATCGCCGCCTCGACATCCGACTGCCGGATTTCCGTGCCGTCGACCCGGGCCACGACCGGGTCCGCGGACTTGGCGGACTTGGCGCCCTCGTTCGGGGCAAGGTCCTGGGCCGCCGCAAACCCAAGACAGGCGCCGGTGGCGGCAACCGCCGCCATGGCCAAAACCACCGCCACGCGGGCAGCCGACCTCCTGAAATTAAGATAAACCGACCCCATAATGGTCTCCTCAGCACAAAAAATCGGCGGCCAGAGTATCACGACCCGCCCCAATCCAGCCATGGAAAGCGTCTAGCCTGGGTCCCGAACATTGACATGGCAACGCCGCAACTCTATCTCTCTTTTCGGATTTCCGGGATCGCGAGCTTCACCGCCCTCCCGGTGATTAAGGATTCATCATGCTCGCAGCCATAGCCAAACGATTTCTCGGCAGCCATAACGACCGCTTCATCAAGCGTCTGGCCCCCAAGGTCGAGGCCATCAACGCCTTGGAGGCGGAGTTGGAGCCGTTGTCGGCCGACGAACTTCGCGCCCGCACGGACGCCTTCCGCGAGCGGCTGGCGGCGGGGGAGACCCTCGACGACATCCTGGTCGAGGCCTTCGCCACCGTCCGCGAAGCCGCCAAACGCACCCTGGGCCAACGCCATTTCGACGTGCAGCTCATGGGCGGCATGGTGCTAAATTCCGGCACCATCGCCGAAATGGCGACCGGCGAAGGCAAGACCCTGGTGGCGACCCTGCCGGTCTATCTCAACGCGCTGGAGGGCAAGGGCGTCCACGTCGTCACGGTCAACGATTACCTCGCCACCCGCGATTCCGAATGGATGGGCCAGGTTTACGGCTATCTGGGCTTGCGCGTCGGTTGCATCGTCCACGGCCTGGACGACGCCGAGCGCAAGGACGCCTATGCCGCGGACATCACCTACGGCACCAACAACGAATTCGGGTTCGACTACCTTCGGGACAACATGAAGTTCAGCCTCGATGAGATGGTCCAGCGGCCCTTCAACTACGCCATCGTCGACGAGGTCGACAGCATCCTGATCGACGAAGCACGCACGCCCCTGATCATCTCCGGCGCGGTCGAGGATTCGTCGGACCTCTACATCAAGGCCGACGCCCTGATCCCGAAGCTGGACGCCACCCATTTCGAAATGGACGAGAAGGTCAAGGCGGTCACCTTGACCGAATCCGGCGCCGAGCGGATGGAGGAGCTGCTGCAGGAGGCCGGCCTTCTGCGCGGCGACAGCCTCTACGACTTGGAAAACGTCTCCCTGGTCCACCACGTCAACCAGGCGCTGCGGGCCCACAAGCTGTTCCAGCGTGACCGGGATTACATCGTCAAGGACGACCAGATCATCATCATCGACGAATTCACCGGCCGCATGATGGAAGGGCGCCGCTATTCCGAAGGCCTGCATCAGGCGTTGGAAGCCAAGGAAGGCTGCCGCATCGAAAGCGAGAACCAGACCCTCGCCTCGATCACCTTCCAGAACTACTTCCGCATGTATCCGAAGCTCGCCGGCATGACCGGTACGGCCCAGACCGAGGCCGGCGAGTTCGAGGATATTTACAAGCTTGGCGTCATCACCGTGCCGACCAACCTGCCCTGCATCCGCATCGATCACGAGGATGAGGTCTACCGGACCGCGGGAGAGAAATACAACGCCATCCTTGACCAGATCGCCGATTGCCACGAACGCAATCAGCCGATCCTGGTGGGCACCGTGTCGATCGAGAAATCGGAACACCTTTCCAGCCTCTTGAAGAAGCGCAAGCTGCCCCACAACGTGCTGAACGCCCGCTACCACGAACAGGAAGCCCTGATCGTCGCCCAGGCCGGTGTCCCGGGAACGGTGACCATCGCCACCAACATGGCCGGCCGCGGCACGGATATCCAATTGGGCGGCAACCTGGACATGAGGGTGAAGAACGAGCTCGCCGACGTGACCGATGACGCCAAGCGCGAAGCCCGCATCAAGGAGATCACCAAGGAAGTCGAAGAAGGTCGCCGGATCGCGCTGGAAGCCGGCGGCCTGTTCGTGCTGGCGACGGAACGCCACGAAGCCCGGCGCATCGACAATCAGCTGCGCGGCCGTTCGGGACGCCAGGGCGACCCCGGCGCATCGAAGTTCTTCCTGTCGCTGGAAGACGACCTGATGCGCATCTTCGGTTCCGAACGCATGGACAGCATGCTCCAGCGCTTGGGGCTTGAGGAAGGCGAAGCCATCGCCCACCGATGGGTTTCCAAGGCCCTGCAAAAGGCCCAGGAAAAGGTCGAAGCCCATAACTTCGACATCCGCAAGAACCTGCTGCGCTTCGACGATGTGATGAACGACCAGCGCAAGGTCATCTACGAGCAGCGCATCGACCTGATGCGCGTCAACGACGTGTCCGACACCGTCACCGACATGCGCCATGAAGTGACCGAGGACATGGTCTCGATCGCCATCCCGGAAAAGGTCTACCCCGAGGAATGGGACGTTCATCTGCTGCACGAGGAAGCGCTCCGGCTGCTGGCGCTGGATTTGCCGATCGGGGACTGGGCCAAGGAAGAGGGCATCGCCGACGAGGAAATCCTGCAACGCCTGATCGAGGCGGGCGACCGAAAGATGGCGGAAAAAGCCGCGCTCTACGGCGGGGAAACCCTCAGGACGGTGGAAAAGGGGTTGCTCCTGGAAATCCTCGACCAGACCTGGAAGGAACACTTGCTGGGGCTCGACTACCTGCGCCAGGGAATCAACCTGCGCGCCTATGGCCAGCGCGACCCGCTCAACGAATACAAGACCGAAGCCTTCGCCATGTTCGAAAAAATGCTGGCCCAGCTTCGCGTCAACGTGACCCAGTACCTGTGCCACCTGGAGCTCAGCTTCGAATCGCCCGACGAGCTCGAGGCCTTCGCCCATCCGGCGATGCCGAGCGACATCTACGAAACCCGGCTCGATCCGGCGCTGGCCCTGCCCGAAGGTCCCTATGGCGAGATCCAGGCCCATGGCGAGCCGGCCCCGGGACCGGGCACCGTCCGTCATGCCAGCGGGGAAAACCGCGACCCCAACGATTCCAGCACCTGGGGCAAGGTCTCGCGCAACGCCGCCTGCCCTTGCGGCTCGGGCAAGAAGTACAAATACTGTCACGGCCAGTTGAACTGACGGCCGCGGGCCTGCGGCATCCGCCGGATCCCGGGATCTTGGTGATCAAGGCCCTTATTTAAATACTTGTCTAAATAAAGGCTCGTCTAAATAAGGGCTTTCCGGCGGCGGATGCACCGCCTCATTCCAGAGCCGTCTTTCCCATTTCCAGGAATTTTTCCCGGCGCTGGGCTCGGAGCGCGCCGCCGTCGAGGCCGACGATCGCGTCCAGCGCCTCGGCGATGGCATCGCCCACGGCATCGATCGCCGCCACCCGGTTGCGGTGTGCCGCGCCGATGGGTTCCTTGACGATGGTATCGACCACCTTCATCTTGAACAGATCCTGGGCGGTGAGGCGCAATGCCTCCGCCGCCAGTTGCGCCGCCTCGCCGTCGCGCCACAGGATAGAGGCACAGCCTTCGGGCGAGATGACGGAATAGATGGCGTGCTCCATCATCAGGACCCGGTTGGCGCTGGCCAGCGCGATGGCGCCGCCCGAGCCGCCTTCGCCGACGATCACCGATATGAGGGGGACCCGGAGGTTGAGACAGGCTTCGATGGACCGCGCGATGGCCTCCGCCTGGCCGCGTTCCTCGGCGCCGACCCCGGGATAGGCGCCGGCGGTGTCCACCAGGGTGATGACCGGCAGGCGGAAATGATCGGCAAGGTCCATCAGGCGGCGCGCCTTGCGATAGCCTTCCGGCCGCGCCATGCCGAAATTGTGGCGCACCCGGGATTCGGTGTCCGAGCCCTTCTCGTTGCCGATGACCATCACCGAACGGCGGCGGAACCGGCCCAGGCCGCCGATTATCGCGGCATCCTCGGCGAATGCCCGGTCGCCCGCGAGGGGCGTGAAATCCTCGATCAGGCGCGCGATGAAATGGCTGGCATGGGGACGCTCGGGATGGCGCGCCACCTGCACCTTGTCCCAAGGCGACAGCTTGGCATAGGTCTGGCTCAGAAGGCGGTCGGCCTTGGACTGGAGCTTGCCCACCTCCTCGGCGATATTGACGTCGCCGGCGGTGTCGAGGTGCCGCAGCTCCTCGATCTTGCCTTCTAGTTCGGCGATCGGTTTCTCGAAATCCAGATATGTCGGCATTGACGGACCAGCGCTCACCCCTGCAAAAGCGCCCCTACATGCCCTGGCCCCGGGAAAATGTCAATTCGCAGACTTTGCGCCGGGCCCCGGACCGCCGCGCGGGCGGTGGCGCGCCGCCAGCGGATGATGCTCGCCCACGAGTTGCTTGAGCCGCGCCTCCAGCACATGGGTGTAGATCTCGGTGGTGGAAATATCGGCGTGACCCAGCAGCTGCTGGACGCTGCGCAGGTCGGCGCCGTGGGCCAGCAGGTGGCTGGCGAAGGCATGGCGCAACACGTGGGGCGAGACCTTGTCGGGATCCAGGCCCGCATCGAGCGCCAGGTGCTTGAGCATTTGGGCGAAACGCTGACGCGTGAGATGACCGGCGGCACCCCGGGAGGGAAACACCCAGCGCTCCGCCGCCCGGTCGCCCGCCGCGCCGGGCTTGCTCCGATGCGGCAGCCAAGCGGCCAGCGCCGCCCGGGCCGGAGCGCCGAGCGGGACCAGGCGCTCCTTGCCGCCTTTCCCGGTCACCATGAGGAAATCGCCGTCGCCGGTGATGGCGGAGACCGGCAGGCCCACCAGCTCGCTGACCCTGAGCCCCGTGGCGTAGAGAATCTCGACCAGCGCCTCGAGACGCAGGCCGGCCGGATCGCGACGGCGGCGGGTGGCGGCCAGCAACGCGTCGACCTCATCCTCGCCCAGCGTCTTGGGCAGCGGCCGCCCCCGGGCGGGGCTGTCGATGGCGGCGGTGGGATCGTCATCGCGCAGCCCTTCGGCGACCAGGAACCGAAAGAACTGGCGCAGCGCCGAAAGCCGCCGTGCCGCGGTGCGCGGCCCGAGGCCCCGTGCCGACATTTCCTGGACGTAGCCGCGCACGTCGTCGCTGCGCGCATCGGCCGGCCCGCCGCCATGGCGGGAGAGGTAGGAGGCGAAATCGATGAGGTCCCGTTCATAGGCGGCAACGGTGTTGGCCGCGGCGCCGCGTTCGGCCCGCAACATGTCGCGGAACGCATCGAGGGCGAAGGGCTCGGCGGCGCGCGCGCCGCCGCCTGTGCGTTTACCTACCATGCTATCCGCCCTGTATTTCGGCCCGCCGTCCGCGCCCTAGAGTCCGGCGCCGAACGCCACCTCCAGGGCCAGGGCCCGCGCTTCCGAGCCGAACCCGGCCGCGGCCAGCGCCCTGACGACCGTGCCGGCAACCGAGGGATGCAGCTTTTCCGGCCCATCGCCGCCCAGCACCGCCAGCGCCAACAAGACGGTCTCGCCGACCCGGTTCTGCGCCGCGGCCTGCTCCAAGGCGGCGATCAGGCCGGGGGGCGGCAGGGCGGCCATTTCCCGCACCGCGCCCGACGATTCGATCCAAGCCTCCTGCGGCACCGCCGCGCCCAGCCCATCGAGCAGGCTGAGCAACAGCGCCGCCCGCTTCTGGGCCGCCTCTGGTCCGGCGAGACCGGCCTGGGTCTTGCGCCAGCGGTCGAACATGATGTCCTCGAACGGGGACGGCGGCGGCGGTGGCGCTTGAACCGCTTGGCCCGGCTGGGGCGGCGGGGCGGCGTCGGAACGATTGGTGACGACCTCGACCACCGGCTGGGGCGCCACACGGCGGACGCCGGCAAGCGCGTCGGCCGCCGTCGGCCCACCTTCGGGCGGCATCACCCGGGCCGAGCCGGCGCCGACGGCGCCGAAATCCAGCGGCGGTGCGGTGCCCGGACCGACCGAGCCGGCGAGGGGAGCTTGACCGCCTTGCTCGCCGGGCGATGCGGACGGCCGCGGCGCCGCGGCCACCGGGACCGGGGCCGGCCGGGGCCGGGCCGGAATCCGTGCGATGGCGACCAATGGCCAGACCGCAACATCGGTCGATACGCCGCCGCCGGGGGGCACCTGGGGCCGGTTGATCGCGATTTCCGCCCACCTGGCGGCGGCGACATCGGCCCCGCCCGCGGCATACAGCGCCCGGGCGGCGTCGGCCGCGAACCAGGCGAGATCCTCGGTCTGGGGCATTTCCTCCAACTGCGGCTGGAACGCCCTGACGGCGGTGCCGAGCCGGCCCTGGGCACGGGCCAGGGCGAAGGCCTTGGCCAACAGCCGGGCCCGCGCGCCGGGATCGGCAGCGCCCCGCGCGGCCTGATACAACAAGGCGCGCCCGCGGGGGCCCGCGAGCTTTTCGGCGCCGACGACCGCCCCCTGGACATCGCCCGGGGCGAAGGTCACGCCGGTATACATCTGGCGCAGTTTCTCCACCTCCAGCGCGCCCGCCGCCTCGGCCTGCTCCGCCGCGTCGAGCCGGGTGTCGAGGCCCGCGTTGGGGCTGAAGGCGATCGCCCTGAGCAGCGCCACGTCCGCGGTCTGCACCAGGGTCTCCGAGATTTCCACCCCGGCGGCGCGCATCATGGCAAGATGCAGCGGCGTCAGCTTGGCCGGAGCCTGGAAACGTTCCTCCTTGGCGCCGCCCAGAATCGCCGCGAGGCTGAAGAACGCGTCGTCCTTGATACCCTGCTCGCGCAGCAGGCCGAGACCGATCGCGGCCTTGGCCCCTTCCCCGGAGCCGTATTGGCAGAACACCAGGGTCTGGCGCCATACCGCCCCGGTCTCCTTGCCCGCGACATCCCGGGCGGTAGCGCAGGCGGCGGCACGGTCGTTGGTCAGCAGGGCCGTATTCAGGCGTGCCACGCCAACCCCGCCGTCCTCGGCATGGGCCGGCACGACGCGCAGAAGCGCGTTGGCCGAAGCCACGTCGCCGGCGGAGAGCAAATGGCCGAGACGCTTGGCCAGCAGGCTGGAGCCGGAGCCCTTGTCCGCCCCTTCCGGCGAGCGCGCCGCGGTCAGCAGCAGGCGGCGGGCGAGCGCCTGGGCGGTCGGCAGGGCCGACGCACCGTCGAGCCGGGCCAGCAGCCGGTCGACCAAGGCGGCGGATGTTCCCTTCCACATGTCGATGCCCAGTCCGCCGGAACGGGAATCGAGCACGCCGACGGCGTTGGCATCGAGCTCGCCCAGGGTATCGATGCTGATCCCGCCCTTGATCGCGCGCTCGGTCGACGGCGCGGGTTGGGGCTGCGGCGCCTCGACCCGGTATCCCGGCGCGGGGACCTGGGGCCGGGCCTGGGGGACCGTGGCGCCGGCCGCCGGCGAGGGCGGAATCAGGGACACCGGCGCGCCCGCCGCCGGACGTTCGGCCTCCTGGGCGCGCGCCGCCGGCGCGGCCCAGGCCAGCATCAGCAGGGCGGCACAGGCGGCGGCTGAGCGGCGGGGCAAAAGGTCAACGCAGGACTTTGTCATTGGGGATCACCTTTTCCACCTTCTTCGATGGGGGCGGCATCTCCCATGTGGCGAGGAACGCCACGGCGCCTCCAACGATCAGGAGGATCAGGATGCCCAGAATCTTCGCGGTGGTGCTCATCGGGATATCGCTCACATGGTCCGCGGACGGACGCCGAGGCGTCCCGGGCCCGAAAGACTCATCTCGTTATGCTATTCTATTTACACTAAATTTCTACTGTGGCTATTTTTTGGCAACCTAACGGCTCTCCCCCGCCCTTGCAACCGCCGGCCAGGGCCCAGGATCGAGGAAAACGGTCATGCAACGCCCCAAATCCAGGACTTGCCCGGCCTGGGTTACCGAAATGCTCCACCGGCCGATCGTGCTTGTCGGCCTGATGGGCGCGGGCAAGAGCAGCATCGGGCGGCTGCTGGCCACCCGCTTGGGCCTGGAATTCGTGGACGCCGACGCAGAGATCGAAAGCGCCGCCGGGGCCAGTATCGAGGAGATTTTCGAAACCCATGGCGAGGCCTTTTTCCGGTCCGGCGAACGGCGCGTCATCGCCCGGCTGCTGACCGGACCGGTGCGGGTGATCGCCACCGGGGGCGGCGCTTTCATCGATAGTGAAACCCGGCGCAAGATCAAGGCGTCAGGCCTTTCGATATGGCTGAAGGCGGACACCGAAACCCTGCTGAGGCGCGTCTCCCGGCGGGGCGGGCGGCCGCTGCTCAATCACGGCGACCCGCGCCAGGTGATGGTGGACCTCATGGCGGACCGAGACCCGATCTATGCCGAGGCCGACATCACCGTGGAAACCTCGGAGAACCCACCGACCGAAGTGACCGAACGGGTGATTGCCGCGGTGGCGGCCCACCTTGGGGTCGCGGCCCCCGCCCGGCCCCGGCGCGGGAAAGCCAACGGCTCGGCGGCGACCAATCGAGGGGCGGCCAAGGCGAAAGGGGAAAAGAAGAACGGCCAGCGCCGCCGGCGCCGCCCGCCCCGGCCTGGCGCCGGCACAAACTCGAGAGCAAGCGAGCCGTGAGCGATTTCTCCACCATAGAGGTCGCCCTCGGCCAGCGCTCCTACGATATCCGCATCGGATCCGGCCTCATCGAAGGCGCCGGTCACCATATCGCGCCCTTGCTGGACGGGCACGGGCGGACGGACGAGGTCATCGTGGTAACCGACGCCAATGTCGCCCGGCACCACCTGGCGGCACTCCAGGCGTCCCTGAGCGCAGCCGGTATCCGCCACCGCGCCGTGGTTCTCGATCCCGGGGAACACACCAAGGATTTCGATCACCTCTCCAGCCTCGTGGACGAGCTGATCGGCGGCGGCATCAGCCGCGACAGCCTCTTGGTGGCGCTCGGCGGCGGCGTCATCGGCGACCTCGCCGGCTTCGCCGCGGCGATCGCCCTTCGCGGCATCGATTTCGTGCAAATCCCCACCACCTTGCTGGCCCAGGTGGATTCCTCGGTGGGCGGCAAGACCGGCATCAACACCCGGCACGGCAAGAACCTGGTCGGCGCGTTCTATCAACCGCGCCTGGTGCTGGCCGATGTCGGGGCGCTCGAAACCCTGCCGCCCAGGGAAATCGCGGCGGGCTACGCGGAAATCGTCAAATACGGCCTGATCCGCGACGCCGGCTTCTTCCACTGGCTGGAGGAACTCGGCGGCGCCGTGATCGGCGGCGACACGGGCGCCCGCATAGAGGCGGTCGCCCAGAGCTGCCGCGCCAAGGCGGAGGTGGTTGCCGCCGATGAGCACGAGCATGGCGAGCGGGCGCTTCTGAACTTCGGCCACACCTTCGGCCACGCCATGGAGGCGGAAACCGGATTCTCCGGCACGCTGCTGCACGGCGAAGCCATCTCCATCGGCATGATGCTGGCCTTCGACCTTTCGGTTCAGCTCGGTCTGTGCGCCGCCGCCGATGCCGAGCGGCTGCGGGCCCACCTCAAGGCCCTGGACCTGCCCGCCGATGCCGGCGGCCGGGGCTTCACCGCGGAGGCCCTGATCCGCCACATGCACCACGACAAGAAGGTGCGCTCGGGGCGGGTCACCTTCATCCTGGCCGAGAGGATCGGGCACGCCATCATCGCCCATGACGTCGACCTCGCGGAGGTGGAGCGGCTGCTCGACCGCCACCTCGCCGCCCATCCCGTGGGGTGACAGCGCAGACTCTCACGAACGTCCCGCCAAACTCGGGCGTTCGCCCCTCAACAGCCCAAACCTGACGGAAAGTGCACATGGATCCCTTCCTCCTCACGACTATTGGCGCCATCTTCGTGATGCTGCTGCTGTCGGCGTTCTTCTCCGGGTCGGAAACCGCCCTGACCGCGGCCTCCCGTCCCCGGCTTCACCACCTGGAGCGGTCGGGCAACCAGCGGGCCGTGATGGTCAACCGTCTGCGGCGCAACCGCGAGCGCCTGCTGGGATCGATCCTGATCGGCAACAATCTGGTGAATATCCTGGCCTCGGTCCTGGCCACCCGAGTCCTGATCGAGCTGAGCGGGGAAGCCGGCGTGGTCTACGCCACCATCATCATGACCGTGCTGGTGGTCCTGTTCTCCGAGGTGATGCCCAAGACTTATGCCATCGCCCATGCCGACCGCATGGCGCTGGCGGTCGCCCCGGCCGTGCGGATGACGGTGATCCTGTTCTCGCCGTTCTCCCGCGCCGTCGTTTTCATCGTCAGCCGGATCTTCCGCCTCCTGCACATTCGCATGACGAGCGGTCATCTGGCGCCGGGGATCGTCGAACAGGAACTGCGCGGCGCCATCGAATTGCACCGCGTCACCGACAAAGAGGCCCGGCACGAAGGCGTGATGCTGCACTCGATCCTCGACCTCGACGAGGTCGATGTCGGCGAAGTGATGGTGCACCGCTCAGACGTGATCTCGGTCAACGCCGATCTCCCCACCGAAGAGATCATCGACGCTGTCGTCAGCAGCCCCTTCACTCGCATTCCGTTGTGGCGCGAAAAACCCGAAAACATCATCGGCGTGCTCCATGCCAAGGTCTTGCTCAAGGCGTTCCAGGAACACGCCGCGGACGCGAACCGGGATGCCGCCCTGGACATCGCCGCCCTGGACATCGCCGCCCTGGCCACGCCGCCCTGGTTCGTACCGGAATCCACCAACCTGCTCAACCAGCTCCAGGCGTTCCGCCAGCGCGGCGAACACTTCGCCATCGTCGTCGACGAATATGGCGACCTGCTCGGGATCGTGACTCTGGAGGACATCCTGGAGGAGATCGTCGGTGACATCTCCGACGAACACGACATCCCGCGCCGCGGCATCCGGCCACAGACCGGCGGCACCGTGATCGTCGACGGCGACATCACCATCCGCGACCTCAACCGGCGTTTCGATTGGCAATTGCCCGATGACGGGGCGGCCACCGCGGCCGGCCTGGTGCTCCATGAATCGCGCTCGATTCCGGACACGGGTCAGGTTTTCACCTTCTACGGGTTCCGCTTCGAGGTCCTCGGGCGCAGCGGCAACCGCCTGACCACACTGAAGATCACGCCGCCCGTCGATCCGTAATGCGGCCCCGGCCCGGCACCCCGACCGTTGGTTGGACGGCGGGCCCGGCCGGTCTTATAGTGCGCCTGGTCCACCGCGAAGGCGCCCCGGGGCAGGGCACGCGAAAGCGCGGTGGGCCTGGTGAAACGACGACCAAGAGACGCCCCACTGCGGAGACCACGACGATGCCACTCAGTGATCCAGCCCCCAGGGAAACACGACATAATCGCAACCTGGAAATGGCCGGCTACAGGCGCGAAGACGGCCTGTGGGACATCGAAGGCCATCTGCACGACATCAAGGGGTATGACTTCGACAGCGCCTGGCGCGGCAAGGTGACGGCGGGCACGGCGGTGCACGACATGTGGATCCGCCTGACCGTCGACGAGACCCTCACCATCCATGCGGTGGAAGCGACCCTCGATGCCGGGCCGCATCGTATCTGTCCCAATATCACACCCAACTTCCAAGTGCTCAAGGGCGAGCGCATCGCGCCGGGTTGGTTCAACAACATCAAGCGGTTGCTGGGCGGCGTCAATGGCTGCGTCCACATGGTCGAGATGCTCGGCCCCATGGGCACCGTGGCCTATCAGACGCTGGGACCCAGCCGGGTGAGCGACGCCCAGGACGATTCAGCGGGACGCGTTCGCAAGAAGCCTGCCCGCATGGACACCTGCCACGTCATGGCGTCGGACGGCGAAGTGGCGAAGGAACGCTGGCCGGAATTCTACACCGGCTCATGATCCGCGGCGGATAGGCACCGGAGGCGTCGGCTCACGACCCCGCAAACATCTGGGCGATGAAGGGGCGCCAACGGTCCGCGGCCCGGACCTTGTGGTTGATGGTGCCGTGACCGACCTCGAGATGGCCCGATTCCGTGGCCGCGAGCCGGAAATAGACGATAAGGAAGACCCGGAGCGCCGCGGTCAGGCCGCTCGAACCCCGGTGCTGATCGATCAAGGTGCATAATTCGTGCAGCGTCATCTCTTCCCGCATACATAGCTCTTCGGCCGCGGACCACAACTCTTCCTCTATCCGGATGCTGGTGCGGCGCCCTGATACGTTGACGTTCTTGCAGCTCATCACGAAAAAAGCCCTCCAATCCCACGCATCTTGAATTCGAATGGCTAGTCATTAACTATAATCGAGATAGCGAATATTACATACATATATATGATAGCAACTAGATCATTAATACTAAGTTATGGTCATTGATGCCAACCAGTATTCATTCGGGGAGATGGGCGCCAACCGAAAGGGCATGGACCGGGCCGGCCAGTTCTTCCGCCAGGACGCGGTAAACCAGCCTTTGCCGCTCGATACGCGAGAGTCCGGCAAAGGCTTTGGAGGTGATTTCCACGCGGAAATGGGTTTCGCCGCCGGGTCGCGCCCCGGCATGGCCCTGGTGGCCGGCCGATTCGTCGATCACCTCAAGCGCAACCGGCGCCAAAGCGGCCTCCAACTTGCGTGTCAGCGCCGCCCTGATTTCCCCATCTGCCATGATCGATCCTCCCGTTTGCCGTCCCGGACCGGGCGGCGGATTCCAATTGACCCAGGCCCGTTGTAACCGCCATAAATCATGGATGCCAAGACCCAGCAAACGCAAGTCTCCCCGCACGACACTGGGACCAGACGGCGGCCGCGCGAAGGCGCGGGGCCGGCCCTGCGATGTCAATGGTTGTGGGGAAGAGGGGGAATACCGGGCGCCTGCGGCTCCGGACAAGCTGGATACCTATCTGTGGTTCTGCCTCGACCATGTGCGCGAATACAACAAGGCATGGAACTATTGCGCCGGCAGGTCGGACGACGAGATCGAAGCGATGATCCGGGAGGACATGGTAGGATGGCGCCCGACCTGGCCGCTGGGCAAGCTGGGCGGACTGCATGCGCAAATGCGGTTCGACCAGTTGCGCGACAAGTTCGGCCTGTTCGAAGAAGAAGGTGCCGACGGCGCCCGGCGCGCCAACGGCAGGGGCCGGACCGGGGCCGGAAAAAATCAGAGCGCCGTTGACGAAGCGCTCGATATCCTCGATCTTTCGCCTCCTGTGACCCCGGAATCGGTCAAGGCCCAGTACATTATCCTCGTCAAACGGCATCACCCCGACGCCAACGGGGGCGACAAGGCCGCCGAAGAGCGGTTAAAATTGATCAACCAGGCCTATGAGACGCTGAAGGAAACGCTCAACGCCTGACCCGGCCCCTTCCGGGGTGGCAAGGCCCCGGACATCACCGGGCCCGACGGCCCCACGGCCCCAAGAGAACGGAACAGATTTCGATATGGCAAGCACGATCACCACGGATTCCGAAACCCCCGTACATCCTTTGGACGCACCGGATATCGAAGTTTCGGTGCGTCAGGCGTTCGGGATCGATTCTGACATGAAGGTCCCGGCCTTCAGCGAAGGCTGCGAATACGTCCCGGATCTGGACGAATCCTATCATTTCGATGCCGAGACGACGCTGGCGATCGTCGCCGGATTCGCCCACAACCGGCGGGTTATGATCCAGGGCTATCACGGCACCGGGAAATCGACCCATATCGAACAGGTGGCCGCCCGCCTCAATTGGCCCTGCGTGCGGGTCAACCTGGACAGCCATATCAGCCGTATCGATCTTTTGGGCAAGGACGCCATCGTGCTGCGCGACGGCCAGCAGGTGACCGAATACCGCGAAGGCATTCTGCCCTGGGCCCTGCAGTCGCCGACCGCCCTGGTGTTCGATGAATACGACGCCGGACGCCCCGACGTGATGTTCGTCATCCAGCGGGTGCTCGAAGTCGACGGACGCCTGACCCTGGTCGATCAGAACAAGGTCATCCGCCCCCACCCCTGGTTCCGCCTGTTCGCCACCGCCAACACGGTGGGGCTGGGCGACACCACGGGCCTCTATCACGGGACCCAGCAGCTCAACCAGGGGCAGCTCGACCGCTGGCATATCATCTCGACCCTGAACTACTTGCCCCATGAAGACGAAATCAAGATCGTCCTGGCCAAGGCCAAGTGGCTCGACAACAAGAAGGGCCGGACGCAGGTGTCCAACATGATCTCGCTCGCCGACCTCACCCGGGCGGGCTTCATGGCGGGCGACATCTCCACCGTCATGTCGCCGCGGACCGTCATCACCTGGGCCGAGAACGCCAAGATCTTCGACGATGTGGCCCATGCCTTCCGGGTCAGCTTCCTCAACAAATGCGATGAGATGGAACGCGGCACGGTGGCGGAATACTACCAGCGGTGCTTCGGCGAAGAACTGCCGGAATCGACCCGCAGCCAGGGGAGCGAAGCCTAGGGGCCACCGCGCCCGGGGCAGGAGCCGGCGATATGGCAAAGGACAATCCGGTCGAGGAATTCAGGCGCGTCACCGCGGCGGCGATGCGCGCGGTTTCCCACGAACGCGAGCTGGAGGTGGAATTCACCCCCGATCCGCCGCGCATCCGGGGCAAGACGGCACGGTTGCAGACCCCGCCGCGCAGCCTGCCCGATCAGGAAGTGTCCAAGATTCGCGGCCACGCCGATTCCATGGCCCTCAAGCTGCGCTATCACGACGACAAGATGCACGCCGCCAAGAAGCCCGCCGGCGAGACCGCGCGCAAGATCTTCGATGAGGTTGAACAGGCGCGGTTCGAGGCCATCGGCGCGCTCAGGATGCGCGGCGTCTCCGACAATCTCGACGCCTCCCTTTCCGACCGCTGCAAGGCGCTCAGCTTCGACCGGGTCAACGAGTACGAGAATGTCCCGGTGCCGGAAGTGATCGGCCTCATCGTGCGCGAACAGCTGACCGGCAAAACGCCGCCCGACAATATCAAGCCGATCGTCGACATGTGGCGCAACTGGGTCATGGAGCGCGCCGGCAAGGATTTCGACGCGCTGAAGGAAAACATCACCAACCAGGAAGAATTCGCCCTGGCGCTGAACAAGTTCATCAGCGACCTGGCGCTCAGCGACGTCGATGCCGAGGAAGACCTCGAAGCCAATGCCGACGGCGAGGGCGAGGAGGATGAAAACGCCGATCCCGACGCCGAGGGGGCGGACAGCGAAGACGCCGAGTCCATGCAGACCGACGGCGAGCAATCCCTCGACGACAGCGAGGACGGCGAGCGCGGGATGAGCGAGGAATCGCTCGAAGACACCTCCGAAGGAATGGGCGACGGCGATTCCCTGCCGCCGGACATCCGCTGGGCGCCCCAGGGGCCGCTCAGCAACGAAAAGCCCAATTACACCGCCTTCACGACCACTTTCGACGAGGTCATCGACGCGCCGGACCTGTGCGACGAGCAGGAGCTCAACCGCCTGCGCACCCATCTCGACAGCCAGTTAAGCCATCTGCAAGGCGTCATCAGCCGCCTCGCCAACCGGCTGCAGCGCCGCCTGATGGCCAAGCAATCACGAACCTGCGAATTCGTCCTCGACGAAGGGATGCTCGACGCCGCCCGCCTCCACCGGGTCGTCACCAACCCCCTCTACCCGCTGACCTACAAGCAGGAAAAGGAGATGGAGTTCCGCGATACGGTGGTGACCCTGCTGATCGACAATTCCGGCTCGATGCGGGGGCGGCCCATCACCCTCGCCGCCATGAGCGCCGATATTCTGGCCCGGACGCTCGAGCGCTGCGCCGTCAAGGTAGAGATCCTCGGCTTCACCACGCGGGCCTGGAAGGGCGGGCAATCGCGGGAAAAATGGCTGTCGGCCGGCAAGCCACCGCGCCCGGGCCGGCTCAACGACCTCCGTCATATCGTCTACAAGGCCGCCGATTCGCCATGGCGGCGGACGCGGAAGAATCTCGGCCTGATGCTGCGCGAGGGCCTGTTGAAGGAGAACATCGACGGCGAAGCCCTGATGTGGGCCCATAACCGCCTGATCGGCCGGCCCGAGCAGCGCCGCATCCTGATGGTGATTTCAGACGGCGCGCCAGTCGATGATTCCACCCTGTCCGTCAATCCGGGCAATTACCTGGAACAGCATCTCCGCGCCGTGATCGACTGGATCGAGCAGTATTCGCCGGTCGAACTGGTGGCCATCGGCATCGGCCACGACGTCACCCGCTACTACAAGCGCGCGGTGACCATCGTCGACGCCGAGCAGCTCGGCGGCACCATGATGGACAAGCTCTCGGAACTGTTCGACGAGGATTTCGTCCCGAAGGACGAGGTGCGCGAACGCCGCCGCAGTGGCCGCCGCTGATCCACGGGCCGCCGCCCGGGGCCGCCTGGAGCAACCGGTTTGAACACAATCTGGTCACATTCCTGGACAAATATGCGTCAAGCGTCATGACGGCAGGGGGAGCCGCGCCGCGGATCCACAAACACATCATCAGATTTCCGGACCGACCGATTGCGCCGCCGCGGGGCCCCCTCGCCCATTCCGACAGGTGCGTGGATACAACGAAAAAGCTAGGAAAGAGGCATCCTCATGAGCATACCCGAAGATAAAAAAGACCGATTCATCGAGCTGTTCGACCACTATGTGCACAGCCAGCAGCCGCGCCGGGAATTCCTTCAGAACCTGGTGAAGGCGGCGGGCGGCGTGACGGCGGCGGCGGCGGTTCTGCCCTGGCTGGAAGGCACCGGCGCGGAAGCGGCGATGGTTTCCCCGGGCGACAACCGGATCGAGGCGCGGATGGAAAGCTTCGTGGTCGGCGGTGCCCAGATGAGCGCCTATGTGGCCCGCCCGAAGCGCTCCGGCAAGCTTCCCGCCGTCATCGTGATCCATGAGAACCGGGGCCTGACGCCGCATATCCAGGACGTTGCCCGGCGCATGGCCCTCGAAGGATTCCTGGCGGTGGCCCCGGACATGCTCGCCCCCCAGGGCGGCACGCCCAAGGACAGGGACCTCGCGCGCAAGCAGCTTACCGGGGTGCCCAAGAAGGAGATTGCCACCAATCTGATGGCGGTTTCCGACTTCGCGCGCGGCCATGCCAATTCCACCGGCAAGGTCGGCGTCGTCGGCTTCTGCTGGGGCGGCGGCGCCGCACTCAACCTGGCGGTCATGGATCCGAAACTCGGCGCGGCGGTCTCGTATTACGGCAATGCGCCGAAGAAGGGCATCGACAAGATCAACGCCGCCGTCCTCATGAACTACGCGGAAGACGATCCGAAGCGGACCAAGAGCGTCAAGCCGTTCGCCGCGGCGCTGAAGAAGATGGGCAAGGCCGGCGAACTCCACTTCTACCCGGGCACCAAGCACGCCTTCAACAACGACGCGCGCCCGGCCCGCTATCACAAGGCGGCGGCTGCCCTCGCCTGGAAGCGCACGGTGGCGTTTTTCAAGAAGAACCTTTCCGCCAGCATGTAACGCGGCGCGTGCATCTGCGCAGCCGGGGCCGGAGCGATCCGGCCCCTTTTTTTCGCCCGGCCCCTGGCGCCAAGCAGCCGCACCAATAAAAAGCCCGCCTCGCGGCGGGCCGATGGGCACGGGGCCGAAGCCCAAGACCGGCGGTGCTAGGCGCCGGCCGCCTGCTTTTTCTGGATCTGGCGCCGGACCTTGCGCACGGCGGGGTCCAGCCGCGCCGCGGGGACCGACAGCAGGAAGGGATCCAAGCCCCCCTTCTTTTCCAGCGTGCGCAGGGCTGAGGCCGTGAGCTTGAGCCGCACCATGCGGCCGAGCGAATCGCTCAGCAACGAGGTTTCCTGAACATTGGGCAAAAACCGGCGCCGGGTCTTGTTGTGAGCATGGCTCACGTTGTTCCCGGTCATCACCCCTTTACCCGTAATCTGGCACCGCCGTGACATGACGAACCCGCCTTCCGCTGATCGATCGTTTGCATCCAAAGGTCCCGCGGGGGCCACCCGTTGGCACCCCCGCCGGATGGGCTGTTTACCGGGTTTGCCGCCGAGCGTCAAGGCCCCCGGGCCTATCGCCAGGCGGCCTTGCCCCTTGATCCCGGCCCGTGGCCCCATCTAGTTGTCGCGCCAATAACCCCTGGCGCCGTGCAAGGTCCAGAACTTCTCCATCGCCAGATAGGTAAAGGAGCCGGTCCAGGCAATCATCGCCAGGCCCAGCAACGCCTCCACCCCGGTCAAAAGCCTGAGCGCCCCGGTCGGGTACAGGTCGCCGAGACCGAGGGAGGTGTAGCTGACGGTCGAGAAATAAATGTATTCCGGGAACGAACCGGTGACCTTGCCGCCGATATCGCCGATCGCGAGATAATGGGCGATCAGCCAATAGGCGACGCCGTAGATCCAGATTTCGAGGGAGTGGGCCAGGAAAGCCACCCCCATGACGAACAGGATGCGCGCCCGCGGCCGGATCTCGAGACGCGGCAACAGCACCGATGCCGCGCGCAGGCATTCGTAGTGGACCAGGACGCAGATCGCGACCAGCACGACGGCAAGGCCCATGGAGGTGAACAGAGAGGTGGTTTCCGAGGCAAGAGACATCGCTTTCCCCTTGAAAGATGGTCCGGTGCGGTCCGGTCTGCCGTGACGCAGCCGGTCGGGTCAGGGAATCAGTCTTGCGGGTTGTCGGGGCCGGGTCAATTCATGCGGCCGACGGCACGCGACAGCAGGACGTAGACCTTGCCAACATCGGAGGTGACGAAGGCGGAGCTGAGCAAATTGGCCGGGTCCGAACGATCGGCCTGCTCCAGCAGCTCGGCAAAGGAATCGAGGTAGCGGTCGGCGCATTTCCTGAACTCGGGATCGCTGTCGTAATGGGCCCGGATTTCATCCTGGATCCGCCTTGCCTCGCCGTTGCCGAGCAGCGAGCGCAGGAACACGTTCCTGTCGCCGCGGGAGAACTGGCGCCAAAGCTTTTCCGGCACCGGACGCTCGATCAGCCGCATGACGTCGACGCCAAGCGCCCCAAGCTCGTCCACCACCTGCTTGGAATCGCGCAGGAATCCTTCGCGCACGGCATCCAGGGTGGTGCG
The DNA here is from genome assembly GCA_029863585.1 of Alphaproteobacteria bacterium. Taxonomy (GTDB): domain Bacteria; phylum Pseudomonadota; class Alphaproteobacteria; order SMXQ01; family SMXQ01; genus SMXQ01. The sequence continues at coordinate 3,209 of JAOTVC010000037.1, read as the reverse complement.
GCGGACCGCCGCCGCCGCGCTGTTGGCCTCATTCGCAGCGGCGCTGAGCTCCCGCGCCTGGCGGTCGATCGCCTCATTGATCCTCTCCGCCCGGTCCGACGCCGCGTCCAGTTCCGCGCCGCGCGCCGCCAGGATGCCGGCCATGGTTTCCATTCTGCGCGCCGCGGTCTCGGCGGCGCCGTCCACCGCCAGCCCGGCCTCGTTGATGCGCGCCTCGATGTCTCGGGCGGCCTGCCGCATGCGGCTCTCCGCCCGGTTGGCCGCCGCCTCGCTGACATCGGCCAGGGTCTCGGCATGACGCTCAAGCGCCTGGGCGACGGACTCGACCTCCAGACGCGCCTCTGAGGGGGGATAGATCAACAAGTCCAGGCGCGCCTCCAGCACCTGGGCCGCATCCCCCAGCTCGGCACGCATCGCGGCATAGGCGAGTCCCAGAATCAGCACCGCCGGGGGCACCGCAGCGCCCAGCACAAAGGCCGCCAGCTCATGGGGAAGAAGGTAGGCCAGATTGGCCCAGCCGATCTGGGTGGTGGCATAATAGGCCACGGCGGCGAGCCACGCGATGCTCACGATCACGCCGGCTATGCGCCAGGACCGGTAACGGGTCGGCCGCGCGCTCATTGAACCCCGTGGTAGCTCCCTGGTTTCTTGTTCGGGCGCTTTCCGCCACCGCCCTTGGCCCAAAACACTATCGGCAGAGGTCCGATCCGTCCAGCACAACCGGAACCCGTCGATGGCGGCGCTTACCAGACGAAGGCGGCGACGGCGGCCAAGGGGCAGACCCCGGCCGCGGCACAGGCCTCCTGCAGCCGCTCCCGGGTCGGTGTTTCGCCATAGGCGAGGCCGAGCTCCGCGCCATGAATGCCCGACGTCACCAGCACCGAATCGATCCCCGCGGCGGCGGCGCCGCGGATGTCGGTGGCGAGCGAATCGCCGATCGCCACAAGGCGGGCCGGATCCGCGATCCCCAACAGCTCAATGCAGGCGCGATAGGTTTCCGCGTACGGCTTGCCGAACTGATGCACCGTGCCGCCAAGCTCCCCATAGCGCCGGGCCAGGGCACCGGCGCAGATGATGCGGTTGCCCGCGCGGATCACCTCGATATCGGGATTGGCGCACACCATGGGCATGGCACAGGCGGCGGCTTCCCCCAACAGCGCTTCGTAATCGGCCACGGTCTCGCCATCCTCCCAGGGTCCGGTATTGAGGATGAACGCCCCCGCCTCCGGACCGTTGATCGTGGCGAGTCCGAGACCGTCCAGCAGCCCATCGTCGCGCGCCGGGCCGATATGCAGGCAGCGGCGGCCCAGCGCCGCGGCCCACGGCAAAGTCCGGCTCTCAAGCGCGCGCCAGGCCAGTTCGCCCGACGACAGCACGTCGTCATAGAGCGCCCGGTCGATGCCGATCTCGGTCATCCCCTCGATCACCGCGCTCGACCGCCTCGGCGCATTGGAGAGCATCACCACCTTGCGTCCGCTCTGCTTGATCCGGGCCAGCGTGTCCGTGACCCCGGGATAGGGATGGCGGCCGTCATGGATGACGCCCCAGAGATCGAGGATGAGACCGTCATAGGGCTCCAAGAACGCGGCGAGACCCGTGAGGATGCGGATTTCCCGGCCGGGCGGGGAGGACGTGGACATCGGTAGGCTCGCGGCTGTTGGACGAGGTGCGGGCACCTTGTGCCATGGAGGCGCGCGGTTGTGAAGGGGGCGCGGGCGGCCGCCCGGACGTCAGGCTCAGTTCAGCTTCGACAGGCGGGGCTCGCCGAACAGGAATCCCTGGCCGAAATCGATGCGGAAGTCCAGCAGCTCCACCAGTTTCTCTTCTTCTTCGAATTTGCTGACGATCAAGTCGATGTTGTGCAGGTCCATGGCTCGCTTCAAGGCCCCGACATCGACGCCCACCACGGTCTCCTCGGCCAGCGCCAGGTCCTCGCCGTCGGCGGCTCCCTCACTGCGGGTGCCGGCCATGGCCGGCGCTTCAGCGGCGGCGGCGAACCTCAGTAGGACGTCGGAATCGATCTTGATGAAGCGGAACCCCAGGGCCGAAAGGACTTCCAGGTTGAGCGCCTGTAGGTCCTCCACCTGGTCGAGGGAGAAGTGAAACCCGATCGGTCCCAACCGGGTTGCGTATTCGCCGATTTCCCGGCGGTGGGTCTCCAGGTCTTCCTGGGAGAATTCGAAGATGATGTTCTTGGCAAGCTCCTGATGGGCGCCCATGAACTCGACGAAATCGGAGAAGAAGTCCCTGTCTTGCAGGGTGTTGGCGGAAATGTTGCAGAAGAAGCCCACGTTGGGCCGGCGGTCTTGCAGACGCCGGACCAGCTGCACGCAGCGGAACAGCAGCATGTTGTCGATGGCGCCGATCAGGCCTTCCTGCTTGGCGATGTCCATATACTGGTCGGGACTGATGACGGTCCCGTCGGCGGCCCGGATGCGGGAGAAACATTCATAGTAATACGGCTTGCGTTGGGGCAGTCCGACGATGGGCTGCAGGTAGAGATCGACCCGCTCCCGGCGCAATCCTTCGCGCACGATATCGAGCACTTCGTCCTCGCCGAGATCCTCCGACCCGGCTCCGTGCTGCGAAGGCACCGCGGAATTGGGCGCCTCTCCGGACTGGGCCTGCGGCTTCGCGTCGGCCGCCGCGGCATCCGTTTCGGTCGCTGCCGGCTTTGCCTGCTTGGACCTCGAAGTGGAAAGCTGCTCGATCAGGTGCTGCAGGACCCGGACCTCGGACACCACGCGGTCGAGCTCGGCGTTGTCCCGTTTGGTGCCGCCTTCCTCGATCGCCTCGAGGTTTTCTCCGATTTCGGCGATCGCCCGGCGCAGACTTTCGATTTCCCCGCGCCGGTCCTCGTCATCGCTGCCGAGGATCAGGACATGGCCCAGCGCCTCGGCGAATTGCTCGTGGCGAACGTGGGATTCATGAACCACCAGGCCGGCGACGAACACCACCGCCCCGGCAAGCCAGCTTGCCGGCGGTGCCAGTTCCGGCACCAGTTCGGGCGACACCAGGCCGACCGCGATGGCCAGCAAGGCGTAACTGGAGGCCAGCAGGATGTGCTTCAGGATGCGGATGGTTCGGCCCTTTCGCTTGCGCGCGATGAACCGGGAAAACATGCCCTGAAAGGCTTGAAATATGGTTAACGCTTGATGAGCAAGAGGGGGCCCGCGGGCCTCTTGACCTGCTCTTCAACGGACCGGGCT
>JAOTVC010000210.1 GCA_029863585.1 Alphaproteobacteria bacterium | reverse complement strand
CCCGCCATACGATGTCGAGGCGGTGGGTGAAAATCACTATCGCCTGACCTTCGCCGTCGCGGGCTTCGCCGAGGACGAGCTTTCCATAGAGGTGCGCAACGACACGCTGTTCGTGGCCGGCGAGCACAAGGGGCAAGAGGCAAAGACCGAATACCTCTATCGCGGGATCGCGGGCCGCTCCTTCAGCAAGCAGTTCCGTCTGGCCGATTACGTCGAGGTGGAAAGTGCGGCACTCCAAAACGGCATCCTGACCATCGACCTAGTACGTGAAATTCCCGAGGCCTTGAAACCCCGAAAGATTGAGATCAGCGGCGGTTCATCCAAGGCGATCAAGTCCAAGGTCAAGAACCTGCTGGGATCAGACAGCAACGCGGCATAATCATGTTTCCAGGCGCGCCGGAAAGCCCGCGCCTTATCTGTTCAGTCCCCTTGGCCCACCGGCGCCAGGCGGTCGGCGCGCTTTTCCGTTCGCCCTGATATCCAGCCCGGAAATTCAGAGGAAACAATAATGAAATCCTTCAAAATCACGACACTCCTGATTGCCGCGGTGATGTTCGCCGTTCCATCGGTTGCGGCCCCGCCGCCGATGGAGCTGCCTCAGGTGGGGGGGATCCCGACCCTTGCCCCGCTGCTTGAGAGAGTGACCCCGGCGGTGGTCAACATCGCCGTCAAATCCAGGGCCCCGGAACGCGAAAACCCCCTGCTCAACGATCCGTTCTTCCGGTTCTTCTTCGACGGCTCGGAACAGTCGCGGCCCCAACCGCAGATCAGCGCGGGCTCCGGCGTTATCGTCGATGCCGGCAAGGGCTATGTGCTGACCAACCATCACGTGATCGCCAACGCCGAGGAAATTCTGGTGACGCTCAAGGACCGGCGCAGTTTCCTGGCCAAGCTGATCGGCAGCGACCAAGGGACCGATATCGCCCTGTTGCAGATCAAGGCCGACCGGTTGACCGCCGTGCCCATCGGCGATTCAGACAAGCTCAAGGTCGGCGATTTCGTGGTGGCGGTCGGCAATCCCTTCGGCCTCGGCCAGACGGTGACATCGGGGATCGTCAGCGCGCTGGGGCGGAGCGGGCTGAACATCGAAGGCTATGAGGATTTCATCCAGACCGACGCTTCCATCAACCCCGGCAACTCCGGCGGTGCCTTGATCGACCTGCGTGGCCAATTGATCGGCATCAATACGGCAATCATCGGGCCGGCCGGCGGCAATGTCGGCATCGGCTTCGCGGTGCCGTCCCAGATGGCACAGGCGGTGATGGGACAACTCTTGCGCTATGGCGAGGTCCGGCGCGGCCGCCTCGGCATTTCGGTCCAGGATGTAACGCCGCGCATCGCCGAGGCGCTGTCCCTCGCCGATTCCCGGGGCGCCATCGTCTCCCGGGTTGAGCCCGGCAGCGCCGCCGCTGCGGCAGGTCTCAAGGCCGGCGATGTGATCGTTGCCCTGAATGGCCGGGCGCTGCGCAGTTCGACCGATTTTCGCAACCGCATCGGGCTGACGCCGGTCGGCCAAGAGGTTGCACTTTCGATCGTTCGGGACGGTGACCAAATGACCGTCCGGGTGAAGTTGCAGAGTGAGACCAAGGCGCGGGCGGGTGCCGGTTCATCAAAGCTGAACGGCGCCGTGTTCGAGAACCTTGGCCGCGATCACCCGTATTTCGGGCAGGTCAAGGGCGTCGTCGTGGCCGGGCTGGAGCCGGGCAGTACGGCGTGGCGCAGCGGTTTGCGGAAGGGCGACGTGATCGTCGCGGTCAACCGCCGGGAGGTGCACAACACGGAGGAATTTCGTGCCGCGCTCAAGGGAGGGGGAGATGTTCTCGCCCTCAATGTTCTGCGCGGCGGCATGGGGCTGTTCATCGTCATTCAATGACGACGGCGCGTCGCCGATGGCCTTGGTCGGCCGGGGCGGGCAGGGGTCCGTTACCCGGACCGCCGGCGATCAGTTGATCCGGAACTCGCGGTCGACCATTTGCAGTTCGATGGGCGAGATCAGCTGCTTGCTGGCGACCCGGACCTGGTGGATGGGACCGTCCAGGTTCTTCTGCCAGAAATCTAGGAAACGGTGCAGTTCCGGGAACTTCGGGGCGAGATCGTATTCCTGCCAGATGTAGCTTTGGAGCAGCGTCTGGTGATCCGGCATGCGGTAGATGATTTCCGCCGTGGTCAATCGGTAGCCGAGCAACTGCTTCTCGAAATTTTCGTGACCGCGTCTGCGCCTGCGTCCGTTTCTCATGTTGTTCGTCCTTCACTAGACAAAACAAACCGTGGCCAATCACATCGGTGCCTGAAAATTGCAGCACAGGTTGGTTAACGAATCAATAAAATCAGGGCCTTAGCAGCCATCAACAGAGAGTGCTGACGGAGCGTTCGCCACCCTGTCCGCATCCGCCGGCGACGGGAAACCGCCGCTTTTTCGATCCCGCGGAGCCCTCTAGGACTTGCCCCGCATGATGGCGTGGCGCATATCGAGGAATCCCTGATCCGACAGCCTGGACCATGAAATGGCTTCCTCACGGAAGGCGCGGAAGGATTGATAGGTCCGCTTGGTCAGATCGTCGGCGTCTTCCAGCTCGGCCAACACTTCGGCCGAGGCCTTGCCCAACGCCGTCACGACGTCGTCGGGGAAGCGCCTGAGGATGACGCCGTGCTGTTCGATCAGGGTTTTGAGGGCCGCCCCGTTGCGCCGGTTGAATTCACCCAGCATGGCCTCAGCCTCGGCGCGGCAGGCGCTGGTGACCACCGCCTGAAGGTGGGGCGGCAGGGCCTCGAACTTGGCCTTGTTCGCGAAGCATTCGATGCCGGTCCCCGGTTCGTGGAAACCAGGCCAGTAATAATTCTTGGCGATCTTGTGGAATCCGAAGGCCAAATCGTTCCAGGGGCCGACCCATTCCGTGGCGTCGATGCGACCGGAAGTGAGCGCCGTGAAGATCTCGCCGCCGGGCAGGCTCTCGGCGGTGGCGCCGACGCGCCTCAGCACCTCGCCGCCCAACCCGGGCATGCGCATTTTGAGCCCCTTGAAATCCTCCATGGATTTGATTTCATTCTTGAACCAGCCGCCCATCTGGACCCCGGTGTTGCCGGCAAGAAAAGGCTTCAGTCCGAATTTGGCGTAGCCTTCGTCCCATAGTGCCTGGCCCCCGCCGTAATGGATCCAGGCGGAGAGCTCCTGGGCGGTCAGGCCGAAGGGCACGGCGGCGAAGAAGTTGAAGGATTTCGATTTGCCTTGCCAGTAGTACGACGCGGCATGGCCCATCTCCACCGATCCCTGGGACACCGCGTCGAAGGAACCGAAAGCGGGGACCACGGTTCCCGCCGCCGCCACCTTCACGGTCAGTTCGCCGCCGCTCATCGCGGTGATGCGTTCAGCGAGGCGGTCGGCGGAAGTGCCGAGACCGGGGAACTTCTCCGGCCAGGTCGTGACCATGGTCCAATTGAATTTCTGGCGACTTTCCGCGGGCGCGGAGGGGCCGCCCTTCTGCCCAGCCTTCAATAGGTAGCCGCCGGCGCCGCCCAGCACCAAGCCGGTGGCCGCGCCCATCAGGAAAAAGTCGCGTCTGTCCATTGCTGTTCCCCTTGCTCTTGACCTTACCCCATCCCGCCGGGCCGGGGCTTGGCGCCCCAAGTCCCGGCGGCCCCGTACTATACGGTTTCCTCGAGCGCCCCGCCATCGGCCGGGGCCAGCGACGACCACCCCTCGGGGCCGAGAATCTCCAGCGGCCTGAACCGGGACTTGTAATCCATCTTGGCGCAGCCTTCGATCCAGTAGCCGAGATAGAGATGGGGCAGCCCGCGGCGCGCGGCTTCCCCGATCAGCCAAAGGATCATATAGGTGCCGAGTGCGCGCTTCGGCTCCGCCGGATCGAAGAAGCTGTACACGGCCGACAACCCGTCGGCGGTTTCGTCGGCCAGCATCACGGCAACAAGGTCGCCCTCGGGGTTACGGAATTCGGTCATCAAGGTCTCGACCGGGCTGGTCTCGAGCATCGCCTGATACTCGATGTAGGACATCCGGTCCATGCCGCCGCCGGGATGGCGCCGGGATTGATACCGCGTGAACAGTCCATATTGTTCCGTGCTTGCCTTTGCCGGGCCGGATGCGGCGACGAGGTCGCGGTTGGCGCGGGCGACGCGGGCAAGCGACCGGCTCGCCGTAAAAGCCTTGGCTTGCACGCGAACGGGCCGGCAGGCGTCGCAAGCGGGGCAGGCGGGGCGGTACATGAAATTATGGCTGCGCCGGAACCCGGCCTGGATGCCGGCGGAATAAAGTTCCGTGGCGTGCGGCCCGACGAGCTCCGTCGCGATCACGCGCTCGTTTCGCCCCGCAAGATACGGGCATGGCCTGAGCGGCGAGGCGTGCAGCGGGTGGGGCCGGCGTTCCATGCGGCCATTATGGCGCGAAGCCCCGATGCGGAGCAATCGGCGCGGCTGGAGGCCAGCGTCAGCGCCCGGGCGCGGCCTGTTTGGGAATGACGTTCCGCAGTTTGGCGCCCTTGACCACCGGGGGCGGGGGGACGTCGGCCGGCTTGACCGGCAGCTTGCGCTTGTTCGCGACTTTCGGCGGCAGCTTGTTGCCGCGGAGCAGGGTGATCGAAATGCGCCGGTTGCGGGGGTTCTTGGGATCCTTGGCCAGCAAGGGCTCGGTCGCGGCCTTGCCGACGACCTGGGCAAAGCGGTTCTTGGGAACGCCGAACCTGGCGAGTTCCCGGCGCGCGGCATGGGCCCGGTCGGTCGACAGTTCCCAGTTGGAATAGCTTGCCCCTCTGGCGTAGGGAGTGGAATCGGTATGGCCCGCCATCATGATCTTGTTGGGCAGTTTGGCGACGGCATGGGCCACCACTTCGAGCAGCTGGCGGGTATGCTGGTAGGGGACCGAGGAGCCGCGCGCGAACATCGTTGTCTTGGCCCGGTCGATGATCTGGATGCGGAGTCCCTCCTCGGTGGATTCGAGGATCAGGTGATCGGCCAGCTTGCGTAGTCCCGGCAGCGTTTCAAGCGACCGCTTGATCGCTTCCTCGGCTTGCCGGAACGCCTCGTCTTCGCGCCTGCGAATCATCGCCTTGAGATCTTCCTCGCTGGGCTGGCTCCCCTGTGCCTTGCCGGCCTTGTCCGCACCTTGCCGCTCGCGGCCAGGCGGATTGTTGGTTTGCCCGTCGTTGTCGGGATTTTCCGCCCGGAAGTCGCTGGGCCCGGCGTTGATACGATCCTGCCGGCCTTCTTCTTCGGCGCTGTCGCTGTCCTTGTTGGGCATCGGTGTCGGCAGGCCGAGGGGCGCGCCCTTGCCCCGCTGGGGCCCGTCCAGGGTGATGGTCTGGCCGCCGAGAACGCCGCCGGCGCCCGAGGTGGTGCGGGCCACCGAAGCGTTGGAGAAGTAGTTGGAGATGCCGGAGCGCTGCTCCTGGGTGGTGGAGTTGAGCAGCCACAGGAGAAGGAAAAAGGCCATCATCGCCGTCACGAAGTCGGCATAGGCCACCTTCCAGGCGCCGCCGTGATGGCCGTCGCCGTGGCCGCGCTTCTTCTTCTTTACGATAATGATCGGCGCCGCGTTGGTCGCCATGTTACTCACCCTACCTGGTCAGTATCGCTTGTTGGTCCCCGCCTCAGGCTAGGCTGGGCGCATTGTCAGAGGCCTCCTCGACCTCGTAGAAGGTCGGCCGAACGTCCTCAAGCAGCGCCTTGCGCGCGAACTCCACCGACACCGCCGGCGCGTTGCCCTGCATGTGGGCCAGCAGTCCGATCTTGATGCATTGCAGGTATTTGATTTCGGCGTCGTAGGTCTGCTTCAGGGAGGAGGCCATGGGTCCGAAGAAACCGTAGGCCAGCAGCACACCCAGGAAGGTTCCGACCAGGGCGCCGCCGATCAGCTTGCCCAGCACTTCGGGCGGTTCGGTGATCGAGCCCATGGTCTTGATGACGCCGAGCACGGCGGCGACGATGCCGAGCGCCGGGGTGGCGTCGGCCATGGCCTGGATGGCTCCGGCGATCTGCATTTCCTCGGCG
>JAOTVC010000209.1 GCA_029863585.1 Alphaproteobacteria bacterium | reverse complement strand
TGCCGTCGAGCAGCCGCCGGTCGATGTCGTATTCCGAGCGGTTCGGATCGATATAGCTGCGCGGGAATTTCGCGGCAAGCAGCACCGCGCCCTGCGCCGGGGCGGCGCCGAACAGCTCTTCGACGAACATGTCCTCGGCCCGGCGCAGCCGTGCGTCGGGGGCGATGGTTTCGAAATCGACCGGGTAGTCCGCACCGCTGTGCGGGGAATCGAAGACCACAGGCGACGACGGCGCCGCCGCCGACCACAGATCGAACACGCCCGAGCTGCCCTGTGTCGCCATTCTCCCCCGCCGGTCAGGAATTATCGCATATTGTGCAGCGCCGAGGCTGGCGCCACCCTGATGCGACATTATAGTCTTCTATATTCCTTCCCGACAACAAAACCCGGACAGGCCTGCATGAACGCCACCGCCACCAAGACCCGCGAACTGATGGAAAGACTCGTCGCGTTCGATACCACGAGCCGCGAGTCCAACCTCGATCTCATTCATTTCGTCCGCGATTACCTGTCGGGCCTCGGTGTCGAGAGCACGCTCATACAGGACCGCAGCGAACCCAAGGCCAATCTCTTTGCGACGATCGGGCCGCAGGACAGGCCGGGCATCATGCTCTCGGGCCATACCGACGTGGTGCCCGTCGACGGCCAGGACTGGAGCAGCGATCCGTTCCGCATGATTGAGAAGGGCGGCCGGCTGTTCGGCCGCGGCACCTGCGACATGAAGGGCTTCATCGCGATCGCACTGGCCCATATTCCGGAATTGCTCGGCCGCGGGCTCGCCACGCCGATCCATCTGGCGCTGTCCTACGACGAGGAAATCGGCTGCCTGGGGGTGCGCCATCTGATCGACCTGATCAATACGCTGCCCGTCAAGCCGCGCATGGCGATCATCGGCGAGCCGACCGAAATGCAGGTCATCGTCGCCCACAAGGGCAAGACCGACGTGACAGTGCGAGTGCGCGGCTACGAATGCCATTCCGCGCTGGCGCCGGACGGCGTCAACGCCGTCCAGTACGCGGCCGAGCTGATCAGCCATATCTCCGGCATGGCGCGGCGCGTTGCCGCCGACGGCCCCTTCGACGACGAGTTCGACGTGGCGCACGGCACCCTCCATACCGGCCTCGTCCAGGGCGGCACGGCGCTGAATATCGTGCCGAAGGACTGCCGCTTCGAGTTCGAGATCCGCAACCTGCCGCAGCAGGACCCGCAGCCGCTGCTCGACGAGATTTACCGCTTCGCGGCCGAGGAGCTGGAGCCGCGCATGCAGGCGGTGCACCCCGACACCGGCTTCGATTTCGATCAGGGCGTGCAGTACCCCGGCCTCGACATGCGCCCCGACGACGAGGCGGTCACCCTGGTCAAGGCGCTGGCCGGGCAGAACAGCCATGCCAAGGTCGCCTTCGGCACCGAGGGCGGCCTGTTCCAGCAGGACGCGCAGATCCCCTGCGTGATCTGCGGCCCCGGCAGCATCGCCCAGGCGCACAAGCCCGACGAGTACCTCGCCCTCGACCAACTCGCCGCCGGCCAGGCCTTCATGGGCCGGCTGGCCGACAGGGTGTGTTCGGGCTGACCTCCGGCGCATCTTCCGGCGCGACCGACGAACGATCCGGGCGCGAATCGCAGCGCAGGCCGATGATATAGCGTTCTGCCGTGATATCCCGCACGGCATGGAACGGGCGGTCGTTGCGGCCGTTGAAGCCGGGGGCGCGCATCAGCAAGAGATGCCCGGGCGGCGCCGGGATTTCGCGGACATCCCCTCCGGTGCGGTCCTGCGAGATGAAGAACCGCCCCGCCCCGGCCAGCACCACGATGGCGACGAGGCCGGTATAACGGATGTGGTCGCGATGGGGGGTAATGCCCGCGCTGCCCGCCGCATAACGCTGCACGATCAGATCGTTGATCGCGAACCCGTCCGGCAGCGGGTTGCGGTTCATGGAGGTGAGCGCCCCGCGGATATGCCGGTCCAGCACCCGCGCCAGCGCCGTCAGCCCGCCGACGGGTATTTCGGTGGCAAGATCGAAATCCTGGTGGACCGCGGTCTCGCCGCTGCCGACGACGGGGCGCGCCGGGCGATAGCACAGGGCCCGCGCCTCCCTGGTCAGCCGTGCACAGGCCGGCGTTTCGAGCAGCGGCACGGACGCCGCGTCCGCATAGCCGACCCGATGGATCGCCTCGGCCAACGCGCCTGTCATGGTGTCAGGCATGATCGATCGTCTCCGGTCAGGGCATGCCCTATCTGTTACCATGGCAATACCGGCGAAACCAGAAAGGCGAGCGACGATGGTCGTCTGTTTATCCGGAACAAGAAGGAGCGGACGCCCATGGAGCCCGCTCCGTTTCGGGGACCTCCCCCATCAACGCTGCCCTGCCCTAGAAGACGGTGGAAACTCCCTCGGGAGGGGCAAACTCGTGGATGAACTCGAGCACCTGCAGGGCATCGTCGGAGGCGGCCGTGAAGCCGTCCACCTTCGCTGCTTGCAGGTTGTCGGTGGTCGGATCGAAGCTGCCGTCCGCGCCGCCGAAGACAGCATCGAGAATCGAGACCTCTTCGACGACGTAGCTGCCGTCCGGCTGCTCTACGAGCACGGTCGCGGTCACCCCTGCAAACGCACTTGCCCGGTTGTAGGTGAAGGTCGAGAAGTCGACGAAATCGCCCGGCAGCGTCCCGTCGATCCCGAGGATGCTGTTCATGTAGACCACCATGTCGACATTGATGACACTGGTCTTGTCCGCCGCGGCGGCGAACAGCGAGGCGGCAAGCTCCAGATCGGCCTTGGTCAGAACCGTTGAGGACTCCGGCAGAATCGACGACGGCAGCAGTCGCTGCACGTTGCCGTTCTCGTCGAGGATCGGATCGCCGTCCTTGTCGCGCAGGATCAGGTTACCGTAGTTGAGGAGATCCTCGTACAGCGCGAGATTGATCAGCGGCGCATCGAATGTCGACTCCACCCCGTCCTTTACGACCACGATGCGGCCGCCCGGATCGAGCGAGACGCTGTCGGCATCGAGGAGCGCCAGATAGGCCTCATCCAGCGCGCGGTCGAGCACCTGCTCGGGCGACCGCGCGATGCTGAGGCGGCTGAACTCAACCTCGGCCGCGACCCAGTTCTCCCCCGGCGGGATTTGCGTCGGGTCGACCTCGCCCTCCTCGTCGAGCGGCAACAAAACGTAGTTGCCGTTTTCGTCGAGGACCGGGACGAGATTGCCGTCCGCGTCGATCTTGAAGGCGATTGGCTGTACGTATCCCTCCTCCGTCAGAATCGGCACGCCGTTGGTATCGCGCAGGATGATGTAGAGGTCTCCATAGAGATCTCCCTTCATCCGGTCACCGCCCTTGTTGCCGCCGCCTGGAGTCTGATCGCGGTCACCCTCGCGGCCGGCCCAAACGGGACGATCGGACTCGTCGCCGTCGTCGTCCTCCGTCAGATCGTCGCGAAGGATGCGTTGCTCCAGCGTCGATCCGCCGCCCTGGCGCATGGTACCCTGGCCGCCGGCCTTGCCGCCGCCGTCGCCGCCCTTGCGCCACATGGCCCCCTTGCTGGTGTCTCCGCCCTTTGCGGCCCAGGACTGACCCTGCAAGACCATACCGGTCGCAACACATACGGCCAATACCGCGGCCGCGGCGACCAACAGCGAACGCAGGCGACTGCCTGCGCCCCCTGTACTTTGACTGAGATTTTCGTACATGGCTGTGCACCCCTTTTCTGGCTAGGTGTGGGCCCGTGCCCCGACGCCCGTACCCGCGAAAACAGCCGAGAGCACGTCTTCGAAAAAACACCCGATTTACGAAAATCGTTAAACGAAATCCCGGCCCTGTCCGGTCATGACGCCGGTGTGTCGGCAGAATGATCGTGCAGGTATTTGGTCACTGCGCGCTCGTCGTCGGCTGCCTGCGCGAAACCCCCTACGCCCGTGCCGGTGTAGTTCTGGCCGCCGAATACCGACTCAATGATATCGGCGGGATAGGTCTGCGACCGGTCGTAACTGAAGCCGTCGATGCTCGCACTATCGTCCGGCACGCCGAGGATCAGGTTAATGGCCTCGACCGTCTCCGCACCGATTGGAATTGATTTATCGGCGGCACGGCCGAGGAATTTTGCCGCCTGATCGAGTGGCCATGTCCCGGCCTCCATCGCCCTCTCATACAGGGCAAGGTTGGCGACTGGCGACTCGATCGCGTCGAGATCGGCATCGGCGTCGATGACACCGTCCCCATCCTTGTCCAGGTTCCCGGCGTAGACCTCGATCAGCGCATGGGCGCGCATCGATTCCGGTGCCCGCGCGACGTTCAGCCGGCCGAGTTCGAGATCCTCGGGGACCGCACCGGCGGCCCAGGCCGGCCGCTCTCCCTGCCGAAGGACACGATCTTCTAGGCTATCCGATCCTTTACGGCCACCCTGCCAGCGAAACACCTTGTCCTCCATGTCCGCGTGCCCCGATCCCTTGCCGGGCTTACCCCCTTCGTGATCGTCGCCGTGGTCGTCGCCGTGGTCGCCTCCACAGCCATCGCCCGGGCCGCCGTGATCAGTACCGCAGCTTCCGCCGCCAGCGCCGCCATGCTCCTGGCCGGTGCCAGCGTGTCGGGGACCGGTGTCGTGCTGACCGCCGCCGCCGGGATGCTGTGCAAGAACCACCGGTACCGCCACGCCTCCGGCCACCAGCAAGAAAGAACTTGCGGCCATCAGTGCACTTTTTAGCAACTTGCGCGAGCAATTTGGAAGGGGCATGAGGAGCCTCATCGGAAGGCTACCCGCCAAGCTCATATATGGTGTTTAATTTACATAAATTCAAGAGTGATTTTATATGTGGGGCTTCTAATTTTCGCGGCGTGCCCCGGCGCACCGGTCAGCTCAGTAGCGCACACCCAAGGTAAGCCGAACAGCCGATTCGCTGTGTTCGAAGCTGTCCACGCCGCTGACATAATCGACCTGATAGCCATCGTCATAGTTCGTAAAGCTGTAATCGAGGCGGACGAAACTTCGTGGCGACGCCGGCATTTCGACGCCGCCGCCATATTGCATGCCGGTCAGCCAGTTTTCGCTGCTGACTGAATTGGTGATGCCGCCGGTGGTGTGCGAGTAATCGGTGACGAAGTGGGTCCGCACGGGACCGGCGCGCCCGTAAATCAGCGTTGCCCCGTTGAGCACGAAACCGATGCGGCCCGATGCGCCATAGCTTTCCTTTCGCTCGACCGAATAAGTGCGGCCGGTCGGATCGCGGTCGCCGGTCATATTGATGTTGCTCAACTCACCGGCCACCTCGGCGCCGACATAGATGGGTCCCAGAGTCGTGCCGATCCCGGCAAGGCCCCCGCCAACGGCCCCGTTGTCGGACCGCTCGACGGTCAGGAAGCGATTGATCCCGGCGCCGCTTACGCGTGCGCCGGAATTATCCGAATAGAGCGTACCGAAGCCGAGATGGAGTCCCGCATATGGTCCCCTGAAATCATGCTTTTCCGTGGTATCCCGTGCCTGGGCGGGTTCACCGAAGCGATAGCCGAGGCCAAGTCGCAACGCACTCTCCTTGTTGGCGAAATTGTCGACACCGCCGACATCGACGTCGTAATCGGCGTAGCTGGTGAAGGCGTATTCCATACGGCCGAAGAGACCGCCCACAACAGGAAATTCGGCGCCGACGCCGACTCGCAGGCCGGTCATCTCGTCTTCCTGGTTAACCGCCACGCCCCCATCGGAATAGTCCGTTTCGAATTCGGTCCTCACCACACCTGCCAGCCCATAGAACAGCGAGCCAACGTACAGTGCCGTGCCGAGGCGGCCCTCGATGCCGTATGACGCACCGCGCCGGACCGAGAAGATCCGACCGTCCGGGTCGCCGCCGACCCCCAGGTTGGCATGCCCCCACTCGGTCGAGGCTGTATCGGCCGAGACCTCCGCACCCAGATACCAGTCGCCGAACCGGCGTCCGTATCCAAGGAATGCCCCGCCGCTGAAGCCCTGGTCGCCGAAATCGGCCTCCAGCGTTCCGCCGGCGCCGCGCGGCCCGAACAG
This sequence comes from Alphaproteobacteria bacterium, assembly GCA_029863585.1. Lineage (GTDB taxonomy): Bacteria > Pseudomonadota > Alphaproteobacteria > SMXQ01 > SMXQ01 > SMXQ01. Next base: position 19 of record JAOTVC010000209.1, on the reverse strand, counting down.
CTCGGTTACGAGGCTGTTA
>JAOTVC010000195.1 GCA_029863585.1 Alphaproteobacteria bacterium | reverse complement strand
CGTCGGCGACATGGTGGGCGCCTTGCGGCCCTTGACGGCTTCGGGCGCCGCCTTCGCCTTATCGGCAGGCGCCAGAATCTTGGGATCGATGCCGCGCAGGATCTCTTCCCGGCGCTTCAGCGCGGCCACTTGCTCGGGCGCGAGGGGAACCGGCGCGGCGGCGGGCGGCAAGGCCGGCGGCTTCGGCATGGCCGGCGCGGCGGCCGCGGTCTCGGGGGTTTGCACCGTTCCCGCGCGGTTCTCGGTCTCGACCTTGACCGTGGCCATCGCCTCGGCCCCGGCCTCGGTTTCGGACTTGACGGCGGGCGCGATGACCGGCGGCGCCATCGGTGTGGTCTTCAGGATCTCGTGCTTCTGGAGCGGCTTGGCCGCCCGGGCCGCCGCGTCCTTGATGTCGCCGCCGACGCGGGCGGACGCGCGGCCGACCCAGCGCCGCCCGCCTTCGACCGCGCGATGGGCCGCGTCCTTGACCTCCGACGCGGCATCATGGATTCGGCCCGCGGTCGACGTGACCTCGCCGCGGTCGGTGGTGAACAGGAAAATCAGGGCGGCCGCCACCGTGATGTTGAAGATCAGAAACTTCATCATTGGGCTCCTTTCCGGGCATAAAGGGACCGGTGGGCATCGGTGACGCCGCGCAGGTTTCGGTTGCGCGCGTCGGTGACGATCAGGAGGCTCCGAAGCAGGGCCGAGACCGGCAGGCCGATGACCGTGGTCATGAAGGCCAGGCTGAAATTGGCGGTCATCTTGCGGATCACCGCCTGGATCGTATCGGGGGTCAGCTCCTGGCCCGCGAGAGAACCGATGCCGAGGCTGATCCCAAGCAGGGTGAAGGTCAGCGCCAGGGTGGTAACGCCGTTGGCCGCCTGGATGCCGGCTTCGTACCAAACCTCGGTGGCCGGCGTGGTGCCCTCCTGCAGGAGCCGCACCCAGCTGAACAGGCAGACGAAGACGAGGGACGCGAGGATCAGGACGAAGGACCAGCCCAGCACGCGGGCCGCCCAGTCGCTGATCTCCGCGGCGCTGGCCGAGCTGGCGATGGCCGCCACCGCCAGGGCGATGGCGAGACCGCCCAGCATGAAGCTGACCGCCCGGGAGCCGGTATCCAGCGTCCTGAGAATGGCGGACACCCTACCGCCTCCCGATCCGGGCGTTCATCAGGCTTTCCGTGGACACGCCGACCTGGCGCATCCAGTGATCCAGGAGCGCGCGGTCGCGTTCCACCGAGGCGTGGACCAGGAAGGTCAGGTCGTAATTCTCGAACGCGGCGCGCACGGCGGGGGTGTTGTGGCCCACCAGCTTCTTGTCGCGCAGCACCATGCGCTCGAGGTCGATCAGCCGGTTGCGCGACAGCGTCACCTTGCTCTGGCGTTCCTTGGGCGAAAGATCGGCGGACAGCATGGCCTGCATCAGCATGGCGCGCTCGCGCTCCAGATTCTCCAGGCTTCCGGCCTTGGCCGCGGCCAACGGCAGGATCATGGCGCAGGCCGCAGCACCGACGATGAGGGTACGGATTTTCATGGCGGTTCTCCGTTATCGCGTGACAAATAGATCGACGGCCTTGGTCAGGCCCTGGTTCGGCGCCCCGTCCTCATCGCCGTCGGCGGTGCCGCCGGCGACGTCGTCGCTGAGCGCCAAGGCATCCAAAGACACCAGCTTGGCCATCAGCCCGAGGATGCCCGCCTCCTGATCCAGGTTGGCGAGTTCCGCCTCGGCCGCGGCGACCAGGCCGCGCAGATGGTCTTCCTTGCTCATCCCGGCCATCTCGCCATTGGCCTCGTCGTTCATGGGATGGGCCGTGATGGCGGCGTTCAACCGTTCGATGGCGGCGAGATTGGCGGCATAGGCAACGGCGTATTTGCTCTCCTTGCCCATGGAGGAGCGGAACAGCTTGGTATCGACGCGCATCGAGGACGCATTCAGGCGGCGCAGCGCCGCCTGCTGTCTCTCAACCAACGCCACCTTTTGCGGCGTCATGGCGCCGCGCTTGAATCCGAGCTTGCGCATCAGGCGTTCATAGAGCTTGATCTTGGTGAGCGCCTGCTTGCGCCGGAGCTGCTGTTGGCGGGTGACAAGATCGAGATAGGCGCGCTTTTCGGCCAGGAACCGGTGGCGCAGATCGACCCGGACCTGGCCGTCCGCCCGCTCCATCGCTTCCTGGATGTCTTGCAGGCTCTGGTGCTTCAACCGCATGGCGGTCTCCGCCTCTTGCAGCGCCTGGGCCAGCCCGGACTTGGCGAAATCCCGTTCGACGGCTTTCTTCAGGTAGCTGCCGGGCAGCTTGATCAAGCGCTCCGAGGACGCCGGCGCCCAGTCGGGCCCCGCCTCGGTGGCCGCCAGGGCCGGGCCGGCGAGGCCGAGGCCCCATGCCGCGGCCAGGGCGCAGAGCGCGGCTTTCGAAGGCGAAAGGATGGGTAGGCGTTCCATGGCTACTTTTCCTTCCAGTAGTGCAGGCGCCGCATCTCGCTCTTGAGCGAATCGGGAACGTTGAGATTGGCGAATTCTCCGAAGGACCAAGGCTCCTGGCGTCCCAGCAGCGCCTCCATGGTGCTGATGAACGAAGTGCCGTCGGCGTAGTAGAGATCGTTGTCCGGGAAGGCCTTGCGGAACTTGTCGAAATTATCCCGGGCCCGGGCCACGTCGCCGCCCTTGAGATAGTTCTGGACGGACAGGGCATAGGCGCGCATGCGCTCGCCGATGCTGATGTCGCCGACGGTGCCGGGGCCGAGCTTGGTCTCGCACTTCTCCAGAACCTGCGCGCTGGCGAGATAGGTGCCGGCGGACCCGGAGGCGAGCGCCTTCTTGTCGAGATCCATGCCCTCGGCCCGGCAGGCCCGGTATTCCGTGGTGGCCTTCATCTCCTCGAATCGGGCCTGGCGGAAACCGATCCCTTCGGCGGCGTCCTTGTCGGAGCCCAGGAAACATGCGCTCAAGCCAAGCGTCAGGAAGACGGCGGCCGAAGCCCGCAGCGCGAATGATTTTGCGTTCCGTCGGTTAACCATGGCGATGGTCCTTCTCCATTCTCTTGTCAAACAGGGTTATGGAAGGGTCTGGCCGATTTTCCGGTCCGAACCCGCCTGAGGCGTGAAAATTTCCCCGGCCGTGGTCAGAAACACGGCCTGGGTCGCCAATGCGTCGACCGTCCGGGCCCAGGACTCCGCCGACCCGGCGGCCTTCAGGGCGTTTGCCGCCTGCTGCAAGCGCTCCGCCGCCCGGGGCCAGCCGCTCGGCAGGGCAAGCACCGCAGTGTGCTGGACCAAGGGCTCCAAGACTCCGATCGGCGGGCGGGCATCGAGGTCCAGCGTCGCGCCGGGATCGAGGCTGCGCGCGCGCGCGAGCGACCGGGTCCGGAACCGCGCGCCGGACTCCTGATGGCGCGCGGCCACGACGGCGACCTCCAGGCGGCCAAGGCCGGTATTGACGATGCGGTGGCGCAGGTCGCACAGCCCGACGGCGGGCACCGTCCGGGCCTGAACCCGGGAGGCCGCGGCCTTGCTCGCCAGCCGGTGGCGCGAGATGACCGGCGTGGCTCGCTGAAAGGCGACGGCGGCGCAGCCCCGGCCGACGGGTGCCCTGGTTTCGATCAGGGAAACGCTGGGCGGCGCGCCGGCGGGGGAGGCGGCCAGGGCCCGCGCGCCGGAATCGGCATCGGCAACGGCAACGGCAACGGCGGCGGGCGTCGCCGCGGGATCGGTGCGGGCGCCCTGGGGCCAGGCGAGGGCGAGGCCGAGGACACCGCCCAAGACCGCGGCGCCGGTGGCAAGCACCCGCCCGGCGCGGCGCATCCGGCCCAACGCCAAGCGGGCGCCGGGAAACCTGCGGCGCAGCCGTGGCAGGCCAAGCAACGGCAGGACATCGTCGAAATGCCCGGCGGCAACCAGGCGCGGCGCGGCTTGGGCGCCCCGAAACGCTTCGCTGAGCGCTGCCGCGGCCTCCGCCTCGCAGGCTTCGGGGACCACGACGGTGACGCTCTGGCCTGCCGCGATCAGGGCCTTGAAGGCCGAGGTGGCGCGCATCAGCTTCAGCCCCACATCGTCGACCGCCCCGATGCTGAGATGATGATCGACCTCCCCCGTCAGCCAAAACGCCGCGCCGGGCGCGTCCTGGCCGCCCGCCAGCCGGCCCCGCGCGGCCAGGACATGGGCCGCCAGAATGCCAAGCTGCCAGCTGTAGCCGCAGCCGATGGGCTGGGAGATATCGACGCGGTAGGCCGGATGGCCGGTCAGGGCTTCGATGACGCCCGTGGGGCGGCGCACGAAGGCGTCGTAATCGTCGCTGATCGGCAGCGCGATGGCCTTGCCGTCGAGGCAGACCACCGAACGGACCTCGGGGTCCTCGGGCGTGATCCGCTGGACCTCCGTCGGGCCATCGGTGGTGCCGATCAGGATCCTCACAGCCTTCATTGCACGAAAACCTCGGTCGCCGGATCCCGGAGCGCCGCCACGATGTCGGAATCCGCGTCCAGCAGAAGCTGCACCGTGCCGTTCAGGGGCGTCGGCAAAGACACCTTGCGGCAGGCCGACGCGTCGTCGATCACGAACAGCGCCCGGGGCGACAGCGCCGCCTTGCCGTTGATCTGGATCAGGACATAGACCTGGCTGCGGTCGGCGCGCGATTCGCGGAGCGTCATGCGGAAACTGGTGCCGTGGCGGGTGGTGATGGTGCCGCTGCTGGCGGCGGCGGCGACCAGGATTCCGCCGCGGGCCGCGCGCTCCACCAGCAGGCGCAGATCGGCGCGAAGCCCGGGACTGGACGCAAGGGCCCGGGCCAGGTCGCCGCTCAGGGCCATGTCCGGGTCATTGGCGAAACGGTAAAGATCATCGAAGCCGGCGCGCGGCGGGCGGGCGCTGCCCGGGTCCTCGGACCTGCCGGCCCGGCGCGCCGCCGGTGCCACCCGGTCGAGGGTTTCCAGGGCGACGAATACGGCCTCGGCCAGGTCGGGCGTGTCGGGGGCGCGGGGCTCCGATCGGGTCATGGGGTGCCTCCGTAGAGAATGCGGAACTGATTGAGGAAAAGGATGCGGTCGGCGAGCATTCGCCGTTCCCGGTCGCGCGCCAGCGGCATCAGCGCCTCGATGGCGGCGATGAACCGGCCCAGGCAGTCGCGGATCTGCAGCAGCGCCGGGGCGCCGGCGGAAAAGCCGGCGATGATTTCGGGATCCCCGGCTTCGTTGGCGCCGAACCCCTTGCGCGAGAGACCCCGGTGCGCCGCCGCCGCGCGCGATGCGAAACGCTCGAGATCGGGGCAGTCCGGCGCGCCGTCCGCCGCATGGGCGAACAGCTCGCGGGCGGCGGCTTCGGCACCGATCGCGACCACGTTCAGGCCGGCGGGCTGAGGCCCGGCAAGGTTGGCGGCCAGCGGCCGCAGGTCGAGCCCCGGGTCGAGGGCCAGCAGGATCGAGATCGCCTGCCCGTCCCGCGCCTGGGCCAGCACGTGATAAGCCGCGGCCAGCACCCGTTCGAGATGATCGCGTAGTCCCGCGAGGGCGGCAAAATGCGTTTCGTAGCTATCGCCGCCGCGGGCACAGGCATCGTTCACCGCCGCCACCCCCTGCTTGCCTTGGCGCAGGGTCTGGCTGATCGATGCCTGCATCGCCCCGAAAATCGCCGCCCGCAGGACCGAAAGGCGAAGCGCGCGGGCATGCGGCCCGGCACCCAGGATCAGGGCGATGCCTTCGGCCTCGCGCTTGGTCAGGAACTTGACGGCGGCGGCGGGAGGGGCGCGCAAGCAATCGATGGCTTCGGCCCGCCGGTCGACGGCGGCGCAGGCGGCAAGCACGAGGTCGGAGGCCTCGGCCTCGCCGTCCCGGGCGGGATCGAGCGGCAGCGCCCCAGCCATGGCCTCGCGGTCCGCCGCCGCCCCAAGCGCGTCGCGCAGATGGAGGAAGGCCTTGACCGCCGTCCGGTAGGTCTTCCAATCGCCTTGGGCGTCGGTCCCATGATCGCGCCAGAATTCGAACACCGCATCGTCGTCGATCGCGTCCTTGCCAACCGGCGCGTCGCCCGCCCGATCGCTCAGGAACGACATGAGGGCGCGGTATTTGCGCTGGGCTTGGGCGGCCGGAAGGCGCGGCTTCAGGAAAGCGTAGAGCGCCCGCGTGATCCGGTTGGCGGCACGCTTGAGCGCGGCCTGGCTGGCCGGCGGCTTGACCGCGCTGCGCACCGCTTCGTCGACCTCGCGATAGCCCAGCGCCGAGACCAGGAAATCGAGCATGGCCGCGAGCAGCGGCATGCGGCTGAAAGCGACGGCGAAACTGCCGTCGCCGTAAACGGCCTGGATTCCATTGCCCGTGGCCGCAACATTGGCGGCATCGGGGGCATGGGCCAGGGCGCGTTCGAAGGCGGCGCGGAAACGGGCGGCGGTGGCCGGACCCTGGTCCCAGAACATCTGTTCGTAGCCGCGCGCGCGATTGACGCCGTGGGCGGCGGCCATCAGATGCACGAGTTCATAGATCAACCCGGAATAGGCCCGGCAGACGATCGCCCGGACCAGGGTGCGGTGCAGGCGGGGCGCGTATTTGGGCGCGCCGCGCACGGTCGCCTCGGCCAGGGAATCGAGGAGCTCGGCGAGCTCTCCGCCCATTTCGGCCTGGGCGAGGCGTTCCAGGGTGCCGATACCGGTCGCCATATCAAACGTCCCTCCTGAGAAGCCAATTCCGGTAGCGCGTCCGCAGGTCCTGGACGCGCCGGACATAGCGCCGGGTCGCCGGGATCACCCGGGCGTTGGGATAGCGGCCGACCGCCGACCCGCCGTTGTAATGGGACAGCGCCAGATCCACCCGCCCCTGGTAGCGCCGGATGAGGCGCTTGAGGAAATGCAGCCCGAGGCGGACGTTGACCCGAGGATTCCAAAGGAGGCG
>JAOTVC010000071.1 GCA_029863585.1 Alphaproteobacteria bacterium | reverse complement strand
GGATGGATGCCGTATTCGCCCTTGGCCGTCGCCGGCATGATCTGCATCACGCCCCGGGCGCCGGCGCGGCTTTCGGCGCGGGGGTTGAAATTCGATTCCGCGTGGGCCACGGCCAAGGCCAGGGAGGCGGAGACGTTCATCCGCACCGCCTCTTCCACCACCAGGGCCCTGATCTCGGATGGCGAATGGCTGCTTGCGCTTGCGAACTGGAAGGCTTGGCCATCGCCCGCGCAGGCGCCGAGCAGGCCCGCCGCCACCGTGAGCGACACGGCCACCGGCGCGGCACCGCGCCCCGCGCGGCCCGCCGGCTTGGCCTTATCGCCCGGCATTGGACGCGTCCTTGCGCGGCTGGCCCTTGAGTGCTTGGCGCCAGCGCGCGTCCAGGGTGGTGACCACCAGGTTCGCGGACCGCACCCCGCCGCGCGCCTTCATGGCCTCGGCCATGGAAAGCGCGGGCGGAACCGCCAGGATGACGCGCGCGGCGCCGGCGATCTTGGCGGGATCGAGCGGCTTGAGATCGCGCCCGAGATAGCGGCCGCGATCGAAAATCACCAGAAGGTCGTCCGCCTTGACGGTGTCGGCGGACGGCGATGCCGAGGACGCCGGCGGCGCCAGCACCGCACTTTCCATGCTGCTCTTTGCGCCGAGGCCGACACCCATGGACATCATGGTCAGCACCATTACGCTGAAGAACCCCATGGCCATGGCCAGCGCGATCTCGGTCATCGCATTTCCCTGGCTTCCGTCGTGCACGGCTCTCTCCCGGTTTGTTCACTTGGCGATATGGACGGATCAGAGCGCGATTTCCACCCGCCGGAAGGAACGGCGCAGCCAGCGCATCACCGACCGGGTCAGGCGGCCGTGCGGGGCCAGGCCGTGATCCCGCTGGAAGGCCCTGAGCGCGGCCCGGGTCTCGGTCCGCAGGAACCCATCCGCCGGGCCCGGGGCGTAGCCGAGGCCGGCCAGAAGGCGCTGGGCTTCCTGGACCCGGGGCCGGTACAGCGGATCGGGACCGGGCAGCCCCGTTGCCATGGCGGGCGGCATTGCCGGCGCGCGGGTCGCGGGTCGCGGCGGCGCGGGCTCCTCCGGCTGCAGCGGCGCCGATTGGACAGGGGCGCGCGGGGCCGCGGCGATTGCCGGGGCGGCATTGGGGGCCGGCATGACCGGCAGGCCCCGTGCCGAAACCAGGCGGCGCCAGGGGATGGCGCTGCCGTCGGCCCGGTGCAGCACCAGGCGCACCTCGAGCCGGCCGCCCACCGCCCAGTAGCGCCCCTTGATGCGGGCGGCGCCGGTCTTGGCAGCCGCGGTGCCATCCTTGGCGACCGCCACGCGGACCGGCGCCCGTCCCGGACGGGCCAAGCGATCGCGCAGCGAATCGGCCAACAATTCCGTCAGGTAATCGCCAACCGGTGTCGCCTGGCCGTCGGGCGCCTTGCCGAGCGGCGCCACGGTCACGATCTTCTCCCGGCCGAGCGCCCGGGCGAAACGCCAGGCCACCCGGCGCATGGCTTCCCGTGCATCGAGCGGCGCGCCTCGGGGCGCGGCGAAGCGATCGAGCCCATGGACCCGGCGCGGGCCGGTGGCCGCGAACAGGGTGCCGTCCTCGACGCTGACGGCCTCATAGGACAGCACGTAGCCGGCGTCTTCGTTGCGCAGCCGGCCGACGATCAGGATATCGACCCGGGCGTTGCGCAGCAGATCCTTGACCCGGCCGTCATTGCCGGGATCGAGTTCGCCGATGGTGTCGATCTCCTTGATGATCGCCTTGAGCGCCTCGCGGGCAACGAAGCGATAGTGCTTCGAGCCCTGGCGGGTCAACTCCGCCAGAAGCAGGCTGTTGAGCTCGCTGGCGACGGTCGGCGGAACCTCGGTCTCTTCGCTCGAGAAGGGCAACACCGCGACCCGGGGCCGGCCATAGCCGCCGATGGCCGGAACGTCGGAGAACTTCGCCCTGCCGATGCCGGCCAGGATGGTCTGGGCGAAGTACCGGAACGCCCCGTCATCGGGCCCCGCGGCGTCCGCCCGGGGCGCCCCCTGGACCCAGGATCCCAACCCCACGATCAGCGCGAAAAGCCATGCGCGCGCAACATTCCAAGCTCCCATGATCCTCTCCTTTGTTCCTGAATTCATCAGCGCGGTTCCGGGTCCCGGCTTCACCATTGGCGCGTCGGCCCGCCTTCCGGCCGGCCCGCGGCCGAGCGCGTCACCGTGACGTCGCGGCCCTTGAAACCGACAACCGCAGCCATGTCGAGATGGCTGAGCATCTTGCCGAGCGCCGCCTGGAGCCGTTGGCGATCGAGGCGGCTCGCGTAGCGGATCACCGTTGCGCCGCCGCGCGCGCGACCCCGATCCATGCGGACGTACCCCGGGAAGGCGCCGAGATAGGCGCGTATCTCCTTGATCTCCCGGGGCTTGAAGCCGCTGAGCGCGATGCGGCGCGCCGGAACCGGTACCATGATGCGGGCCTGGCTGAAGATTTGGGGGGCAAGACCCCGGGCCGCCTCCCCGGCCATGCGGCCGGCCAGGCGGGCGGTGCAAGCGGTGCGGCAGGCGGCGGGAAGGCGCCGCTCCCGCACGCTCTGAAGACTGCGCCGCACGCCGCCGTCCGAAGGATAAAGATCGGCCCGCACCGTCAACCTGAGACGCCGCGTATAGGCGCCCTCTTGGAGGCGACTTTCAGTCGCGAGCGCGATCACCAGGTCCGCGGCGCTGGGATCGGTTGCGGGCCGCTTCAGCGCGGTCAGGCGGATTTGTCCCTTGCCCGCGGGGGCGGGCCGCGAAACAGGCATCCCGGCGGCGCCCAGGACCGGCGCCCCCAGGGCCCGCAGCCGCGTCTCCATGGTCCGACGTGCCCGGTCGCTCAAATCGGTGTCTGCGCCGCCACCCTGGACGATCAGCACGATGGCCGGCACCCGCTGCTGGTCGGCGGCAAAGCCCGTCGCCGAGGCGCAACACAAGACCGCCGCGCCGATCGCCTCATACCCAAGCACCCTGATCATCATCGCCCCCTTCGATTGCCTAGGCCAACCGGCCGCCGTCAGGACACGGTGCGCCAGGCACCGTCATTGGTGCGGCAGGCGGTGCCGGTCAGCTTTTCCTCAAAGCCGCCGATCCAGCCCCAGACCGCGTAGTCGCGGCAATCCTCGCCGGCGGCGTTGCGGAAGGTCCGCGTCGGCGTCAAGGAATAGCGGTTGCCGGTGTCGGGATTGGTCCACTCCACGGCACTGCCGGTGCGCGTCTTCTCCAGCACCACCGCGGCATGGGTATGGTCTGCGGGATGCATGGAGCGGCCGATCTCATAGCGGATCAGAACGCCGTGGGCGGGCCGTCGCCGCACCACCGTGGTCGGATACGGCGCCGGGTGGCGAGGATGGTTATGGATGCTGTCGGTGACGATGGCACCGACCGCGAAGCCGATCAGGGCGCCGAACAGCGCATCGTCGCCATGGTGGTGGCGCCGGTGGCGGTGGCGCGGACGATAGACGGGACGGTGCGGCCGCCCATGGTAACGGAAGGCGCGGTGGCGCCGGGGCGGCGCCCAGCGGCGGTGGCCATGGCCGCGCGAATAGCGCCGCGGGCGCCATCCGTCGGCCTGCCGCAGGTGGCGGCGGTCTGCGCGGCGCGCCCGGTCGCCGCTCGGCCGGACATAGGAAGCCAGGCTGGCGGCCTTGCCCTTGCCCGCATCGGCGGCGGCACGCTGTGCTGCGCGCCCGTCACGGGCATCGGCGGCACCCGGCGCAAGCGCCAGGGCCAGCATGGCGACGGCTGCGGCCCGGGACAAGGCGGCGGCGGCTTTCTTGATGGTCAGCATGGCACATCCCTCTCGTTTGGATCTTGTCGTTGGTGCCATGAAACGACATTCAATCTGAAACCCGCCTGAACACGCCGTTCATCTGCCGTTCAGGATGAGCCGAGCGTTTCCGGGCCTTTGGGTCGGGGGCGCGATCCGCGTTTCCCTTGCCGGGGGATCGCGTTAACATGGGCGGCCCGCCGCTCGGGCGGCACCAGGTAAAAAAAACAAAGGGACGGAAAACGCACCATGATCGACCCACCCCAGGGGGGCGGGGCGGCAGGGTCTCGTACGGACAGCGCCGCGCCATGACCGAGACGGCATCCGAAAAACCGCCCATTGGGGTCGAAGCGGCGGTCTACGCCATCGCTTTCTTCGCCGGCAGTCCGTTCATCATCCTGTCGGTGATCATGCCGTTATGGGCGTTGGAACTCGGCGCCAGTCCCATCTTCATCGGCCTGATCATCTCCAGCCGGCAGATCCTGGTGATCACCATGGCCGTCCACGGCGGCGCGCTGCTGGACCGGTTCGGCCCCCGGTTGGTGATCTTCCTCAGCGGCGCCATCGGCGGCCTGACCATGGCGCTGTTCCCCTTCTTTCCCTACCTCGCGGTCATCATCGTGCTGCAGGCGATCTCGGGCTTCGCCGAGACGACCGCCTGGATCGGCGCCCAGACCCTGGTGGGGCGGCAGCTCGGTGGACGGCCGGTCTATGCCGGACGCATGACCTCATCGGCGCGGGTCGGCAGCTTCATCGGGCCGGTCCTGGTCGGCCTGGTGTGGAAATATGTCGGCGCCGACACCGCCTTCTGGTTCATGGCGGCCTGGGTATTCATGGCCGGCGCCTCGGCCCTGACCCTGCCGGCAACGCCGCCCGCCGAAACGCCCGCGGCGAAGGCCGGGACGGAGACCGCCGCGGAAGAACCCGAACCCGAAGCCGAGCCCCCGCCGGCGGCACCGCGAAAACGTACCAGCGTGCTGCCGAGCTTCGCCGATTACGCCACCACCTACCGCCTGCTGCTGCTGCCGGCCGTCGCCCTGGTGATCGCCGTCACCTTCATGCGCCAGACCGGGTCCGGCATCCAGTCCTCGTTCTACGGCGTGTGGCTCAAACAGGCCGGCTACGACGCCGACGCCATTGGCCTGTTCCTGGGCGTGTCCAACGCGGCATCGGCGGCCTCCGCCCTCACTGTCGGCGCCCTGACCCGCCGCTTTTCCGAACATTGGGCGCTGATCGGCGCCACCGTGCTGGCGATCGCCGCCATTGCCGTCACCCCGGCGCTCGACGGCTTCTGGATCCTCCTGTTCGCCATATTCTTGCGCGGCGTGGGCCAGGGCTGGAACTTCCCGATCATGCTGGCCATTGCCTCGCGGGCCGTAGGCCAGCACCTTCAGGGCCGGGTGGTGGCGCTGCGGATCACCTTCAATCGCCTGGGCGGCGCCCTGGTCCCCATCCTCATGGGTATGTTGGCTGAAATCATCGGCATCGAGGCATCGTTTTACGTCATCGGCATCGCCGGACTGGTGTTGCTGGGCGGGCTTGGCCTATGGGCCTCGCGCAGCCCCGATTTTGCAAGCGGACCGCTCCGTTGAAGGCGAAGCCGTGTATGATGGGCGGCTTCCGGCGGCGCCATTCCGGCGCGCCGACGCCGCAGGTTGTGATGGGCCATGTCCTTCCAATGGGATGATCCGCTTCTCCTGGACGACCAGCTGAACGCGGACGAACGCATGATCCGCGAGAGCGCGGCGGCCTACGCGCGCGACAAGCTCGCCCCGCGGATCAAGACCGCCTACCGTGAGGAACGCTTCGATCCCGAAATCGTCACCGAAATGGGAGCGCTGGGCCTGTTCGGGATCACCCTGGGCGAGGCTTACGGCGGCGCCGGCGCCTCCCAGGTGGCCTATGGCCTTGCCGCGCGGGAGCTGGAGCGTATCGATTCCGCCTATCGCTCCCTGATGAGCGTGCAAGCCTCTCTGGTGATGCACCCGATCAACGCCTTCGGCAGCGAAGCGCAGCGCAAGGCCCTGCTGCCGCCGCTGGCGGCGGGCGAAAAGCTCGGCTGTTTCGGCCTGACCGAGCCGGATCACGGCTCCGACCCGCTGTCCATGACGACCCGGGCTTCAAGGACACCCACGGGCTACCGCATCACCGGCGCCAAGACCTGGATCTCCAACGCGCCCCATGCCGATGTCTTCGTCATCTGGGCCAAGTCCGACGCCGATGAGGGAGAGATCCGCGGCTTCATTTTGGAACGCGGCATGGCGGGGCTCGCCACCACCAAGATCGAAGGCAAGCTGAGCCTGCGGGCCTCGGCCACCGGCACCATCACGATGGACGGGGTGGAGGTGCCCGAAGAGGCCCTGCTGCCCGGGGGGCGCGGCCTGGCCGGGCCGCTCGACTGCCTCAACCGGGCGCGCATCGGCATCGCCTGGGGCGCCATGGGCGCGGCGGAGGCCTGTTGGCACGCGGCGCGGCAATACGCGCTCGACCGCAGCCAGTTCGGCCGGCCGCTGGCCGCCAACCAGCTGGTGCAGAAGAAGCTCGCCGACATGCAGACGGAAATCACCCTCGGCCTGCAAGGCTGCCTGCGCGCCAGCCGCCTGCTGGACGAAGGTCGCCTGGTGCCCGAGGCGGTGTCGCTGTTGAAGCGGAACAATTGCGGCAAGGCGCTCGACATCGCGCGCCAGGCCCGGGACATGCACGGCGCCAACGGCATATCCGACGAATTCCCTGTCATGCGCCATATGTGCAACCTGGAAACCGTCAACACCTACGAAGGGACCCATGACATCCACGCCCTGATCCTGGGCCGCGCCCAGACCGGCATTCAGGCGTTCCGCTGAATCTCGCGGCAAACGCGCCAGCCGCGAACAGGAAAACCGCCGGAGCAGTGAGGGAGATGCAGTCACCTTGGTCCTTCGCCTCCTTGTTTGAAACCCTGGCCGCGGGCGATGGGCGCCCCGCCGTGGTGGAGGTGGGTGAGTCCGGCCTCACCACGCATACCGCGGCGGAGCTTTGCCGTCTCGCGGGCCGCCTCGCCGCCGGCCTCAAGGCGGCGGGGGGAGAACCGGGCACGCCGGTCGCCCTGATCGCCCCCAACAGCGCGCGTTGGATCACCTGCTGGCTCGGCGCCACCCTCGCCGAGGCGGTGGTGGTGGGCCTCGACGACACCGCCTCCGAGGACGAGCTTCTTCATCAGATCAAGGACTGCCGCTGCCGGTTCGTGTTCGCCGGGGCGGCGCATCTCGACACCCTCACCCGCCTTCCCGAGGCCGAGCGCCCGGTGATCATTGCGCTGGACGACCCACCCGCGGCGCCCGCCCGCCCCTGGCGCGAGTTCCTCGCCCCGGAACCGCTGAATCTTCCGACCCTCGATTGCCGCGAAGGCGCAGTGACGGTCTATACCTCGGGCACCACCGGGGCCCCCAAGAGCTTCACCCTCACCCGCGCCAACATCGCCGCCAATGTCGGCGCCCTCTTGGATTGCGGCATCCTGGCGGCGGACCAGCCGGTGGTGCTGGCGCTGCCGCTGCACCACATCTATCCCTTGGTCGTTGGATGCCTGACGCCGCTTGCGGCGGGCGCCGCCATAGTCCTTCCCGCCGCCATCACCGGGCGCGAAATCCTTCGCGCACTCGATGCCGCCGGGGCGCAGGTCATGGTGGGGGTCCCGCGCCTTTACGGCGCCATGGTCTCCGGCATCGAAGGCCCCATCCGAGCCCACGGCGCCACGGCGGGATGGGTGCTTGATGTCGCCTGCGCCCTGGTCGGCGCCGTCCGGCGCGCCGGGGGACCGAATCTTGGGCCTGTGCTGTTCCGGCCCCTGCACAGGCGCCTTGGCGGCCGCCTGCGGATCCTTGTCTCGGGCGGCGCCCGCCTCGAGCCGGAGATCGCCCGCCGTCTGGAATGCCTGGGTTTCGACGTGCTGTCGGGATACGGCCTTGCCGAAACCGCATCGCTGTTCACCGGCAATCTACCCGGCGCCAAGCGGATCGGCACCGAGGGCCGGGTTCTGGTCGAGGGCAGCGCCGCGCGCATCGCCGGCGCCGGAGGGGACGGCGTCGGCGAGATCGAGCTCAAGGGACCCAACGTATTCGCGGGCTATCTGGACAATCCCCAGGCCAACGCCCAGGCGTTCACCGAGGATGGCTGGTTCCGCACCGGCGATCTCGGACGGCTCGACGAGGATGGTTTTCTCTCGGTCACCGGCCGCTCGAAGGAGATGATCGTGCTGGGCGGCGGCAAGAACGTGTTCCCCGAGGAACTGGAAGCCCATTACGGGGAGAGCCCGGCCATCGCCGAGATCGCCGTTCTGGAGACCGAGGGCCGGCTGGTGGCCCTGGTGGTGCCGGACCTGGCGGCGCTTCGGGCGGATGCCAAGACCCGGGCGGAAGATGCCGTGCGCGTCGCCCTGGACGACGCCTCGCGCAGCCTGCCCCCGTATCAGCGGCTGGCCGGGTTCGCCGTCACCGCCACGCCGCTGCCCCGCACGCGGCTCGGCAAGTATCGCCGTTTCCTGCTGCCCGCCCTCTACCGGCAGGCCGTCCTGGGCAAGGCCCCCAGGCCGGCGCCGCGCTTAAGCGCGGAAGACCGAGAAATGCTGGCCGATCCCGCCGGCGCGAAGGTCTGGGCCTGGCTTGAGGAACGCTACGGCACGCAGCGCCTCAGCCTGGAGTCCCACCTCCAGCTCGAGCTCGGCCTGGATTCCCTGGAATGGATCAAGGTGACCTTCGACCTGGAGAACCGGCTCGGACTTGCCCTCGACGAAGGCGTCTTCGGCCGGATCGCCACCGCCCGCGACCTGATCCGCGAGGCGATCGCCGCCCAGGCCGCCCCGCCACCGACGGCACCGACGGCGTTTTCCGATGTCTGGATCACGCCGCCCGGCCCCGTCGGTCGCTGCCTTGGCACCGCCCTTTTTGTCTTCAACCTGGTGCTCATGCGCGTCCTTTTCCGCCTGAGGGCGGTGGGGCGGGAGCACCTGCCCGCACCCGGAACGGCATTCCTGATCGCCGCCAACCACGCGAGCGACCTCGATCCCGCGCTGATCACCGCCGCATTGCCCCTGCGAACAGCGCGCCGCCTGTGGTGGGGCGGCGAGGTGACGAGGCTCTTTTCGGGAGCCCTTGGCCGTGGCTTCGGCCGGATCGCCCAGGTTTTTCCAATCGACGAACGCCGGCCCCGCGAGGCTCTGGACCTTGCCGGCCGGATCCTGAAACGCGGCGATGCCCTGGGGTGGTTCCCGGAATCCTGGCGTTCGCCCGACGGCGCGTTGCAACGCTTCCTGCCCGGGATCGGACGATTGCTGATCGACCAGCCCGTCCCGGTCGTTCCCGCGTATATCGCTGGCAGTTTCGAAGCCATGCCCCGGACCGCTCGCTTGCCGCGCCCCCATCCGGTGACGATCCACTTCGGGGCCCCGGTGACGATGGAGGCACTGGCCGCCGAGGGGGATGGCGAAAGCCGCGAAGAGCGGATCGCCGACGGCCTACGACGCCGGGTCGCGGCCCTGAAGGCGGAGGCCGGGGCATGAGGCGCCGGGATTCCCGGTTCGGGCGCCTATAGCGTTCGCTGAAAGCGGTCCCGAGATCGGGTAGCCCTTGACACGCGCCACCCACCCTTGAATTCTGGGGCGTCGATTCGGTTGAAAGCGGAGACCCAAGCGTGCCCAGGAACCCCAAACCGGCCCGCGCGCAGTCGGCGCGGGACCTTGTCATGGTGCACAGTTCCGATCTGCACCTGGGCGACGTTGCCACCACCAAGGCCTATGGCGGCAACGACACGCTGCCGCTGGCCCATGTGGTGGACGCGGCGGGGCGGCTCAGGGCCGATCTGATCCTGCTGGCGGGCGACGTGTTCGAACATAACCGCCTCGATGACGGCTTGCTGGAACGCACGGTGCGCATCCTCGGTGATGCCGGACGCCCGGTGGTGATCCTGCCCGGCAATCACGATCCCGCCACCGCGGATTCGGTCTATCGCCGGGGCGGCATGGACGAGCCCGACAACGTTTCGATCCTCGGCGTCACCCACGCCTTGGCGGTGACTTTCCCCGACCTGGACCTGGAGGTCTGGGGCCGCGCCCATCTCGATTACGACGACATGGTGCCGCTGCGCGCACCCCGGCGCCGGCGCACCCGGTGGCAGGTGGCCATGGCCCACGGCCATTACCACCCGGCCCCCAATCGCAGATCCCGCCTCAATCCCTCCTGGCTGATCGGCCATGACGAGATCGCGGCAAGCGGCGTCGATTACCTGGCGTTGGGCCACTGGAACCAGGCGATCCGGGTCGGCCCCCGCGACGTGCCCGCATATTATTGCGGGTCGCCGGAATATTCCGAAACCGTGAACGTCGTTCGTCTGAAGGCCGAAGGCACGGTGACGGTGCGCCGCGGGCGCCTCGAGACCAAGCCCGCTTCCTAGGGACGGCCAATCAGCGGATCTTCATGTCCAGCGGCACGACCGCGCGCAGGCGCTGGCGCAGTTCCTCGGTCACCCGGCGGACCTCGCGCTGATTGGTCACCGCCCGGGGCGTGATCAGCACCAGAAGCTCGGTGCGGTTGTTGTCCCGCGCCTTGGACCCGAACAGAAGGCCGAGGCCGGGGATCGAGCGCAGGAACGGCACACCGCTTTCCGAGCGGTCCCGGCTGTCCTGGATCAACCCGCCGAGGACCACCGTCTCGCCGCTTTGCACCGCGACGGTGGATGTGATCCGCCGCTGGCGGAAGGTCGGCGATTCGATGCCTTCGGTGGTCAGCGCATCGGACACCAGGCTGGCTTCCTGCTCGATGGTCATGGACACCAGGCCGCCGGCATTCACCCGCGGGGTGACGCGCAGGATGATGCCGGTATCGCGGTATTCGATGGAATTGATGATGGGCGAGGCGGCATCGGTGGTGCTTTGGGACTGCTGGGTGACGATCGGCACCTGGTCGCCGACCTGGAGCTCCGCCGTCTGGTTGTCGAGCACCATGAGCTGGGGCGAGGAGATCACGTTGAGGTCGGTCACCGTCTCCAACGCATCGAGCACCGCCTTGACGTTGCGCCCGTCGAGGAAATAGGAGAAGCCGGGGAACGACGACGACACCGCCCCGGAAGCCGCGGTGGACAGCGTCACGCTGCTGTCGCCGTTGCGGAAGAACCACTGCAAGCCGTAACGCAAACTGTCGGTCAGCGTCACCTCGGCGATGGTCGCCTCGATCAGGACCTGGAGCGGCACCTGATCGAGCTTGCGCAGGACCGACACCACCATGCGGTAGTCGACCGGGGTGGACCACACCAGGATGGCGTTGTTGGTGCGGTCGGCGACCACGCGAATCTGGTCCGAGCCGTTGATCGTGAAAGAGGCGCTCGACCCGGCACCGGCCGGAGCGGACTGCGCGGCCCCGCCGCCCCGCGCGCCGAACGGGGCGCGGCTGGCCCCCGTGCCGCCCCGGGCCGCGGCGCCCGAAGACAGTGTGCCCGAAGTCCGGCCGGCGGTTGCCGCCTGCTGCTGGGTTGCGGCGCCGCTGCCCTGGGAACCGGGGCGGATATTGACCCGGGCCGGCGCGAGCTGGGGCGCGAGGATGCTCCTGAGGTCCCGCGGAGCGGCGCTGCCGCCGGTCCCGAACACCTGGCCCAGGGTATCGGCCAGGGCCGTGGCGTCGGAGTTCTGCACCCGGTAGACGAACAGCTGGCGGTCGGTGCCGCTGCCGCCCTGGTCCAGCTTTTCGATAATCGCCTGGGCACGCGCGAGATAGGCGGGCTGGGTGGAAATGACGAGGACCGAATTGAGCCTGGCCATCGGCACGAAACGCAGCACACCGGCCAGCGGATTGTCCTTGTCCTGGCCCAACACCGCGCCGATCTCCTTCACGAGCACCTCGGGATTGACGAATTCCAACGGCACCAGAGCCAATGACAAGCCGGCCAGCCAATCGACGTCGAACACCGTGATCAGGTCCTCGAGCGCCTGGAGCTCCGTGCCGGCGCCGCCAGCACGAGAAGATTTCGGGCGCCGTCGGTGCGGGCGATGGCACCCTTCGAAGCCAACGGCGCGAGGATCTTGGTCATTTCCCCGGCCGAGACGAATTTCAACGGCACGATGCGGATGGTGAAGCCGGCGCGCCGGCCCGCCCCGTCGCCGGCAATGGTCGCGGGCGGACCGAGGCCGGCCGCCTTGGCCCGGGGCACGACCCGGTATACGCCCCCGGGGCCGGCGACGATGGCGGCACCGGCGACGTTCAGAGCGCTCTCCAGCGCCGCCAGCACGGCGCCGCGCTGGACCGGCGCGCTGGTCTGCAAGGTCAGCATCCCCTTGACCCCGGGATCGACCGCGAAGTTGACCTTGAGGATTCCGCCGAGGACGGCGCGCACCACCTCGGTGATTTCGGCGTTGACGAAATTCAGCGTGATACCGCCGTCGCCGCCCGCCACGGCGACCGCGCGGTGCGGCGCGGGATTGAGAAACCGTCCGGTGCCGCGCAGCACCTCGACCGCTCTTTTGGGCTGGGCCTCGGCAGGCGCCGGGGCATCAGCCGATCCCCGACCGCTCTTATTGGCCGCGGTCTCCGCCCCCGGCCCGGCCGCCCCCGGCGCGGCGATCGGGACGACGCCGGGCTTGGCGCGGCGTTCCAGCGAATCGCAGGACGTCGCCAGCACAACCAAGGCGAGGGTGCAAAAACGAGCGAAAATCCACGCGGGATCTCCCATGACAGACGATTCCCCAAGTCTGAATGCAATCGCCCGCGCTGGAATTACGGGCTCTCCCTGCTTTTATCGTGAAATCTTGCGCGATCCGCTCAGGCGCCACAAGGACAAAAGGCCGGGCTGCCCTAAATCAGAATGATTGCAGGCCGGCTACCGCTCCCGCCGGTCGCGGGCCGAGGGAGGCTTCCGGCGCGGCGCGGGCCGCCGCAGCCCGGGTTGCGGCGCCTTGAGTTCCAGGACGGTCGCCGTGTCCGCCTTCTTGACCGAGATCCGGTCGGCACCGATCGACTGCACCACCCAGCCTTCGATCGTCTCGCCCTTGACCACCTGACGGTATTCCCGTTGACCCACCGTCCGTATCAACGCCAGGCGCCCCTGGGGCATCGTGATCACCCCCTTGAGCTCGAAGGGCGGCTGCCCCGGGACCGCCCGGGCGCGCCCTGGCACGCGGGACGGCGGCGGCTCGGCGGTCGGGCGCCGGGCAGGATCGAACAGGTTCGCTTCGACGATCGGGCCATAGGCCGCCTCAGGCACCTCCTTGATCTCAGGCAGGACCGCGCGCGGCGTCACCGGCGCCGCCGTTCCAGCCGGGCGCGCCGCGCCGCCGGGTACCGGCAGTTGCTGGTAGGCGATTGCCGCCCCAAGCCCCAAGCACAGGACCAAAAGCAGCGCCGCCCCCCTCATTTGCGGCCTCCCCCGCCGTTTGGCCCGGCTTCGCGCTCATCGTGTGCCATGAAGCCGTAGACGTCGAAGCGGATGGCGAGTTCGGGCATGGCCAACAGGGTCGCGGGCGCGCCGCCCTCGGGCCGCTGGCGCCGGGTGCGGGCCCTGACATTGACGGCATCGACGACCAAGGCCGGCCAGGCCGCCTGGAGTTCATAAAGGACACCGCGCAGCGCCGCCACGGTACCACTCAGCCGCGCACGGACGCCGATCCTGGTGAACGCCTTCTCGTCCTTCGCCGGCAGCACCTGGATACTGATCAGCTTGGCATCGGCGGCGGCGGCGGCGGCCTTGACCGTGCCCTGCAGGGCCGCGGCGCCGATTTCCGCGCTGGGCGCAACGAAAACCCCCTTCTTCAGGATGGGATGGGCACGCAACCTCTCGACTTCAGATTCAAGCGCCGGCATGCCCGCCAGCACCTGCCGGAAGCGCTGGATGAGGGCCGCCGACTGCGCCGCCGATGCGCGGTTCCGGTCGAACCCGTCCTTGATCGGCACCAAGACCCCGACCCACAGGGCGAAGCCAAGCCCCGCCAGGAGCGCCAGCGCCAAAAGCTTCTGTACGGCGGGACCGAGGGTCATGTTACGGACCCTTGCCGGTTTGACGCGGGCTGAGGTCGAAAGAGATATTGAACCGCTCCTTGGCTTCGCCGGCGGCCCGGGTCACCGGCGAGCGAAAGCGGGGATTGGCGAATAATGGGGAATCGTTGATCTTGCCGATCAGCGACGCGGCCGATGGCGAATAGCCCCAGATGCGGACTTCCGGGCTATCGACACTGATCTGGTAAAGCCAGGTGTCGCCGGGAAGGATGCCGGTCAACTCGGCCAGCGCGTCGAGTATTTGGCGCGACTCTCCCTTGCGGGCGGCCAGGAACCGCACTCCCCGTTCCAGGGCGTCGCGCTCGCGCCGCAAGGCCACGACCTTGGCTGACGCGCGGCGCAGCTCCGCCGCCTGGCCCAACAGGGCGTCCGCCCGCGTCCGGGCCTTCTCCACCGGGATGAACAACGCGGTCACCGCCAGCACCAGCGCCAGCACCGCAAGCGCGCCGGTGATCCGGGGCCAGGGATTGGCACGCGGGGCCCGGTGGCCCGCGATCAGGTTGATGGCGGGAACGGCGGTCGCATCGCCGGCGCGCACATCCACGACATCCGGGGTGAGACCCCAACGCGCCACCCGCTCGAGCGCGGCATCGACGAATTTGCGCGGCACCACGGTCATTTCGACGTCGATCCGATCGGCTCGGGGATTGCGGCCCTCGACGCGGTAGCCGAAACACGCCTCATCGGCCTGGAACGGCGTGAGTTGCTCGATCTGGTGGTAGAGGATGCTGTCGAGCTGTCCCTCCGCCGCCAGCGGCAGGGAGATGGACTTGCGCAGCGCCTGGGCACCGGAAAGCCGGAGCGCGGTGCCGTGCCGGCCCGCTCCGGCGGATTTCAGCGCCCGGCGCACGGCGCCTTCGTCTTCCCGCCCGGACCCGCCATCGACCGCTGCGGGAACGCGGCCGACCTCCTGGCAAGCGTCTTCCCCGCAGCGCAGGATCAGCACCTCCGGCCCCGACATGTCGAGGAGGAACATGTCCGGACGCGCCGCCAGCATGCGGCGCAGGCCCGCGGGCACCAGCCCGGCCAACTGGCCGAACCACCAGCGGAAGAACCATCCGACGGCCCCGAATATCCTAGCGATGCCCAACTGCTTTTCCGCCTCTCTCCGGATTCGCGCCGATGAATGCGACCGACGCAGGGTAGCTTTTCTCCGGCCTATGGAACAAGTTCGCGCCCGGGGCCGCGGGTTGGTCTCAAACCGGTCGCGGCCGCGGGCAGGAACACGATCAGCTCCGGCCAAACGCGGGGATCATCATCGGGAAACCGCACCTTGATGCTGATCAGGCGCGGCAGGCCCTGGCGGTCGGGCCAATCCTCGCGCCACGCCACGCCGTCGCCCCGGCCCGGGGCACCGAAATAGGACAGCTCCAGACCCGTGGCCCCCGCCAGCAGCTCCCGCCGGCCCGAACCCGGGCCGTCCTCGCTCGAGCCGACGGGCCACCAGGCAAGCCGCAAGCCGCCGCCGCCGGCGGCGCTGAGAGCGAGATGATGCAAGCCGCCGCGGCTGACATAGGACGGCATCAGGGTCACGAAACGCAAATCCGAGCGCCCGCCCGAAAGGGTGCCCGTGACGCCGCCGTCGGGCCGACGCAAACGCAACGGCCGGACCGACATGGCGCGCTCCCGGATGAAGCCACGCACCGCCGCGATCTCGCCGAGCGAATCGGATGCGTCGCGCGAGGCTTCCCAAACCCGCGCCCCAAAGCGCAAGCCCCCCGCCAGCACGACGGCGATCAGCCCCATCAAGGCCAGCGCGACGAGGAGTTCCAGCAAGGTGAAGCCGCCCGGCATGGCCCGCCGCCGGCCGCCACGCAGGATCCTGTCGCGCCAGGTCATCGGTGCGGCCTCGCGTAGCGGGTGGTGGTCAGCGTCACCGCCTGCGGCCGCCCGCCGCCGTGCCATTCGATGCGGGCGGTGACTTCGTATAGCCGGGGTTCATCGCCGCCGGCCGCACCGCCCGCCCAGGGCCGCACCGTCAGGCGGGAGGCGAAGCCCGGCCGCTCCAGGGTGGCGGTGAACGACCCTTCCGCGATGCCGCCTTCGACTCCGACACCGGCCAGCAGGGACTGGGCATAGGCGGTGGCGACCAAGGTATCGCCGCTGAGCCGCGCGCCGCGCAGGCTGCCCGACAGCGCCGGCAGCAAGGCGCCCAGCGCCAGCGCCAGGATGACGAAGGCCACCAGCACCTCGATCAGGGTAAACCCCCGCGCGCCCCCCTTCCCGCCTGCGGTCATTGCCTAGCCTCCGGAGCGGACGCGGCCGGTCAGCCAATCGACCTCGATCGACCGCTTGCCGCCGCGTCCGCTCAACTCGATGCGCCCGCCCGTGGAACTGCCGTCGGGGAAGAAGCGGATCGACCCCTGGGCCGTGCCCTCGACATCGACGGTCCCGGTCGTCACGGTAATCCCGAGCTTGTCGGGCAACCGCGCCCCGCCGCCGCCGGAGATCGTGAAGCGCCCATCGGCACCGTTCAGGGTGAAGCGCACGGCGCGGTTCCGCGCCACCGCAAGGGAGCGGGCCTCGTTGAGACCGGCCGCGATCCGCCTGGCGCCCGAGTCCAGCTCCGCGACCGGCAGCCCGCCGCCGATGCGCGGCAGCGCGATCACCGCCGCCAGCCCGATGATCGCCAGCACCACGAGGAGCTCCAGCAACGTGAAACCGCCGTCGGGCCCGGGAGAGCGGGCGCGGTCGCTTACCAACTGACGATATCCTTGTTTTCGTCCTCGCCGCCCTCCTGCTTGTCGGCGCCGAGAGAGAACAGGTCGTAAGGCCCGTGCTGGCCCGGGATGCGATAGCGGAAGGGCGCCCCCCAGGGGTCGACCAGCATTTCCTTCTTCTGCACATAGGGCCCGTTCCAGCCATCGGCGCCGGCCGGCCGCTCGACCAGCGCCGCCATGCCTTCGGACTGGGTCGGATAGCGCCCGACGCCGAGCCGGTAGAGATCGAGCGCGCCGCTCAGCTGCTGCACCTGGATCGCCGCGGTCTTGGACTTGGCGCCGGACAGGTATTGCAGAACCTGGGGCGTGGCGATGATCGCGAACAGGCCGAGGATGGCCAGCACCACCAGGAGCTCCAGCAGCGTAAAGCCCTGCTCGCGCCTTTTCTTTCGCACCTTGGTCCCTGACATGTGCCCTCTCCCTTTGCTGCGTCCCACGCCTGGTTCCCGGCCCGCCATTGCGGCTCAGATCGCCAATTCGTTGACGCTCAAGATCGCCACCAGGACGGAGCCGATGATGGCGGCGATCAGGGCGCCCAAGCCGATGGTCAGTACCGGCACCAGCAGCGCCACCGCGCGGTCGATCGACTGCTTGACCTCGGCATCGAAGATGTCCGCCGCCTTGAGCAGCATGTCCTCCAAATGGCCGCTTTCCTCGCCGACGCCGATCAGGTCGGTTCCAAGCCGCGGGAACACCTGGGCCCGGGCCATCGGCCCCGCCAGTCCGCCGCCCTCGCGCACCGCCACCGCGACTTCGGTCACGGCGCGGGCGATGACTTCGTTTCCGGTCACGTCGCGGGCCAAGGCCAGGGCCTGAAGCACGCCCACTCCGTTGGCCAGCAGGGTCCCCAGCATGCGGGCGAAGCGCGCGAAGGCGATCTTGCGCCGGAGCGGCCCGATGACCGGCAGGCGCAGCACCAGGCCGTGCCAGCGCGCGCGGCCGTCGGCGGCCGCCAGATCGCGGCGGATCAGAGCCCAGGCGGCGAGGGCGCCGGCCACCACCGCCCACCAATAGTCCCGCGTCAGGCGCCCGAAGACACGCACCACCTGGGTCGCGGTCGGCAAGTCACGCCCGGCCTCGGCGAAGACGGGTTCGAACTCCGGCAGGACGACGGTCAGCACGATGACCAGCGACAGGCCGGCCATCGCCACCAGGACGGCGGGGTAGACCAGGGCGGAGCGCACCGTGGCGCTGAGCTCGCGCGCGCGCTCAAGGAATTCGGCGAGCCGGTCCAGCACGACCCCCAATTGGCCGCTGGCCTCCCCGGCGCGGATCATGTTGACGTAAAACGGCGGGAACGCATCGCCCCGGCTGGCCAGCGCATCGGCGATCGACGCGCCGCCTTCGACCCGCTGGCGGACATCGGCCAGCACCGCGCGCAAGGCGGGCTTTCCG
>JAOTVC010000036.1 GCA_029863585.1 Alphaproteobacteria bacterium | reverse complement strand
CTCCCCCATCGCCTTGATCGACGCCTCCCTCGGGCTCAGGCCTTCGCCGATGTTGCGTTCCACGTTCTCCACCACGACGATGGCGTCATCCACGACGATGCCGACCGCGAGGATCAGGCCGAACAAGGTCAGCACGTTGATCGAGAATCCGAAGGCCAAGAGCACCGCGAAGGTGCCGATGATGGAGACCGGCACCGCCAGCAGGGGAATGATCGAGGCTCGCCAGGTCTGAAGGAAGATAACCACCACCAGGACCACCAGGACGATCGCCTCCAGAAGGGTGGTGATCACCGCGTCGATGGAATCGGAGATGAACACCGTGGGATCGTAGACGATCTTGTGTTCGACACCTTCGGGGAAGTTGGCGGCCAACTCCGCCATGGTGGCGCGCACGCGGCGGGAAATCTCCAGCGCGTTGGCATTGGGGGCGGCGAAGATCGCCACCGCCACCGCAGGCGCATTGTCCAGAAGTGACCGGAGCCCATATTCCTGGGCGTCGAGCTCGATCCGCGCCACGTCCCTAAGGCGCGTGATGGCACCGCCGGGGCTGCGCTTGATCACGACCTCGCCGAATTCCTCGGCACTCTTGAGACGGCCCTGGGCGTTGATGGGAAGCTGGACCAGCACGTCCGACGCATAAGGCGCGGCGCCGATCAGCCCGGCGGCAACCTGGATGTTCTGTTCCCGGATCGCCGTCACCACTTCGCCCGCTGTCATGCCGAGTTCGGCGATCTTGTCCGGCTCCAGCCAGATGCGCATGGCGTAATCGCCGGAACCGAAGATCAGCGCCTGGCCGACACCGGGAAGCCGGGCCAGGCGATCCTTGACGTTGAGCGTCCCGTAATTGCGCAGGTAAAGCTCGTCGTAACGGCGGCTGGGCGAGCGCAGATGCACGACCATGGTGAGGTCCGGCGAGCTCTTGGCGACCGTGACCCCTTGCTGGCGGACCACGTCGGGCAGCCGCGGCAGGGCCTGGGACACCCGGTTTTGCACTTTCTGCTGGGCGAGATCGGGATCGGTGCCGATGGCGAAGGTCACGGTGAGGGACAGGTTGCCGTCGGTGGTGGCGAGGGAGCTGAGATAGAGCATGCCCTCCACCCCGTTGATCTGCTCCTCCAGGGGGGCGGCGACGGTATCGGCGATGACCCGGGGATTGGCGCCGGGGAAACGCGCGCTGACCACCACGGAAGGCGGCGTCACTTCGGGGTATTCGGCCACCGGCAAGCGGATCATGGCGATCAGCCCGGCCACGATGATGGCTGCCGACAAAACGCCCGCGAAAATCGGCCGGTCGATGAAGAACCGCGAAAAGGTCACTTCCCCTCCAATGAAAATGCCGGGTCCCGCATAAGAACCGGGGCCCCGATGTCAACGCCTGGGCCGCTTCCGGCCTACCTCGTATCCGTCGCCGGCGACGCCTGCCCCGGCCCGCCGGAAGCCGCACCGTCCGTCCCGTCCTTGGGGACGATCGGCGCATTGGGCTGAAGGATCAGCAAGTTGCTGGTGATGACCTGCTCCCCCGCTTTCAAGCCGTCTTCGATGACGCGACGAGTACCCAGCTGGGCGCCGAGGCGGACCTCGCGATACGCCGCCTTGTTCCCCTCACTCACGACATAGACGAACTTGCGGTCCTGATCGGTCAGGATGGCGCGTTCGGTCAACAGAATCCGCTCGCGTGCCTCGGGCGAACCGATCTGCACCTGCACGTACATCCCCGGCACAAGCCCCGGGTCGGGACTGGAAAACAGGGCACGGGCGCGGATCGTCCCGGTGCGCCGGTCGATCCGGTTGTCGAATGAATGGATGTGGCCCTCGGCCTCGATGCCGCCCGCACCGCCGGCGTTGAGCCGCACCGGGATCCGCTGTTCGGCCGCGAGCCCGCGCGCGCCGTCGCGCAGGAACCGAAGATAGGTGGCCTCGTCGACGTCGAAGTCCGCATACAACGCCCCGTCGGACACGATGGTGGTCAACAGCGGCGACGCCGGACCGGCGGTCACCAGATTGCCGACGGTGATTTCCGCGCGGCTGGCGCGTCCCGCGATCGGCGCCTTGACGAAGGCATGGCCAAGGTCGATCTCCGCCCGCGCCAGGCGGGCCCGGGCGCCGTCGACCTCGCTGCGCGCCACGGCAAAGGCATTGACCCGCTCATCGAGCACCCGCTTGGACACCGCGCTGGTCTTGACCAGGGAGCGGGCGCGTTTCAACTCCTTGCGGGCATAACTGAAACGGTCCCGGGCCGCGGCCAAGTCCGCCTTGGCGCCGGCCACCGCAGCCTCATAGGGCCGGGGATCGATGACGAACAGGACATCGCCCTTGGCGGCCCGCTGCCCGTCCTTGAACCGGACCTCGATGATTTCGCCGCTCACCTGGGGGCGGATCTCCGCCTCTTGCACGGCCTCGAGACGCGCCGAATAGGTCACCCACAGACGCACCGCCTCCGCCCGGACCGTGATCGCATCCACCGGCATGGCCATGGGCGCCGGGGCCGCGGCGGGACCCTCGGCACCGGTTCGCGTGCCGCCGGCCAGCATAGCCACGGCAACGACCCCAGCACCGACGGCGAGGGCCGCGATGGCTGTCTTGGCGAGGCGCCGCTTCGTCACGATTTCAGTCTCCGACAATTAACCATACCATTCGGTTTGTTGCTTGATATTCATAGGCATCCGCAGGCGCGCTGTCAAACCCAATACCGCAACGCTACAGCCGCCGAATGACTGCCATGACCTCAACACATGGCGCCGCACGGCGGCGGCAAGTCCGGAGACCTGGCGATGGTCGTGGGAAAACCTCAGCCGCCGCCGGCAACGGGTTCCAGCAGCGGCTTCGCCGCATCTTGCCGAGACTCGCGCCGGTACGCCGCCTTCAGACCCAGCAACCGGTACATGCCGTCGCGCAGGTCGGCTTCCACCACCGCCCGGTCGTTAAGGGCGCGGCCATACATCAAGAGTCCCTGGACGAAGGTGAACAACATGCGACCGGTCTGCTCCGGCTCCGGATCCCCCGTGAGGCATCCCTCAGCCTTCAGGCCCCGCACCAACGCGGTCGCATAAATAATTGATTTTTCCCCCATTTCTTGAGAGGCGCGCCGGACCGTAGTTTCCTCCACGCTCACCTGCCCGCCGGCTGCAAAGAACGGACAGCCCGCGACCTCGAGCTCGGCGGCGCCGCTTCCTTGTGACGGTTGATGGCCGGTCAGGATGAAACCGATCAGGTTTTCGAGCTGTTCCAATGGGGGCGAGGCCGGGGAAAAGATCGCGTCCAGCTCGGGCTTGACCTCGGCCCAATGGTACTGCGCCGCGGCGTAGAACAGATCGGCCTTGGTTTCGAAGTGATGATAGAAGGCGCCCTTGGTGACGCCGGCGCGCTGGCAAATCTCGGCGACCCCGACGCTGCAATAATTGCTTTGCCAGACCAGATCGATGGCCGTTTTCAGAAGCTTTTCCCGGGTCTCCGAAGGTGCCCGCATCTCGCCTGTCCCGATCGTGGAAGATTCCCCCTTATATACATACCGATTGGTATTTTCAAGGACGGGCTATCGAGGCGCCAAGTTTCGCTGGTTCAATCGGCGGCGACCCAGGCGGTCAGGACCGACGGCAGATCGGGCAGGACGCAGTCCCAAGTCTCGCCCCGGTCGCCGGACCGGTAAAAGCTTCCCCGCCCGCGCACATTCGGATCGAAGCCGAAGCCCCTGGCGCCGTCGCCCATGCCCGCGAACATCGCCGGCGGATCGGTCGGATGGTGCAGCATGACCCACGGCGCCCAGGGCATGTCGGTGGGCAGGTTCGCCGCCGGCCGCCAGTTGGCACCTTCATCGTCGCTCAACAGGATGTAACCCTTGGGGTCGGTCTCCTCCCGCCGCCACACGCCGGGCGAGCCCCTTGCCCCGCCCAGCACCATGCGCAATGGGTCCCCGGGGCAGTAAAGCCATTCATGGGAATAGCTATAGAAATCCGAATTCCCCCACGGCATGCCCGCCTCCGTGCGCAGCCAGTGGCGGCCGCCGTCGGCGCTCCCATAGAAACCCCGGGCCGAGGACACGAAATAGCGCTGCTTGTCGCCGGGCAAGCTTCTCTGCATCTGCATGTCGAGATAGTCGATGCCGCCGCTGGCGTCCTCCCAGGTCTCCCCGCCGTCGCGACTGAGAACGACCCCGCCGTGCTCAAGCGCCAGGTAAATCAGTTTGGTGTCGTCCGGATGAACGAAGATGTGGCGGACATGGGGCGGGATGCGGCCGCGGTACCCGCCCGGAACGTCCCAATTGGCCTTGACGTCGTCGGGCAGCGCCAGGAGCCCGTCGAGAGGCTCCCAGGTGAGGCCCGAATCGGCGCTGCGATTGAGCCGGATGGGTCCGCTGCCGGCAGAGACCACGCGCTCGTCGTGGGAATCGACGGTGAAGGTGCCCGCGTCGCCATCGAGCACCTTCTGCCAGCTCGCGCCGCCGTCCTCGGTGCGGTAGCCGCCATCGAAGGCGACCGCGGCGCTGCTCCCGGGCGTGGACGCGCGGCAGGCCCGGTCGCAACCGGCTCACAGCGCGCCGGGAAACAACCTTGCCAAGGCCAGGATCATGCGCAGCCGCCGGGGCTCGATCACCCGCGATTTCCCCTTTTCTATTCCCGCGACGATGAAGCGCGCCGCATCATCGGGGGTCAGCTCCGGGATCAGCGCTTGGCCGGCGGGCAGGTTCTTCTCGCTGCCGGGATTGTTCTGCCAGTATTCGGTGGCGACCTTGGCGAAGGCCGCCAACATGACGGCGATCCCATGGGGACGAAGCTCGACCCTCAAGGCGTCGTTGAAACCGGCCATCGCCCGCCGGGCGGCGATATAGGCCGCGGCGCCGGGCCAGGCGAGAAACGCGGCGACCGAGGTGACATTGACGATGACCCCGCTTCGGCGCGCGATCATCTGCGGCAGGAAAGCACGGGTCACGGCGAAAGCCCCTAGATAGGGAACGGCCATCATCCGGGCGGCCTCCTCGGGGGTCGTTTCGTGGGCGAATTTCCAAGGCCCCGCGCCCGCGTTGTTCATGATGATGTCGGGGACGCCTTCATCTTGCTGTATCCGTGCCGCGGTTGTCCTGACGGCCTCGAAATCCGAGAGGTCGGCGACATAGACCCTGGCGGCCCCGCCAGAATCGCGGATCGATTCGGCGACGCGTTGCAACCTTTCGGCCGAGCGCGCAACGAGGATGACCGGAGCGCCTTTGGCGGCAGCTTGGCGAGCGGTCGCCGCGCCGATGCCGCTCGATGCTCCGGTGATGAGGAATTTCTTGCCGCGAAGGTCCATCAATCGTCCCCTTGGGACTGCTCGGCCGTCACGAGATGAAAGGGTCGCTCCCGGTGACGGGATCGCGCGCGCCCCTGTCTCGTTCGATCCGCGAGCATATCCCGAAAGGCCATGCGCAACCCGGGCCTTTCGATCCTCCCTTTGGCATTGCGGGGGCGGGCGGCGCGGAGACTGCCGTTACTTTCGTTTCTTCTCCGCCGCGATGGCTTTCTTGGCCCGCCCGACGATAGTCTTGGGCGTGTCGATCACCCGCGCCGCCAGGGCCGCAAGCTCGTCGCCGGTGACCGGGTTGACCTTGATGCCGAGCCTCCCGGCGTCGGCGATATACGCCGCGTCCTTCATGGTCGCGCCATAGGCCTTGCGGATCGCCGCCACCCGGTCTGCCGGAACCTTCGGCCCCATCGCCGACGGCTTGCCGAACTGGGTCGGGGAGGAGAAGAGCTCGAGCGCCACCTTTTCATCCTTGCCCTTGGCGAGGTCGGAAAGCAGCGGGACATCGCCTAGATCCTTGGCCTTTTGGAAACCGAACTGCACGGCGACCTTGAGCACGCCGTCGCGGATCTTCGGCGAATAGCCGCCGGTGCCGTTGATGCCGTACCACGGCGAGCCGGCATTGCCGTGAACCTCGCCCTGGGCCATCGCCAAGTCGATCCCGGCGAAGCTCTTGTAGCCCGGAATGACCTTGAATTTGGTTCCCAGGAACTCGTTCATGACCTTTGGATACATCCAGGCGAGCGAGGTCGGCGCCGTGGCGCCCATGACGACCTGGGTCTTGAGCATGTCCTTATAGGTGGTGGCCGGGGCGTTTGCCTTGACCACCATGATGAAGGTTTCCCGGCTGGGATTGCCGATCCATTGCAGCTTGCGGACGTCGAGATCGGTCTTGATCAGACCGAACAATTGCGCCAGCGGCAGGGTATTGAGGACATTGCAGATCACCGACCCGTCCTGGGGCGCCACGCTGTAGACGTGGCTCGCCGCCTTGACGCTGCCGGCGCCGGGCATGTTCCGGACCACGATGGTCGGCTTGCCCGGGATGTGCCGGTCCAGATGGCGCGCGAGAAGCCGGGCCGCGAGACCGTAATTGCCGCCGCTGCCCGCGCCGACGATCAGATTGACGTTCTTCGACTTGTAGAACTTTTCCGCGGATTGGGCCTGCGCCGCGCCGGCGGCAAGCGAGCAAATCATGGCCGCGACGGATGCGCGGCCGAGCGCCTTCTCGAGCATCCCTGCCTCCCTGTCGATCGGGTTGCCGGGCGGCATCCACGGTCGGTGCACCCGGTTCTTGTTGCTTGAGCGAAAGCATAGACCCGCCCCGCCCCCACGCCAAGCGCGGCGGGAGTGCGCGTATAAGCTTAGAAAATTCAGTCTCCTAAAATGTTGCGGTAGGCGTCGCGCAGTTTCGCCTTTTCGATCTTGCCCATGGCGTTGCGCGGTAGCTGATCGACGAACACGACCCTTTTGGGCCGCTTGAAGCCCGCCAGCCGGTCCTTGAGAGCGTCGATCACATCCCCTTGGGCAAGTCCGGCGCCGGGGGCCCGTGCAACCACCGCCACCACCCCTTCGCCGAAATCCGAATGGGGACATCCGATGACCGCGCATTCGACGACGCCCTCGATCTCGTCGATCGCGGCCTCCACCTCGGCGGGATAGACGTTGAGGCCGCCGGAGATGATCAGATCCGTCTCGCGTCCGGCGATGGCAAGATAGCCGTCCTCATCGATGCGCCCGAGATCGCCGGTGACGAAGAAGCCGTCGTCGCGGAACGCCTTTTTCGTCTCCGCCTCCTTGCGCCAATAGCCCGCGAACACGTTGGGCCCCTTGAGCTCGATCATGCCGGTCTCGCCCTCGGCCAGGGCCGCGCCGGTTTCGGGATCGGCGATCCGCAACTCCACACCGGCGAGCGGCATGCCGACGGTGCCGGGACGGCGCTCGCCCTCGTAAGGATTGGTCGTGTTCATGGACGTCTCGCTCATGCCGTAGCGTTCCAGGATGGCGTGGCCGCTGCGGGCTTCGAACGCGCGGTGCAGCTCGGCCGATAGCGGCGCCGAGCCGGAAATGAAAAGCCGCATATGGGCCGCCGCCTCCCGGGTGAAACCGTCCGTGGCCAGCAGGCGGCTGTAATAGGTCGGCACCCCCATCATCACGGTGGCGCGGGGGAGGTTTGCGATGACGAGATCGGCGTCGAAGCGCGGCAGGTAAAGGAGCGAGCCGCCGGCGAACAGCGCGACGTTGGTGGCGACGAACAGCCCGTGGGTATGAAAGACCGGCAGCGCGTGCAGGATCACGTCCGATTGCGTGAAGGCCCAGGCGTCAACCAGGGCCTGGGCGTTACTGCTGAGGTTCTCATGGCTCAGCATCGCTCCCTTGGGCCGCCCGGTGGTGCCCGAGGTATAAAGAAGCGCCGCGAGATCGTCCGGTCGCCGGGGCAAATCGGAGAAATCGTCGCCCGCCTGTCCGGCACGGTCTGCGATGCTCCCCGCCCCCAGTCCGTCCAGTGTCTCGACGTGCTCCACCCCCGCCGCCGAGGCCGCTTCCGCCAAGGCCCCTTTTTTCGCCGGGTCGCAGATCAGCACCCGGGGTTCGGCGTCGGAAAGGAAATACGCCATCTCGGTCGGCGTATAGGCGGGGTTGAGCGGCAGGAACACCGCGCCGGCGCGCACCGCCGCCAGGTAGAGGAGCAACGCGGGCACCGATTTCTCCACCTGCAGGGCGACCCGGTCTCCCGGTCGCACGCCGAGCGCCGCAAGCGCCCCCGCATAGCGCGCCGCAGCCGCCTTGAGGTCCGCGTAAGAGAGCCGCGCGCCGGCGGGCGTTTCCAGGAAGGTCTTGGTGCCCGCAGGAGCCCGCGCTTCGATTGCCCCGATCAGATGATTGGCGTGAGGT
The DNA here is from genome assembly GCA_029863585.1 of Alphaproteobacteria bacterium. Lineage (GTDB taxonomy): Bacteria > Pseudomonadota > Alphaproteobacteria > SMXQ01 > SMXQ01 > SMXQ01. Next base: position 16,615 of record JAOTVC010000036.1, on the reverse strand, counting down.
CCCACGGGCTCACCCGCCGCGCACCACCACCAGACCGTCGAGCGCAAAGCCGCCGCCCGAACCCGGCAGGACGACGAAGGGATTGACGTCGAGCGCCTGGATCGAATCGCCCAAGTCCCTGGCGATGCGGCCTACCGCCTGGATCGCCGCCGCCGCCGCCGCCGCGTCATAGGCCGGGCCGCCCCGGAAGCCCGCCAGCAGTTTGCCGGCCTTGGTCCGGGCGATCAGCGCCTTCGCCCCGGCCGCGTCGAGCTCGGGCGCCGCCAGCGCCACGTCGCCATAGAGCTCCAGCGCCACGCCGCCCTGGCCGAACATCACCACCGGGCCGACCTCGGGGTCGTTGTTGATGCCGATCGCCAGTTCCAGCCCGCCCGACACCTGGGCCGCCACCAGAACACCGTCGAGCGTCACATTGGGCGCCGCCTTGGCGACATTGGAAAGGATGGTGGCGTAACCGTCCCGCACCGCGTCCTCGGTCGCAAGTCCCACCAGGACCGCGCCGGCCTCGGTCTTGTGCGCCAGCGCGTCGGCGACGCCCTTGAGGACCACCGGCAGGCCGATGCGCCTGGCCGCCGCCACCGCTTCCTCGGCACTGGTCACGACCTCTTCCGCCGGCGCGCCGATGCCGTAAGCCGCCAGCAGCGCCTTTGACTCCGGCTCGCTCAGGCTGCGCGGGCCGCTTGCCCCCCGGGCGATCTCCCGCACCCGAGCCGCGGCCTTGGCCTCCGCTTGCGTCTGGGCGGGAAGTCGGGCGGCGGCGCGGCGCGCCGTCTCGGCGTAATTGATCACCGAGCCCATCGCCCGCAAGCCCTTGTCGACCTCCTGCAGGAACGGCAGATGCATCAGCTCCGCCCGCATGCCGCGGCTGTATTCGGTCAGCCCGTAGGAGATCATGGAGACATAGGCGATGGGCTTGTTCACGGTCTGGGCCAGGCCCTCGACCATGCGCAGGTATTGCTCCTTGCGGTCGCTGCCGGGCTCGCGCATCAGCTCTTCCTGAAGCAGCAGGATATCGATGTTGGGATCGTCGAGGACCAGTTGGATGCAGTTGCGGTAGGTGTCCTCGCTGGTGAGCACGCCGAACCCGCCGTCGAGCGGATTGCCCACCGCGCTGCCCGCCCCCAGCATGGATTCCAGCGTCGCCTGGGTTTCGGGAGAAAGTGCCGGGACACTGAGCCCATTGCGTTCCGCGGCATCCAGGATCAGCCCGCGCAAGCCGCCGGAGAAGGTGATGGCCCCCACCCCGGTGCCGCCAGGCAGCTTGGCATGCAGCATGTATTCGGCGACCTCGACCACGTCATCGAGGGTGCCGACCCGGATGGCGCCCGCCGCGCCGGCGACCGCGTCGAAGGCCGCCGCCGATCCGGCCAGCGCCCCGGTATGGGCCAGCGCCGCGCCCCGGCCGCGTTCCGAGGTACCGAGTTTCATGATGACGACCGGCTTGCCCGCCGCCCGCGCCTCGCGGCAGGCGGCCAGGAAGCCTTCGCGATCGTGAATGCCCTCCAGGTAGGACACGATCACCTTGGTGTCCTTGTCCCGTGTGAAGAAGCGGATGTAATCGGCCGTGGTCAGCCCCGTCTCGTTGCCGCTGGTCACCACGTAGCCGGTGTTGACGCCGCGTTCCTCCAGGGTCCGCTTGATCGCCATGGCGAGGCCGCCCGACTGGCCGACGATGGCGACGGGCCCGAGCTCGACCACCTGGGGGCGGTCGTCGGGCATGGTGACCATGGAACTGGACGCCGCCATGTTGCCGAGGCAGTTGGGGCCGGAAACGGCCAGCCCGGTTTCCTCGATGGCGGCGCGCAGGTCACGGCCGAAGGCGCGGCCTTCGTCGGTGCCGATCTCGTTGAAGCCGGAGGTCATCACCGTGGCGCTGCGGGCCCCTGCCGCCGCGGCCTCGCGCAAGACACCGGGCACCGCCTTGGCGGGGACCAGGACCACCAGGTGATCGGGAGCCTCGGGCAACTCGTCGAAAGACTTGAAGCATTTGGTGTCCCAGATCTCATCGCGCCTGGGGTTGAAGGGAAAGACCGGCTTCTTGTAGCCGTAGCGCTCAAGGTTGCGCCACACCCGGGTGGTCCAGCTGCCCGGCCGGTCCGATGCGCCGATGATCACCACGTTGTTGGGGTCCAACAACGCCCCCACTTTCTCGGCACTGATGTCCGCCGCGCTGCCCCGATCCTGATTGGCCATTTTTCTCCCCTCTTATTCTTTTCGCTCTAAACTTAAATCTTGCTCCGCGCCGCGGCTGGACAACGGCCATCGACACCGAGCATAAATCATGTCCGGACCCGGTTCGATTGGTACCGGCAAAATAACGGCAATACGGGGCGGCGCAAAGGCCGGGATTGAGGCGCCCACCCCCGACAGGGAGAAACCGCCATGAAGATCATGTTCCTCAACAAGGCGCCGCGCAACGCCGCCATCTACAATGTCGAGAAGATCGAAGGCCTGCTGAACAGCTACGCCTCGCCGGGCACCAAGGTCGAGGTGTGCTTCCCCGACGATTTTCCGGGCTCCCGGATCGAGGAGCTGATCGGCGATCAGAACAAGCTCAACGGGCTCGATCACATGATGGACCTGCCCGGCCTGATCCGAAAGATCATGTGGGCGGCGGATAACGGCTACGACGCGGTGATCCAGTCCAACACCTTCGATCCAGGGGTCGACGGCGGCCGCCTGGTGGTCGGCATTCCGGTGCTGGGTCCGTTCCGCACCACCCTGCATGCCGCCGCGACCCTGGCCGACCGCATCGGCCTTTCGGTGCCGCTGGCCTCCCACGTGCCCTACACCTGGCGGCTGGCGCGCGGCTACGGCATGGACCACATGATTTCCGACATCCGGCCGGTCGGCATCTACGGCGCCGACCTCGCCGACCGCAAGGACGAGATCCTGGAGACCGCCATCGGCGTGGCCAGGGGCCTGGTGGAGGAGACGCGCGCCGAATGCGTCATCCCGCTGGGCGGCGCCATCATTCCCTATATCGTCGACCCCGCCGATATCGAGGCCGCCATCGGCGTGCCGGTGTTCAACACCAAGTCGGTCACCATCCGCTTCGCCGAAACCTGCGTCAACCTGGGCCTCGCCCACAGCCCCAAGACCTATCCCCGGGCGGACCTCAAATACGAGGATTTCGCCGCCCAGGCGCAGGGCATCGGCGGGGGTGGCTGAGGCGCGAACCACGGCGCCTTGGGGCAAGCTGGATAGACTTGGAGGCCAATCATCTCGGGCAACCGAGATTTGGTTTTTGACGGGGGCAGCGCGCCGGGGACGGGCCGCCGCCTGCCTTCGCCGTCCTCAAACGACTGGAAATGAATTGACCGCAGTGTCAGGTTAAATGTTCCGGTTTCGATCCCGCCCTCCGACCAGAGCCGGCAAAGGCCCGTCGACGGGATCGTGCCCAAGAAGAAATGGAGACGTCTCATGGAGTTTGGACTTTTCTCGAACGGCGAGCGCGGCAATCCGGTCGCCAAGATGACATATGACGAGGACCTGGCCGAGGTCGTGCATGCCGACAGCCTCGGCATGAGCGAGGCCTGGATTAGCGAGCATGGCACCCTGCTCAGTTGGGAGAAACCCGACAACATGCCTTCGGCCGACCTGTTCATCTGCAAGGCCGCGGCATTGACCAAGAACATACGGATGGGCCCGGGCATTCGGCCGTTGCCCTTTTTCCACCCGGTTCAGGTCGCCACCGACGTTGCCGTGTGCGATCACTTGACGGGTGGCCGTTACCTCGCGGGCTTCGGACTCGGCATCGGCACCGGCGGCGGCCAGCGCGGCGAGCTCCCCGGCGACCGCCGCGTCATGATGGCCGAGGCCATCGACCTGATCCTGAAATGCTGGACCTCTCCCGAGCCGTTCGACTGGGACGGCGAGATCTGGCAAGGCAAGAACTGGCACATCGTCCCCAAGCCGCTGACCCAGCCCCGGCCCGAGGTCGGCATCGCCTGTTCGCGCAGCGAGGGCACGCTCACCTTGGCGGCGGAGATGGGTTTCCTGCCTCTGATGAGCTGGAACCCGGCCACCGACCAGATCAGGCAGATGCTTGAGATCTACATGGAAGGCGAGAACAGCGAAATCCCCGCGCGCCGCAGCCGTTCCCGTGTCGCTCGGGTCGTCTATGTCGCGGAAACCGACGAGCAGGCCTACAAGGACTTGGAAAATGTCGACCTCGGCACGCCGTGGAGCGGCGGGCGTCTCGACCATTACATCCCCAAGGGCGGCAGCCGGGACGACGTGACCATGGTGAACCTGATGAAGTCAGGCGACTTCTTCGGCGGCAGCCCGGATACCGTGTATGAGGGACTCAAGAACTTCTACGATGATGTCGGCGGCTTCGGCACCTTGTTGATCATCGCGGGCCGCAACTGGGGCACGTGGGAGCAGCGCAAACGCTCCTGGACCCTGTTCATGGAAGAAGTCGCCCCGAGGCTTGCCAAGCTCGACGCCGACGCCTGACCATCGCCCAGCGGTTGTCGTGACGGGCCCGGTTCGGCGCGGGCCGCGGCGGCCTTGTGTTTTCGTCTCATTTGTCCTCTGAACGTCGTTAGGACGAAGCCAGAAAACCCACCGCCTATTCCCCGCCCGAACTGTCCTAAGCGCAGACAGGAAGACGATAACGGCGGTTGCTGCGCAGAATGCAGGGGGGGCTCGAGAGCCCGCCCAGGCATCTGTCAGGATCAGGAAAAGGAGCGGCGTGGGATTCCTGCCTGTTCCGGTCCGCGTTTCACGCCAATGCGCGGAACCTGACGATCCCGCCCCGCGTCAAGGTAATGTCCGCTAACAGCCAGAAACGGACATGAGGCTGTGTACTCATAAATGCGAACCGTCTAAGCATCCCCGGAGAATGTCCGGTCGGCCACCAACTTCGGACCCTCTCAAGCTGATCGCAATAGGGGCAAAATGTGTCATGTGTGGACATCGGCTTGACGAGCCCAGAGGCCGATCACCTTGAGCAGAGCACCCGGATAAATGTGGGCGCACGACATCATGATGTGGTCAGATGTCGGTTAAGGTTCGTTAAAGGGGTCATTTGCCCGCACTTCGGCTGGTTCGGTCCCCCGAATAGATGTAGGGATCGGGCCAGCCGCGCAACTCTTGACAACCCATCGGCCGCTCAAGTTCCCGATTGATAGCGGCAAATAAAGCAATATATAATAACGACGTTCTTAACTGACCCCTCTCGAAGTAAGTTGGCAATAATAGGGGCCACACGCTAAGGGAGTATTGGCATGTCAGATGAACTAACAGGGTTAGTTGTCTCTGTCGGGCTCTTTGCGCTGGGCTGGGTAGTGTTCGTCTTCGTCTTTTAGCGTTGGAGCGGTACTGGGTACTCCGACTCAGGTGATACCCCCATAAAGAGGAAACGGCTGCCGTCCGCCGGTTATCCTCACAAGGGGCAATTTGTGCGCAGATCAGCCGGTCGTGTCAGCCAGGATCATCCGATGGGTGGCTGTGCTGGGCATGAACTAGGCAGGGTGGCAAAGGCGACTTACACCGTTGGCGGCTGCTCATGCGCCTCCTTTTCGAGGGTTATCCCATCGAGGGTTAACCCAGTGGCCGCTCGCGGTCATGTATGGACATCAGGTTAACGGGCCCAACGACCCGACCTCGGCGGCAAGGACGCCGCCCTCTCGCCGGCGCCGGCCGGGGCCGCGGCGATGGCCGCGCGGCGCATCTGCGTCGGGCACCGTCACAACCAGGTAAGCCGGAACCTGGCAACCATCCCCGGCATCGGTCCGATCATCGCCAGTGCCCTGGTGGCCTCGGTGTCGGACCCCGCAGTGTTCCGCTCAGGGCATGAGTTGGCCGCCTGGATCGGCCTGTTGCCGCGACAGAACTCCACCGGCGGCAAGGCCCGCATCGGGCGCATCTCCAAACAGGGGGATTCCTATCTCAGATGGCTGCTGGTGGCCGGTGCCATGGCGGTGATCCGCCACGGGCGGAAAACCGGCTTCAGGGGCAACCCGTGGCTCGCCGATCTGCTCAATCGCAAACCGGCCAAGGCCGCCGCCGTGGCCTTGGCCAACAAGAACGCGCGAACCGCCTGGGCACTGCTGGCCAGTGGTGAGGTCTACCGGCGGCCGGCAGCGGCCTAATGTGGGAAATAATTTGATATCGGCAGGGTGAAGGTGAGGTAATGCAAAACCGGTCAAACAACGGGGGTCGGGAAAACCCGTTTCAACTAAGGCGCACAAAGCCCGGGCTTTTGGTTGGGACCCGATCCGCGGATCGCATTCGGACCAGCGCTCAGAAACCGCGCAAACAGGCCCAACACATAGCCGCACCCGACCAGCTTGCAGCACCATCACGAAACACCTTGCCAGTCGGGGGCCGTCGACACATAGCCATAAGCGGACAGAACGATTTGCTGGACCTTTCCCCAATCAACCACTGATTGCTTGCTAAAGCTAGAATAAGAGTAGACAGTCAGTTTGCTCAATCCAGGGAGCATGAGGCACAGCAGTCGCTTGTCGGCCAGACCTGAAAGGTACTGTTGAAGCGGCCTGCATCTTCGCCAAACCATCGACTGCTTCTAATAGCCAATAACGCTGAACGCCACTTCGATGCACCCGCTTTCGACGCGTGGCGCGCTACGGCGCACAGAAACCGGAGTACGGGAGGCAGAAAATGTCTAGATTAAAATTCGTGACTACAGCAGCAGTTTTTCTAGTTAGTGCACTTGTCATCGATGTGGGGGTCTCGGAAGCTAGGATAACATCGACTAATAACGAAATTCGCTTGGTCATTCCGGCACCAGCATCAGCCAAGAGTGATGGAATCTGCGACGATACCCACCAAATTGGTTTTGATGAACAGCAAGGGGTTCTGATGCTTGAGGACCTCAGGGTAAATGATCCAAACCGACCTGATAATACGCCTGCCAGCGAAATCGATCCAATTCCCGCGGGAACTGTCGTGGATAGCCATATGCTATTGTTTACTCGTTGCCCGAATGACGAGAGTTTTGCTGAGAAGAGGACAACATGGACGTTTAACAGGCCCATCTTGGGTACGATGACAGACGAAGATGGAAACTTGGAGGCTCTCAGTACTCCAGTTTTGGGCGCTCCTGGCACAACATATCCTTCTGCGATATCCACATTCCGTGGCTTGGAAGGCAATGATTTCACAGGACCCGCCCCGTCTGACCCAGGAAACCCAAATAAAATCCAGGTAAGGATGGGAATTAGACAAGTAGGGGATTATATGCGCGTCGTTACCTCGGGCCGGCTTGGGGTTAGGATTGATATCAAGCCCGGCAGCGACCCCAACTGCTTCAACGTGAACAGCCAAGGCGTCATTCCCGTTGCCATCTTTGGAAGCAATCATTTCGATGTGAAAAAAATTGATCAAAGGACCTTAAAGTTTGGCGGTTTGGAAGTCCGAATGAGGGGAAAGCGCGGCCCTCAATGTTCAATCAAAGACGTTGATGGTGATGGCAAGTATGACTTGGTGTGCGAGTTTGAGGACGATGCGACCGTCTGGGAGCCAAACGACACAGACACGACGGCTAGCGTCACCGGCTTCGCTAATGGCACAGTTTCCTATCCTAATGTGCCGGTCGAGTTCCGAGGCAGCGACGCCATCTGCGTTAAACCAACGCAACCACAACGACGCCGATACAAACGAAGCAAACGAAGCAAACGATACAGACACGACGGCTACCGTCACCAGCTTCGCTAATGGCACAGTTGCCTATCCTAATGTGCCGGTCGAGTTCCGAGGCAGCGACGCTATCTGCGTTCAATGACAACAGAACCGAAACACCGATGAATGAAGGGGGCAGCTCAGGCTGCCCCCTTCTTTGCTTTCAAGATCATCTACTAGGCTAAGAGATCAATCCGATTATCCGCAAAAGTAATCCACGAATTTTATCGATTCCAACTGCGCAACTACGAAAAAAGTCGCTGAGCCCCTACCCGCTGCTATTTCCGAAGATGAAACAGTCGCAGAGGCGGAGGCACGCGCCATCTCGCTCAGAAATCCAGGAAGCCGGGGAGCACCTTCGACAGGGTGGCCCGTGTCCCCTTTGAGTGGAAAGCGGGCACTAGCTAACTTCGTCTTTTAGACCTCGGCGGGCACTAAAGCCCGCCGCTTAGGGCAGATTCAAAGTGATTTAGGGTTGCCTTTTAGAAGTTTGTATTTGCGTTCCCCGTCTTTCTCACCGTCTAAAGTTCTTTCGACAGACACGGTATCGCTTTCAACACGAACATTACCTAAACACAATTTTGCGCCGGTGGTATTCTTATAACAATACGTTGCATCATTGTTTATTTTCCATGAGCTTTCAAATTCACGTTCAATAAAGCGCCGTCGCCCTTCCCACTCCATTCTCCGCTTCAATGTTCCATCGCCACCAAAATATAGCCAAACATCTGTTGGCATATTTGAAGCGTTGCGACCCTTGACATAAAGCGTGTTGCCAACAAGTAGCTTCTTGATTTGCTCGCTATTGAGGGCTTCGGCCAGAGAAGACTGGGCACCCAAAAAAGATAACGTCATTGCGACGCCGGTATAAATGCAGGTCGTTTTGAATTTATTCATCTTGGATCTCCTGGGCCCGCAAGGGCATTTCTAAAGTTGGAAAACACAAATCACCCTTCTCAATTATTGATAGCGTATCGTTTATTTCTTTGAATGCCACTTTAAATCTCCACACCATACGGCTCCGAACTGAAGCATCAAATTCGTTGCCAACAAATTCATAGCCAATTTCGTGGGAAGGCTTATGTCCGCTTGCGGTCATGAGTGCACATCAGGTTAACGGGCCCAACGACCCGACCTCGGCGGCAAGGACGCCGCCCTCTCGCCGGCGCCGGCTCCGACCGCGGCGATGGCCGCGCGGTTCCCTCGCCGGCCTTCAGACCCCTTCCGGCAGGCTGGTCTTGGGCCAGCGCACCCGGCTTTGAAGCAGGCCGAGGCCCGCCAGCATGGCGGCGACGCGGATCGGCGCGCCGATGCCTTCGACCACCGGCACCCCAAGTTCCTTGGAGAGCCAATCGGGCTTGATGTGGATCGGGCACTGGCTGATGCCGTGGGGGATGATGAGGTCGGCGCCTTCCTCGTCGATCAGTTCACGTGCCTTGGCAACGAAGGTTTCGGTCATCTTGTCTCGGTTTTCGGTCATCTCGCGGATCGGCATGGACACGCTGCGATAGCCCGCGACCCAATTCGCCATTCCATAGCTGCTGATCTGGGCACGGTGCCTGGGGATCATCTCCGGCTGGTAGCAAATCAAGCCGAACCTCTCCCCCAGGAGTGCCGCCACATGAAGGCAGGCATGGGCCGGCCCGATGACCGGGATATCCACCAGGCTCCGGCCGCCATCGACACCGAGGTCCAGCATGCCCAGCGGCACCACCGCGTCGTAGCCTTCCTTCTCGGCCTGGACGTAAGCCTTGTGAACGATGGGATGGACGCCCTGGATCGAAGCCGGATCGAGACCGTAATAGGGGCTCGCGCCGATCGGGACGATGCCGACCTCGACCTCGTCCGAGGCGTAAGACAACGCCACGTCGATGCGCCTCTGGCGTTCGACCTCCGGATATTCACCCACACAATAAGCCACTCGAATCATGGGCTTAACTCCCTTTTCTCTTGTTGTTTATTAGCCTTTCCGGCGGGTCCCGCCCACCCGAATCACGCCGGCGTTGCCGGTAATCCGCATGTCCGTACCGTATTGCTTGGAAATCTTCTTGATACGGCCCAGCACCCGCTTGGCCACCGCGCCTTCGGCCAACATCGGCCGGCCGCGCTGGGGCCGGGGCCGCCCGAAACCCTGTTCGATCGGATATACCCGGATCTCGGCGAGCGCGCCCTTGCGGTAGGTGCAGCGCACCACGATGTTCTCCCAGAAGCCTTCATGGGCGACATGCCCCTTGGTGCCGCCGCCGGTGCGGGCATCGAGGAAATCGGCCGGCGTGGCATCGGGTCCGAGATCGAAGCGGCGGTAGGCCTCATCGGGGAAGAAGCGCACGGTTTCGTTCTGGAAGATCATGTTGCCGGTGGAATAGAGGATCGGCTTGCCCTTGTAGATTTCGATCCCCAGCGGAATGTGGGAACCGTGGCCGACGAACAGGTCGGCGCCGGCGTCGATGGCGGCATGGGCGACGCCGATGACGAAATCGGCCGGCTCCTGCACCTCGGTCCGGGTCTTGGCCTTGGCCAGGCTCTTGCCGCCGAATTCGTGGTAATGCAGGGAGAATACTACCCAGTCGGCCTGGCGCCGGGCCTCGCGGATCCAACGCAGGTTCTCCTCCAGGTCATCGGAATCGGCATGGGAGCGGGTGGCGAAGCCGTTGGCCTTCTCGAACCGTTCTCCGAAGATGTCGATGCGGTCGGCGGCATCGTGCGGCACTTCCTTGTCGGAATAGAAGTGCCCGCGTGCCCGGGTCTTTTCCATATCGAAACCGAGGCCCTTGCTCATCCGCACCAGCTCGGCGAAGGCCTTGCCGTCGACCCGGTAAGTCTTGCCGTTGGCGAGCGGATTGACCCCCGGCCGCCCCGGCAGGTCGGGGCGCTGCACCGCGGCCGCGTTCCACGGCCGGTAGGTTGCCGTGGCCGAGACCACGCCGACCCGGCCGTTGGGCGTTTCCAGATAGGCAGGCGCCCGGGCCTCGGACATGTTGCGCCCGCTCCCCGAATGGGCGATGCCCACGTCATCCAGGTGATAATTGTTCGCCATCATGCCGTCTTCGCCGTAATCGAAGGCATGGTTGTTGGCGCAGGACACCATGTTGACGCCGAACCATTTGAGATCTTCGAGCAGCGGCGGCGGCGTCGTCATGAAGGTGCCGCGGGTGATGCCGGGTAGGCCCTCGTCCGGGTAGCGCGCGCAGCCCTCCAGATTGACGAAACCCACGTCGGATTCGCGAAACAGCTTGGCAAGTCCCAGGAACCTGGGCTCCGAATAGATCGTGAGCTTGCGCGTCAACATGGTGTCGCCGCCAAGGGTTATGGTGAAATTGCCGGCTTCGGAATCATAGAGCTGCGCCATTTCTTGGTTTCCTCCGCAGGTCGGCGTTCAGGCCGCCACCTTCATCAATTTCGCGATATCCAGGCCGGCCCCAAAGCCGGGCGCATCGGGCACGGAGATGCAGCCGCCTTCGAAGGTGAACGTGCCGGCGAAAACATCCTCGGCCAGCTTGCCGAAGAAATGGGTCTCGGTCGGCCAGGGCGCCATGCTGGGCTGGGAGGCGCGCAGATGGATGCGCGCCAGCGAACCGATGCGCGATTCCGAATCGGTGCCGATGACCACCGGCACCCCCGCCTCTTCCGCGAGACGGATGATGCGCAGGCCTTCGGTGACGCCGGTGCGCCTGAGCTTGACGCTGACCGCCTTCGACGCCCCGGTTTCGATCAGGCGCTTGGCATCCGCATAAGTCTGGCACGGCTTGTCGCCCAGCATCGGGATGGGGAGGTCGTTGGCGAGCCGGGCCATCTCCTCGAGGTCGTCGTATTCGCACGGGTCCTCGATGAACGAGACGCCGAGTTCGGCCATGTGGGGAAACACCGCGCGCGCCTCCTCCGGCGTGTAGGATCCGTTGGCGTCGACCCAAATGATCCGCTCGAACCCGACGGCATCGCGCACCGCGCGCACCATGTCGACATCGTCCATGGACTTCTTCCAGGTCTTGAGCTTGAGGGCGGAGAAGCCGCGCACGTCGATCGCCTTCACCGCCTCTGCGACCTGTTCGTCGACGGAATTGCCGTGCACGATCCAGGCCACGGGCACGGGATCGGGACGGCCGGGCCCCAGCAGCTTGCAGCACTGCTGGCCCAGGATCTTGCCCTTCAGGTCCCAGAGCGCCACGTCCACGATGGCCCGCGCGGCAATGGGGGCGGCGGACTTCGTCACCGCCTGATAGATGCCGTCGTCGGTCGCGTCCGCGCCCCTCAACAATGGCTCAAGGTGTTTGGCGATGTCGGCCGCGATTTCGTCGGGCGTGTCACCGGTCTGGGCCGGGCGGCAAACGCTTTCGGCGATGCCTTCGGCGCCCGACGAGGAGACCAGCCGGACAATGATGTAGCGCCCGCGGTCCTCGGTCACCGAATGAAAATGCACGACCTGGGCGTAGGGCAATTCCAGGCAATAGGTTTCCACTTTTTCGATCACGTCGGCCATGGGCCTCCTCCTTCATGCGGCCCGCCTTCTACGGGCTTCAATCCCTTTGGTCCCTGCCGCGGGTGAGGCGCTCCAGCCCCAGCAGCGCGAACACCATGGCGAGCTGGATCACCGCCACCACCGACAAGGTGCTCATCATCCCTTCTTCATAGTAATACAACATCGCCACGGTCAGCGTCTCGGTCCCGCCCCGGTACAGCAGCAGCGGGATGGTGAGATCCCGGGCGGCCAGGGCGAAGACGATGACGAAGGTGGCCAGCACGCCGCGGCGCATCAGCGGCAGCATGATCAGCCACGCCGTCTTGAGCCAGGAGCCGCCATGGACCCTGGAGGATTCCTCGAGCTCCCCGGAAACCTGGTGGATCGCCGCCTGCATGGTTGCGGTGCCCAGCGGCAGGCCCTTGACCACGAAGCCGATGATGATCACCAGCGCCGTGCCGTAGAGATTGAACGGCGGCGGCGGCAACGCCCAGGCCCAAAGCAGCGCCAGCCCCATGACAATCCCGGGAAGCGCCCAGGGCAGCCAAGCGAGCAGCTCCAACTGGCGGCCCAGCCAATGCCGGGTGCGCACGCGCACGTAACCGATCAGGCCGCTGATGATGACCGCGCCGACCGCCGCCGCGGAGGAAAACAGGATGGTGTTGGTGATCCCGGTCATGGCGCGGCGGTTGTTCATGACATTGCGCCAGTTGTCGAGGGTGATGTTCTCCAGGTTATACATCCCGAAGATCGGGAAGAAGGACGAGGCCACGATCTGCACCAGCGGGATGACGATCGCCAGCGTGAAGTAGACGACGAAAACCGCGAAGATGCCCCAGCGAACCGGTCCGGGAAGCGCGATGCGGTTGGGCCGGTATCCCTTGCCGCTGATCACCGTGAAGCGCCGGCCGCCGAGCTTGCGCCATTGCAGCCAGATCAAGGAGAACATGATCAGGATGAGGATGACGCTGAGCGCCGTGGCCGCGCTGTATTGCGGCGGATGGCGGTAGGACAGCATGCGGTAGATTTCATTGGCGAAAACGAAAACGCCGCCCGGATTGCCGAACAGCAGCGGATTCTCGAAACTGTCCAACCCGCTCGCGAAAATCAACACCGAGATCGACAGGATCGCCGGCGACAGCATGGGAAAGGTGATGGTGAACACGGTGCGGTACTTGCTGGCCCCCAGCGTCACCGAGGCTTCCTCATAGGACGAATCCATCGAATAGAAGAAGCCCACCAGCATCAGGAAAATCAGGGAAATGGTGCTGAGCGACGAATGGAAGATCAGCCCGCCCCAGCCATAGAGGTCGATCACCGGCCCCTTGATCCCCAACAGATAGGTCGCGAACTGGTTGATCAGCCCGTTCTGGGGATTGCCCAGCATCAGCCACGAGATCCCGGTCAGGAGGTCCGGGGTGAAAAACGGCACCGGGATGAGCAGCAGCATGGTGCGGCGGAACGGCACGTCGGTCCGGGCCACCGCCCAGGCGAACAACAGCGCGAAGACCAGGCCGATGGCAAGGCGCGACGCCGCGAAGATCACGCTGTTGGCGAGGATCGGCATCATGTCCCAGGCGCCCAGCCAGGGCTTGTAGCCGGCCAGCGTAAATTCGCCCCAGGCGCCGGGCTGGCCGGTCACCACGGAGGCCGCGAACAGGATCACCACCGGGTAGAGCACCAGGATGGCCACCACCGCCGCCAACAGGTAGTAGAGCACGCTCACCGGGATCCGCACCCGGGACAGGATGCCGCCGGGCGGCAGGCGGTGAAGGCTTCGCTTGGCGATGTCGGCGGCGGCGCTCATGTGTAGAGGAAAATGTCCTTGCGATTGATGGCGAGGTCGACGGGCGTGCCCTCGGCCCAGTCCTTTTCAACCGGTGCCGGCACCCGGACATCCACCCCATCGCGGATGCCGATCAGGTATTCGTTGTGATCGCCGAGATAGGCGCGGCCCAGGATTTCGCCCTGGATGCGCTGCTCGCCGTCAAGGAGCGCGGTGCCGCCGGCCTCGATGCGGATCTTCTCGGGCCGGATGAACAGGCTGCCGCCGCCGTTGGCCGCCCCGTCGCGGGCGCGCACCTGTTCGGCCGGAACGCAAATGACGGCCCTGCCGCGGCTGGTTTCGAGCGGCACCTCGGCACCGCCATCGGGCGCCGTGGCGATGGCCTCGACATCGAGGAAATTCGCCTTGCCGATGAATTCGGCGACGAAGCGCGTCGCCGGCCGCTCGTAGATTTCCGTCGGCGTCCCCATCTGCTCGATCCGCCCGGCGCTCATCACCACCACCCGGTCGGACAGGGTCAGCGCCTCCTCCTGGTCGTGGGTGACGTAGAGCGCGGTGACGCCCAGGCGGCGCTGCATGATCCGCAGCTCGAACCGCATATGCTCGCGCAGCTTGGCGTCGAGGTTCGACAGCGGCTCGTCCAGCAGAAGCACCTGTGGCTCGAACACCAGTGCCCGGGCCAGCGCCACCCGCTGCTGCTGGCCGCCCGACAGGTTGGTCGCCGGCGTATCGCCCAATCCCGCCAGCCCGACCTGGGCCAGCACCCCATCGACGAGGCGGCGGGACTCGCTCCGGGCGACCCGGCGCATACGCAGGGGATAGGCGACATTCTCGGCGACCGTCATGTGCGGCCAGATGGCGTAGGACTGAAACACCATGCCCAGGTTGCGCAATTCCGGCGCCACGTTGAGCGCCTTCGCCCGGTCGTAAACCGCCAGATCGCCGATGCCGATGCGCCCGTCGTCCGGCACTTCGAGCCCGGCGATCATGCGCAGCGTCGTCGTCTTGCCGCAGCCCGACGGCCCCAGCAGGGTCACCATTTCCCCGTCGGTGACACGCAGATCGATGCCGTCGACGGCGGTCAACTCGCCGAAGCGCTTGCGTACCTTTTCAAGGACAACATCGGGCATGACGCACCTTCCCGCCCCTGCCCCGCTGGGACGGCCCGAAGGGCCGCCCCGGGGGACCGTCTGCCGCGCCGGGGTTTCGCCGCCTCAGCGGACCCCGAACACCTTTTCCATTTCCTTGAAGAAGAAGTTGGGGTCCCCCAGCCATTTGTCGGGGATCTTCTCCATCAAAGGATAGTTGGTGACACTCATTTCGGGGATCGGCGTCTTGATCTTGGCGAGGGGCACCGGCCGCCCGTTCTCGGTCCAGAGCTGGAGGTTTTCAAGCTCGTAGAACCAAGTCAGCGAGAGCTTGCCGGCATTGGGATGCGGCGCACCCTTCAGGAGAGCGATGGAGCTCGGCGTCCAGGCGAGGCCCTCCTTGGGCACGATGAACTTGATCGGCGTCCCCTTGGGCAGGTCGCGGATGAATTCGCCCCGGCCGCTGAAGGCGACGGCGAACTGGCCCCGGGCGATGGCGCCCCGGATGCGCCGGCTGCCGCCGCGCACGATGAACGGCTCGACCGTCGCCTTGAGCTTCTTGATGTAATCGAGGCCGAGGCTCTTGTTGGCGTAGACATGCATCATGTGCCAGGCGCCGCCGCCCGACGACCGCGGATCGCGGATCGCGACCTTGCCCTTCCACTTCGGGTCCAGCAGGTCGAGGTAGGATTTGGGGTAGTCCTCGGGCTTGACCATGTTGGTGTTGACGACCAGCGCCTGGGCGCTGAGGTGGACCGGCCACCAATAGCCCGCGGGCTCGCGCACGAACACTTCCTTGGGCATCTCATTGAGAAGAGGTGCCGGCGGCCGCCATTTTTCCAGCCGACCGAGGTTCTGCAGCTCCAGCATGTATTGGTCGTTGGCCTCGTACACATCGGCGGTGAGACGCCCCACCGCCGCCTCGGTGCGGATGCGGTCGGTCATGCCGCGCAAGCGGCCGGAAATGATTTCCACCTTGATGCCGAAGCGTTTCTCGAAGCGCTCCTTGCCGCCGCCGTCGAGGAAATCCTGGCCGGTATTGCCGCCATACCAGACCACCTTGCCTTCCTTGATGGCGGCATTGACGATCTCGGCGCCGAGCGCCTTGGCCACGGGATCGTTGGCGAGCCTGGCCGGCAGCTTTTCCTGAGCCAAAGCGCCGAGGGCCGGCAGGACCGCAAGGGCCGCTGCGGACAGGAAAATACCTATCGATTTAAGCGGGACTCCGGATCGTCTCTCCCTTGTCATGCTCTCCCTCTCCTTTGTATCCGTCTCATTTATGGAGTTTAATTCTGGTTCGAGATTATCGGCTCGCCGGGGTCCTGTCGAGCATGGCATCAATCGGACCGGGACGGTCCAAACACAAGAAACGCGCGATCAGCGCAGAAAAAATAGGGAGGGATCAATATGGCCGAAGAACGATGCGACGTCGCGGTGATCGGCGGCGGCAGCGCGGCCTTCGAGGCCGCGGTGGCCGCCAAGCAGGCCGGGGCGGGCAAAGTCGTGATGCTGGAAAAGGCCCCCGAGGATCAATCGGGCGGCAACGCGCGCTTCTCCCATACCGGTTTCCGGTTCGTCTTCTCGGGGCCGGAAGAAATCCGCGCCTTCGTTCCCGATGTCCCGGATGAAGAT
>JAOTVC010000208.1 GCA_029863585.1 Alphaproteobacteria bacterium | reverse complement strand
TTCCGTCGGCAATTCCATCGTCCTGGGCGGCTACGTTTCCAGTGGGGCGGCTGCCGATCAGGCCATGCAAGTCGCCTCCCGCTTCGCGCCCGGCAAGGTGACGAACATGATGCGGGTGGCCGCGGCCCAACAGGTCATGCTGCAGGTCCGCTTCGCGGAAGTGCGCCGGTCGGCCTTGAAGGAGTTGGGCATCAGCTTGAAGGGGACGACCGGCAACGGCAACGTTTTCACTTCGCCGAGCGCAGGCGTCGGTGACTTTACCTTGGGTTCGGGCTCAGCAGTCGCAACCTCTTTCATCACCGGCACGCTGGGCTTGGCGCTTGGCAACCTGACGCTGTCCGCCCTGTTCGACGCGCTCGAGACCAAGGGGTTTTCGCGCACTCTGGCCGAGCCGACCCTGGTGGCCCTGTCGGGCGACACGGCAAGCTTCCTGGCCGGCGGCGAATACCCGATCCAGACGGTCGAGGATAATTCGGTCAAGGTGGAATATAAGGAGTTTGGTATTTCCCTGGCGTTCACGCCGACGGTACTCGACCGCAACCGCATCAATCTGGTGGTCCGGCCCGAGGTCAGCACCCTGGACTTCGATCTGCTGGCACGCGCGGGCACTGCGGCGCTGACGGGTGCCGTTGAAATCGGCGGCGACGTCACCATTACCCAGGCCGGCAGCCCGGCGCCGCCACTCAGCACCCGCCGGGCAAACACCACGGTGGAACTCGGCGACGGACAAAGCTTCGCCATCGCCGGTCTGATCAGCAACGAGTTCGACGACAGCATCTCGCAGGTGCCGTGGCTGGGCAGCGTTCCGGTCCTGGGGGCCCTGATGCGCAGCACCGACTTCCAGCGTTTGGAGACTGAACTGGTGATGGTGGTCACGCCCTATATCGTCAAGCCGGTGAGCCGTGACGCGATCACCCTGCCCACCGACAAATTCATCCCGCCGGCGGAACAAGACCTGTTCCTGATGGGCAAGATTCGCCACGAGATGCCCAATGTCGGCCGTTCCATGGGCGGTGGCGGACGGATTTCGGGCCGTGGCACCAAGTCCAGCGGCGGTCTTGCCGGCGCGCATGGTCATATCGTTGAATAGCTCGGGACCGCTGGGTTTCCGTGGGGAGATAGTGTGATGCGTTTTCAAAAACTGACAATGATTGGAGCGGTGATCGGCGTGAGCTTGCTCGCCGGGGCTTGCACGGAGCGCGCCATTGAATTGTGGGAACAGCCCCATGAGGCCGAGGGCTTGGGCCTTGGAGATGTGACTCGCCAAAACATGGCGCAGCACATCGTCAATCCCGAACCTGCCAAGCCGACGGCAAACGAGTCGGCGGTGGCGGGTGAGCGGGTCGGCTTGGGCGTGACCCGCTACAACCAAGGTAAGACCATCCAGCCTAAGAGCACCCAAATCGGGGGGGGCGGCGGTAAATAACGGCTGAAGTTTCTGTATTGGGTTGATTCGTCAAGGGCATGGCCAAGGAAAGGGGCTGAGGCCGTGCGGTTTTGAAGGTACGCATAATGCTGAATCGGGACCTTTCGGGTTTCACCATCCTGCCGAGCCGGTGCGATGGGCCAGTTGCCGGAAACATGCATTTTCGGACGGCGCACCTTATCAAGCAAGACCTCGGAATTTTGATGGATCGCCTCCGCGTTGTGAGTGGTTTGACGAGGGAAGCGTAGGGACGAACTTTGCCAATTTCCAAAGCGGTGCGGATGATCGGGATGCAATCCGCGACTGCCAGGGGGTCAAATGTCAGTAGCCGACGAAAATAATCGCGACGACGAAGGTCGCGAGCCGCAACGGACCCAGGTGCGACTTCCCGTAGCCCTGAAGGTTGTCGTCGTCTCAACCACCTTGGAAGTGACCGAATCGCTCCTGGAAATGGTGGAAACCATGACCGGGGCGAGCGTCGAGGTGATTGTCGGTGAGATCGGCGGGATCGATGATTCCGTCCTCCAGCACCACAATCCGGACGTCCTGATCGCCGATGTCAGGCTGGAAAGCCCGACCGACCTGGACCGGCTGCGCAGCATCGTCCAGCAGGCGGAAGCCGATACCTGCGTCATCGCCACGGCCCAGACCTCGAGCGTCGAGGGCGTGCGCCGGCTGATGCGTCTCGGCATTTCGGATTTCCTGCCCCAGCCGATCAATCGCGACGATCTGATGTCGGCCCTGCAGCATGCTGCCCGGCGGGTGCGGCAATCGCGCCCGTCCGAAGGCGGCCACGTCATTACCTTCCTCCATGCCGGCGGCGGTGCGGGCGCGACGACTCTCGCCGTGAACTGCGCATCTTCCATCAAGGAAACCAACGAGAAAGCCAAGGTCTGCGTCCTCGACCTCGATGTCCAATTTGGCCAGGTGGCAATCAACCTGGACTTGAAGGGCAGCCACGGCGTTCTCGACCTGTTGGAGAATCCCGAGCGGCTCGACGCCATGTTCCTTGAGAGCATCATGACCCACCACAAGAGCGGTCTCGATGTCCTGGTGGCGCCCGATGTCCTGGTGGCGCTCGATGCCATCGAGCCGGAGCTGGTGGTCCGGGTGATCGAGGTGGCGGCGGAACTTTACGATTACGTCGTGATCGACATGCCGCTCGCCCTGACGCCCTGGTCTCAATCGGTATTGGGCCGGTCCGACGTTGCGGTCATGGTCGGTCAGTTGACCGTGCCGGGCATTCGCCAGCTGCGCCGTTTGGCGGGGATCCTAACCTCCGATGGTGTGGGCGACGTGCGGACTCTGGTGGTCCTCAACCGTTTCCTGGGTGGTTGGAAGACTAGTATCCGTCCCAAGGAGGCGGAAAAGGTCCTCGGCCGGCCGATCGATTTTCTTGTTGCGAACGACTTCAAGATCGCCAGCCAGTGCATCGATCAGGGTGTGCCGCTGTCAGAGATTAAGAAACGGTCAACCATCCATAGGAACGTTGCCGAAATGGCTAATGGAATTTTAAGTTTATTGTCGGAAAAGCATGGAGCGTCATACCTTGAATCTTAAGGCGCCCAAATGATGCGCAGCGGCCAGGCGCCGCCGCGTCCGACAGAGCATAGTGATCGGGATTAGATCTGATGTTGTTTAGGCCACAGAAAAGTTCAGGGGATCATCACGTCGCCCCGGCACCGCCTTCAGAGACAGGGCAGACGGCGAAAACCAGTAACATAACAGATATCGTGGCCGAATCTCAGGGCCTGGAACAGGACCTGATGCGGAACGATACCTACATCGCGCTTAAGGTGCAGCTGCACCAGAAGCTGCTTGAGAACATCAACTTCGCTGCCATCGACAAGCTCGAGCCCCATGAGCTCAAGCTGCAGATCGGCGAAATGGTGCACGAACTGCTGGCCGAGGAGCAGGTCCCGCTCAACATGAAGGAGCGGAACCAGCTGGTTTCCGACATCATCGATGAGACCCTTGGTCTTGGGCCGATCGAGCCGTTGATCAAGGACCCGACGGTCTCCGATATTTTGATCAACACCGATGCCCAGGTTTATGTCGAACGTAAGGGTATGCTGGAGTTGACCCCGGTCCGGTTCAAGGACGCCAAGCATCTGGTGCGGATCATCGAGAAGATCGTCTCTTCGGTCGGCCGCCGGATC
The DNA here is from genome assembly GCA_029863585.1 of Alphaproteobacteria bacterium. GTDB lineage: Bacteria > Pseudomonadota > Alphaproteobacteria > SMXQ01 > SMXQ01 > SMXQ01. The sequence goes on along the minus strand of JAOTVC010000208.1, from coordinate 2,472 downwards.
GACGAATCGTCGCCGATGGTTGACGCCCGCCTCAAGGATGGATCCCGTGTCAACGCGATTATCCCGCCCTTGGCAGTGGATGGCCCCTTGGTCTCGATTCGTAAGTTCGGAACGATGCGCCCGACCATGGAGAATCTCATCAGCGCCAATTCGCTGACGGCCGAGATCGCCGATCTGCTCCGCGCCATCGTGGCTTGCCGGCTCAACGTCATCATCTCCGGCGGCACGGGCAGCGGTAAGACGACCATGCTGAATGCGATGTCGAGCTACATCGGGGAATCCGAGCGTATCGTTACCATCGAAGACGCGGCCGAGCTTCAGTTGCAGCAGCCTCATGTGGTTCGCCTGGAAACCCGGCCGCCAAATATCGAGGGCCGCGGCGAGGTGACCCAGCGCGACCTCGTGAAGAACTCCCTGCGTATGCGACCCGATCGCATCGTCCTTGGCGAGGTGCGGTCCGGCGAGGCCTTCGACATGCTTCAGGCGATGAACACCGGCCATGACGGCTCCATGACCACGGTTCACGCCAACACCTGCCGCGATGCCACGACCAGAATCGAGCAGATGGTGGCGATGGCCGGGCTCGACCTGCCGGTTTCGGGTATCCGCGCCAATATCGCCGCGGCCGTCGACGTTATCCTTCAGTTGGAGCGCATGTCCGATGGCGGACGCCGCCTGACCAGCCTGCACGAAATCACTGGCATGGAAGGCGACGTGATTAGCATGCAGGAAATCTTTGCATTCCGACGATTAGGCACCGACGCCGATGGGCACATCTCGGGTGAGTTCCGGTGCACCGGAATCCGGCCCAAGTTCGTTCAGGAATTTGCCACCCGTGGCATTACCGTCGACGAAGACCTGTTCTCTCCAGATCGTTTGTTAGGTTAGCGCCATGTCAGAAACTTTAGTCCAATATCTGATTTACTTAGGCATCTTCCTGTGCGTGATTATGATCGTCGAGGGCATCTATTACTTGGCGTTTGCCTCGCGGTTTGGGGATAAGGCCGTCAACCGCCGGCTCCAGCTTTTGAAGCAAGGCGGAGATAGCCGTGAGGTTCTGGAGAACCTGCGCCGCGCCCCCACGGGGGGCGAAGGTGGCGGCGGGTTCCGCATATTCAAGATCGCCGACCTGAGCGAACTGATTGCGCAGGCGGGCTTGGTCCTCTCTCCGGGCCGGGTGATCGGTATCATGGTCGCGATGGGCATTGCCGCGGCCTTGTTGTTCTTGGCTTTGGTTCCGGGGCCCCCGAAGTGGGCCGCCCCGGTGGTCGGCCTGTTGGTCGGCGGCGGCCTTCCCATCGCGTTTTTGCGGTTTCTTCGGACCCAGCGGATCAAGAAGCTTTCGGCGCAATTGCCCGACGCGCTCGACCTGATGGTCCGCAGCCTGCGTGCCGGCCATCCGATGAACGCGGCCTTGTCCCTGGTGGCTAGGGAAATGCCGGATCCCATCGGTTCGGAGGTGGGCATCGTCGTCGATGAAATGACCTATGGCTTGGGATTCCGCGAAGCGCTGGAGAATTTGCGGGCCCGTGTGCCGGCGCCTGACTTGCATTATTTCGTGGTCACGATCAACATCCAGAGCGGCACCGGCGGCAACCTGGCCGAGGTCCTGGAAAACCTCTCCAACGTGATCCGCGCCCGCTACCAGATGTTTGCCAAGATCAGGGCGCTGTCGGCGGAAGGCCGGATTTCGGCGACCATCCTCTCGGTCATCCCTTTCCTGGTTTTGGCCGCGGTCTGGGTGACGACGCCTAATTACTATGCGTCGGTAATCGATGATCCTGCATTGCCGGTGATCGCCGCGATCGCCATGGGGCTGCTTCTCACCGCCATCGGTGTCATGTGGAAAATGGTGAATTTCAAGTTCTGAACCGCGGACGGAGATCCCGGCCCGGGGCCGGTTCCCCCTAGAAGGTGAATGAAGTGTCGAACCTGATGAACTTAATGCAGCAAAACACGGAATTCCTGATCATGGCAGGCGTTTTCCTGTCGGTGGTCATGTTCGTCATGGCCGGCGTGTTTGCTTTCCGGGGCCGCGATCCCGTCAAACGCCGCCTGGCGGGCGGCCGTGCCGAGGGCGAGGCCAATGTCGTGGCCGCCGGCGATCCGGTTTCCCTGCGTCGCAACGAGGAAGACCGGGGCGGCGTCGCCGATGCCTTGAGGCCGATCGCGCCGCATCTGCTGCCGAGCAACCAGTTGGAACTGGGCGCGGCGCGCAAGCGCATGATGCAGGCGGGGTATTACAGGTCGTCGGCGCTGGCCAAATACTACGTGCTGCGCATTATCCTGGCGATCTTGCTGCCGGCTATCACAGTCGTCGTGTTGCCCCAGGTCTCCGCGAAGATGAATTGGGACATGATCGCCCTCCTGGTGGCGATATCGGGTGTGGTCGGCTTGTTCCTGCCGACCGTTTGGGTAAGCCGCCGGATCGAAAACCGCCAGCAGCAATGCCGCGACGGTTTCCCTGACGCC
>JAOTVC010000034.1 GCA_029863585.1 Alphaproteobacteria bacterium | reverse complement strand
GGAACTTTTCGACCTCGTCGATGATGGCGTGGAAGAAGCGCTGGCCCTGCCGGTCGGCCTGGGCGCGGGCCTGGGCGATGAAGCTGGCGATCAGCGCCTTGGCGTCGATCCCCTGGCGCTCGCTCGCCTGGGCCAGGGTCGCCTGAACCAGGTTGGTATTATTGATCGTAAACGACGCGCCGTTGATGGTGGCATCGCCCATGGCGGCCATGAACGCAAAGGTGTCTTCGGGCCGCGCCGTCAGCTCGTACATCATCTTCGGCATCTTGCCGAGGATGAAGCTGAAGTTGAAATCGGCAAGCTCGGGAACGCGGAAGGACAGTTCCTCCATCGCCACGGTGCGCGCCTGGTGGTCGCTCGCGCTGACGATCTTGACGCTGGCCGCGAGCTGGGTCATGCCGGTCTTCTGGAGAAAGTCCCTGAACTGGGGGTTTCCGCGCACCGGCTTGACGATCAAATCGTCGATCAGGAACTGCGCCTTCCGGGCATACGGCCGGCCCGCGTCGTTCTTGGCGTAGGCGGCTTCCAGGGCACCCCGGCGCATCGAGAAATTGCCCTCCTCGGTCAGCAGCCGGAATCCCTCGAAGGAGAAATTTCCGATCACCGGCTGGGTCAGTTGCGGCCAGAAATCCCCCTTCATCACCGCCGGCAGGAACTCGCTCAGGTTGAGGCCGCCCAAGGCCATGCGGTCGAGGGCGAACTCGCCCGGGTTGCGCCCGCCGCGCTTGTAGAGATTGAACCCTTCCAGGGAGAAGCTGGCGATCCGCCCCTTCTCGACGCCTTCCAGGGCGATGCGCTGCAGGTTGGCCTCGCCGTCCCGGGGCGCGGTCACGTTGATTCCGCTGAACGCCAGGCGCGGAATCCTGAGATCGCGGATGATGTCCTCGACGGTGGCCTCGCCGCGGGCCGCGCGGTCGAGCAGGCGGAGCGTCTCCGGGCTCACGCCTTCGAACAGCATCTTGTCGATCCGCAGCTGGGCCTGCGGCCGGTCGAGGCGCAAGAGGGTGGCGTCGATCGCGCTGAGCTTGCGCGAAAACGGATCGATGGAAAAGCCGAGCGTCCTGGCCCGCAACGCCTCGCCGCCCGGTCGGGCGAGCGACACGTCGGCGACGGTGACCCGGGCGGTGAACGGATTGGCGGAGATATCGCCATGGGCGAGGGTCAGGGACGGCGCGTCCCGGGCCAGCACCTCCTGCAGATTGGCGATCGTAAGCCGGGCTTTCTTGGCCATCTGGTCGGGCAGGTAGATCAGCCCCCAGCCGGCCAGGGCGGTGAGGATCACGCCGAGGACGATCACCATGCCGGCGGCAAATTTGTTCACCATCGCTTCCTCCATGGCCGCGGCGCCCAGGGCGGGCGCCCGGTCGCGTCGGCGGCACCCTAGGAAGGCTTGGTAAAGATTTCCCTAGCTCGCCGCGCGGCCCGAACTCACCCGCCTGCCGTCTCTCCTATCCCGGCCTTGACTCGAGGCCCGCTCCCATATAGAACAAATCGAGAACATTGGTACAGGTTCCAGAAGGAAGTATGGCGCCGGACCCTCCGGCATCGGGGCGCGGAACCGTCACGGGACGTGGCGGGTCGCGCCCTGCTTGTCCCCGGGTCCGTGCCGGGACGAAACGCGAGATGAAAGGTTGGGAACAGGGTCCGACACAGGCAGCCCGACACCGGAATCCGGGAAACCGGCGCCGCCGCAAGACCCACCAGGGAAACCCCGCCATGAAGGAAGCCCCCACGCCCATGCGCCCGCCCGCCCCGCCGGGGGGCGCGAGACGCGAGGCCATCGCCCGGCTCAAGACCGAGATCGCCCGCATCGAGGCGGCAGGTACGACCGCAGGATCCGGCACCCCCGCCCCGGGGCCGGTTCCCTTCGGGATCGCCGCCATCGATGGGCATCTCCCGGGCGGTGGCCTCGCCACCGGCGCCGTGCACGAAATCGTCGCCGGCGATGACGGCATGGGGGCCACCGGCTTCGCCCTGGCGTTGATCGCCCGCCTGACCCGGGCCACCGCGCGCAGCGCCTGGCTCTGGTGCGGCCAGGGTCTGCCGCCCTATGGGCCGGGGCTGGCCGGTTTCGGCCTCGATCCCGCCCATCTCATCGTCGCCCGCTGCGCTTGCGACCGGGACGTGCTGTGGGCCATGGAGGAAGGGCTCGGCGCGCCGGCGCTCGCGGCCATACTGGGCGATGTCGCCGAGATCGACACCCGGGCCGGGCGCCGCCTGGCCCTGGCCGCGCGCCTTGGCGGCGTCACCGCCCTGCTGCTGCGCGGCGGACCGGACGGACAAAAGGGCGCGGCGATGCCGGCGGTGGCGGCCACCCGCTGGCGGGTGCGCGGCCTGCCCCTCGCCCCCGGCGGCGGCGGCGAAGACGGTTTCGGCTGGCGCGTCGATTTCCTGCGCGGCGGCGGCGCCCTGCCCCGCAGCTGGCAGGTGCTCTGGCGGCCGGGGCAGCCCGAAGCCGCGGCCAAGACATGCGAAGACGGGCCCAAGGATGATGGATGGGAAAACGGCAACACGGGCGGACCAGGCCTCGCCCCGCCGGGTGCTCTGTCTCTGGCTGCCCCGCTTTCCGGCGGAGCGGCACCTGAAGGAGACACACGCCCCCAGCGCGCGGCCGGCTGAGGACGGCGCCCCCTTCGCGGTGTGGATCGGCAGCGGCAACCGGCTCGCCGTCGTCGCCGCCAACCATGCCGCCGAGGCGGCGGGCGTGCGTGTGGGCCAAAGCCTGGCCGACGCCCGCGCGCTGTGCCCGGCGCTCGTCACCAAGCCCGCCGATGGCGCCGCCGACGCCCGCGCGCTCACCCGCCTCGCCGCCTGGTGCCGGCGCTTTTCCCCGTGGACCGCGGCCGTCCCCGCCGATCCGGAAATCCCTGGGGAAGCCGGCCTGTGGCTCGAGGTCACCGGCTGCGCCCATCTGGTGGGCGGGGAAGCGGCGCTCGCCGCCACCATTACCCGGGCCTTCGCCCGCGCCGGCTTCAGCGCCCGCGCCGGGCTCGCCGGCACGCCGGGCGCGGCCCATGCGCTGGCCCGGTTCGGCGCACAATTCACCGACCAGGACCATGCCATCGCCCCGCCGGGGGGCGAGGCCGAAGCGCTTTCCCCCCTGCCGGTGGCCGCCCTGCGCCTGGGTGCGAACCTGTGCGAGGGGCTCGATGCCCTGGGCTTGCGCCGCATCGGCGACCTCTACCCCCTGATCCGAGGCCCCAAGCGGGCCGTGCTCGCCCGCCGCTTTCCCTCCCTTCTGCTGGAACGTGTCGACGCGGCGCTGGGCCGGCATTTCGAGCCCATCTCGCCGGACCGCGAAAGACCCCGCTTCGCGACCCGCCTCACCCTGCCCGAACCGAGCCGCGCCGAGGCCGTCATAGAGCGCGCCTGCGAGCGGCTGGTGGGAGAACTTGCCACCCGGCTCGCCGCCCACGGCATCGGCGCCCAGCGCTTCGTCTTCACCGCCTTCGACACAGTTGGGCGCAGCCAGCGGATCGTTATCGGCACGGCGCGCCCCCTGGCCGCGGCCAAGCCGCTGGCGCGCCTGTTCGCCCTCAAGCTCGGCGGCATCGACCCCGGGCCTGGCATCGACGGCTTCGCCCTGGAAGCCTTCGAGACCCAGCCGCTGCCCCTCCGGCAAAGGCCGCTCGGACCGGAGGCCGATGGCGATGGGCCCCGGCAAGACCCCCGCGACGACGCGGCCGCCCTCGCCCCGCTGATCGACCGCCTCCACGGCCGCCTCGGGCGCAAGCGGGTCGGACGCATCGCGCTCCATCCCAACCATCTGCCGGAACGCGCCCAGGCTTTCACCACCGCCGATGCGGCGGAGGCCGAACGCCCTCCGGCCCCGGCGCCGCCCGAAACCGGTCCCGGCCGCCCGGTGCGCCTGTTTCCCAAGCCCGAGCCGGTGGATGCCATGGCCGAGGTGCCCGACGGCCCGCCGGTCTGGTTCCGCTGGCGCGGCACCCGCCACCGCGTCGCCCGGGCATTGGGGCCCGAACGCATCGCGCTCGACTGGTGGACCCTGCCGGGCTGGCAGGCCAATCCTGCGGCACCGGCCCAGCCGCCGGCACTGGGCACCGCCATCCGCGATTACTACCGCGTCGAGACCGAGGCCGGCACGCGCTTCTGGATCTACCGCGCCGGGCTGCACCGCGCCGACGCCCCGGCGCATTGGTATCTGCACGGGATCTTCCCATGACGGTATCTGCACGGGATGTTCCCATGACCCCTTCCTGCGATTACGTCGAGCTGGCCGTCACCAGCAATTTCAGCTTCCTTCGCGGTGCCTCGCATCCGCACGAACTGGTGGACCGGGCGGCGGAACTGGGCATGGCCGCCATCGGCATCGCCGACCGCGCGACGCTCGCCGGGGTGGTGCGCGGCCATGTGGCGGCCAAGGCGGCGGGCATCCGGCTGCTGACCGGCGCCCGGCTTGCGCCTGAGGACGGGCCGGAGATGATCGTCTACCCCCGGGACCGGGCCGCCTACGGACGGCTTGCCCGCGTTCTCACCCTTGGCAAGCGCCGCGCGGAGAAGGCCGAATGCCGCCTGGACCTGGCCGACCTGGCCGGCCTCGGGGCAGCGCAGACCGTCCTGCTTCTGCCTCCGGAGAACCCCATTGATGACGAATTATTTATAAATAAATTCAATGAATTAAAATCATTTCTTGAGACTGAATATTATCTTGCGGCCGCCCCCTCTTATGACGGCCTCTGGCCCCGGCGGCTTGAACGACTGGCCGGGCTCGGGCACCGCGCTGGCCTGGCCGTGGTGGCCGTCAACGACGTGCGCCTACATACGCCCGAGCGCCGGCCGCTCCTCGACGTGCTCACCTGCATCCGCAAGAAGATCCCCCTGGCCCAGGCCGGCTATGCGCGGGCCGCCCATGGCGAGCATCACCTGAAAAGCGGGGCGGAAATGGCGCGCCTGTTCCAGGGCTTTCCCGAGGCGATCGCCCGCACGGCCGAGATCGCGGCGCGGATCGGCTTTTCCCTCGACGAGCTGGCTTACGAATACCCGCTGGAACCGGTGCGCGCCGGGCTCAGCGCCGATTCCACCCTGGCGCGGCTGGCGCTGAAAGGGGCGAAGGCGCGCTATCCCGGCGGCGTCCCGGAAAAGGTGCGCACCGCCCTGGCCCATGAACTCCGCGTCATCCGGGAACTCTCTTACGCGCCCTATTTCCTCACCGTCGACGACATCGTCCGCTTCGCGCGCAGCCGCGGCATCCTGTGCCAGGGCCGCGGCTCGGCGGCCAATTCCGCGGTCTGCTACTGCCTCGGCATCACCGCCGTCGACCCGGCCCTGAGCGACCTCCTGTTCGAGCGCTTCGTCTCCGCCGCCCGGGACGAGCCGCCCGACATCGACGTCGATTTCGAGCACGAACGCCGCGAAGAGGTGATCCAGTACATCTACGACAAATACGGCCGCGACCGCGCCGGCCTGGCGGCCACGGTGATCCGCTACCGCACCCGCTCGGCGGTGCGCGAGGTGGGCAAGGCGATGGGATTGTCCGAGGACAGCGTGGCGGCACTGTCGAAGACCGTGTGGGGGCGCTCGTCCCGGGGGATCGATGCCGGCCAGGCGCAAGAAGCCGGCCTCGACCTGCGCGATCCCACGGTCGCCCAGGTGGTGACGCTCAGCCGCGAGCTCATCGGCTTCCCCCGGCATCTGTCGCAACATGTCGGCGGCTTCGTCATCACCAAGGGGCCGCTTTCGGAACTGGTGCCGATCGAGAACGCGGCCATGGAGGACCGCACCGTCATCGAATGGGATAAGGACGATCTCGATGCGCTCGGCATCCTCAAGATCGACGTGCTGGCGCTCGGCATGCTGAGCTGTCTCAGGCGCTGTTTCGCGCTGCTTGCCGATCACTACGGGCGCGTCCTCACCCTCGCCACCCAGCCGGCCGAAGATGCCCGGGTCTACGAGATGCTGAGCCGGGGCGATTCCATCGGTGTCTTCCAGGTGGAAAGCCGGGCCCAGATGTCGATGCTGCCCCGCCTCAAGCCGCGGCTCTTCTACGACCTGGTGGTCGAGGTCGCCATCGTCCGCCCCGGTCCGATCCAGGGCGACATGGTCCACCCCTACCTACGCCGGCGCGCAGGCCAGGAACCGGTCTCCTTCCCGTCCGAGGAGCTCGCGGGCGTCCTGGGCAAGACGCTGGGCGTGCCGCTCTTCCAGGAACAGGCGATGAAGATCGCCATCGTCGCCGCCGGCTTCTCCCCCACCGAGGCCGATGCGCTGCGCCGCGCCATGGCCACCTTCAAGCACACCGGCACCATCCACACCTTCCGCGAAAAGATGGTGGGCGGCATGGTGGCGCGCGGCTATGAGCGCGATTTCGCGGAACGCTGCTTCAAGCAGATCGAAGGTTTCGGCACTTACGGATTTCCCGAAAGCCACGCCGCGAGCTTCGCCCTGCTGGTCTACGCCTCGGCCTGGTTCAAGTTCCATTACCCCGGCGTCTTTGCCGCCGCCCTGCTGAACAGCCAGCCCATGGGCTTCTACGCGCCGGCCCAGATCGTGCGCGATGCCCGCGAACACGGCGTCCGCATCCGGCCCGTCGACGTCAACGCCAGCGACTGGGAGGCGACCCTGGAATCGGACGCGGCGAGCGCCGCCGGCCAGGCGCTGCGCCTCGGCCTCAACCAGGTCAAGGGACTGGGCCAAACGGATGGCGACGCCGTGGTGGCCGCGCGCACCCTCGATGGGCCGTTCTACGACATCGCCGACATGGCCCGGCGCTCCGGCCTTGGGCGCGGCGCGCTCGCCCGCCTCGCCCGGGCCGATGCCTTCGGCACGCTTGGGCTGTCGCGGCGCGATGCCCTTTGGCTCCTCCGCGGGCTGGAGCTCGGATCCGAAACCACCCCCCTGCCACTGTTCGATGCCGCCGGCAACGGCGGCCCCAAGTTCGATGCGGAGCCCGAGGTGACGCTGCCCGCCCTCCTCCCCGGCGAGTCGGTGGCCGAGGATTACCGCACGCTGAGCCTCAGCCTGCGGGCCCACCCGGCGGCCCTGTTGCGCGCCACGCTCGCCGCCCGCGGCTTCGCGCCGTGTTCCTCCCTGGCGGGAGTGACCGAAGGCGCACGCGTCGACATCGCAGGCCTTGCCCTGGTGCGCCAGCGCCCGGGCTCGGCCTCAGGCGTCATCTTCATGACCATCGAGGACGAGAACGCGGTGGCCAACCTGGTGGTCTGGCCCCGCACCTTCGAACGCTACCGCAAGCAGGTGTTGGGCGCCCGCCTGGTCGGCGTGCGCGGCCGGGTGCAGAAGGAAGGCCGGGCGCCCTATCAGGTGATCCACCTGGTGGCCGAACGATTGATCGACCTCTCGCCCCTCCTTGATTCCCTCGACGGGGCCGCCGGCCCCAACCACGGCAAGAACCCCGGCGCGGTCCCCCGCACGCCGATCACCGTGCCGTCGCGCGACTTCCATTGACCGGGCCAAGGGGGACCATCCGCACCCGCACCTGGTTGGGACCGACGACACCGCGGTTGGGCTGCAGGAACACGTCACCGTGGTCGCCCGCGATCCGCTTGCCCATGACAAACTCGGCGAAAAGCCCCTGGATGGAACGCTGCTCCATCAGCTCACCGGGGCCAAGGCCCGGCACCTTCACGGCGAACAGGGTGGAATAGCTGTCGATGATGTCACGCGCGGTGATCTCATCGCGGAAACGGGCATAGGGTTCCTGCTCCACGATCTTGGAGCCATGATCTCCATGAATGACGATCACAGCATCCTCCAATCCCGGCCGGCCCGAAAGCAGGTCGAGGATCCTACCCAGGCGCGCGTGGGCGCAACGCGACTGAGCGAAATACGCTTGATAGCGCCGCGCCCATTCTTCTGGCGTATTCGTCACACCGTAAGCCCAGAGAAGGTTGGAACGCCCGGCCCATCGGCGCACCTCCTTCATCGGCGAACAATGCCGGTCGAGCATGAACGGCGCGTGGGGCAGCAGGATATGGGCAAATACCGCCTCCCCCCGCCTGAGGGTTCCGAGCCGCTGGCCGAGCCGCTCCATGGCGGCGAGAGCGGCAAGGGACGATGCCGAGACGGACCGGTAGGCGCCGAGTGCCGGCAGCGGGAAACCCGCATCTCGCAGTTGTTCATAGAACAACAGCGCGGGCATCAGCGGCGGCAGCAGATCCACTTCCAGGTGGTGCCTGAACAGCAATTTCGCTTTCTGCCAGGCCGTGGCCTCGACACCGTGGAAGAACCGCAGGTCCGCATGACTGTAGGAAAGACAGCGGGAGACGGGCGCCGAGGCGGCGGCGCCGGTGCCGCACAGATCGTAAAAGCGGCTCTGGATGACATCGATGCTGTAACCCCGCGCCGCCAACTCCTTGAACCACGCATTCCGTTTCAGGGTCACGCCGTTGCGGAAGGGCCTGACGTCCTTATACGCGACGGGATCGACCTCGCCGTTCAGCGTGTTGGTGATCGATTCCTGGGTCAGCGGAAAATGGCTGAAGGCACGGGGAAACACCCGAAAGCCGCGGGAAACATAGAACCGCCGCAGTTCCGTCCTGAGACCGCGGCCCTCGGCCAGCCGGGCGGGCAGCCCATCAATGCCGATCTGCCCGTCAAGGACGACATGCACCAGGGCCGGCAAGGCGGGATCGGGCCGCACCGGCGGGCCGGCCCGTGATTCCCACATCGGCGCCGGCTTGCCCGAGGTCGCAAGCACGACGCAGGAAACCGTGGCAAATCCAATGGTCAAGAGACTGAATATCTCCCGGCCCACCTTTCGGTAGAGGCCGGAAAATACCGCAACGAACACGACGACCCCCGCCGCAAACGTCGCCCAGATGCCACCCATCGCCGCGACCGCGGCCTCGAGGAACCGGGGCATCGCCTTGAGGGCTTCGATGTAGAGAAATACGAAAACCGGAACGGCAATGAGGACCGGACGCAACACCCGGGGCCCGGCGATCATCAGCCCCCCCAGTGCCAGCGCCCCCAGCAACAGCCACAAAAAAACAAACCCGACCTCGGGATGCAGAAATCCATAACCCCGGGAGGCGATGAACTTGGTGAAAGGTGCGGAAAAAATGAAAAAGAGTGCCGCGATCATCACTGCGTAGGGCTTGGCGGCATTCATGGTAAAGCCCGGCGTTCCTCCGATGGGCATCCCCCAAAGCAAGACCGACGATGGCGCGGCGTTGGGAGAAACCACGGTTCGCCACCTCGGCCGGATCGACCGGTCAAGCCGGGGTCGAAGACCTGAAGCGACGCATTTTGCAAAGTTATGGTTAATAATTTCTCAAGCGATGTGCATCCCTTCGATGACACCGCGCGGTGCCGGCCCGTCGGGCAAAGACCGCCAGTTCAGCGCTCGCGCTTGGCGCTCCAATTGCCGGACCGGCTGCCGGACGCCCAATCGCCCTTTATGGTGCCCCGGTCGGAGTCGACATATCCCTCGAACCGCGCGGTGCCGAGCGGTCCGGTGGCGAAGCCGAAGCGCACCAGCGGACCGCTCACCGTGCCCTCCACCTTGCCCCGAAGTTCGCGGCACCGGGTGGACCGCCCCTTGGCATTGGCCCAACCCGAACCGACGATCTGGGAGCCGCGCTGGACCAGGCGGATGCGCCCCTGCCACACGCAGCCCCGCCGCGACCGGTCGATCACCACGGCCCAGGTGCCCTGAACGAAGACAGGCTCCTCCTGAGCCCGGGCCGGGCAGATGCCCGGGAATACAAGGGAAAGGCCGATGACGAAGATCGTCAACGCTCCGGTGACGGAAAACCGGGTCCGGCCCATGGTCAGACGCTTAACTGGAGTCATGTGTAAGAGTCCTTCCCCTTTCATCAGCGTCATTTGATCCGCAGGGCGGATGGTTCTATATTGCCGCAATAGAGATTCAACAATAGTCAAAAAAATCCACCGACCCACGCGAGCGCCCAAGAAACCAGGAGCAAGACATTATGACTATGACCCTCGATGACATGTCGGCCCGCTACGCGACCGACGAAATGAAGGAAGCCGCCAAGGACGTGCCGCAATTTATCGTGTCTTCCGACGGCCACGTCGATGAACCGCCGGACATATTCGACGAACTTCCCAAGGATATCCGCGATGCCATCAAGCGTCCCAAGATCATGCTGGAGACCCGGCCCAAGGGCGGCGTCGATCCGGCTGTCCGGGTCAAGGACATGGCGCTGGACGGCGTGGCGGCCGAGGTGCTCTATCCCACCTTCGTGCTCGGCCTGTTCTCACAGGAACAGCGCGAACAGGAAGCGGCCTTCCGGGTCTATAACGACTGGATCGCCGATTTCTGCAAGCACGCGCCGAACAAGCTGTTTGCCGTTCCCTGCCTTGCGGTCTACGACATCGACCACGCGATCAAGGAGATGCACCGCTGCGCCGATATGGGCTTGCTGGGCGGCCTGGTCTGGCAGGTGCCTCATCCGGACCTGCCGCTGACCTCCGACCATTACGAGAAGCTGTGGGCGGCCGCGGCCGAACTGGGGCAGCCGCTGCACTTCCACATCCTGACCGGCTTCAACTACTTCCGCTTCAAGCGCGAAGGCATGGAGAAGCTGCGCGGCTCGGTCAACACCAAGACCCATGAGGTCGTCACCACTCTGTATGACATCGTCTTCTCCGGCGTCTTCGAACGCCATCCGAAGCTCAAGGTCGCCATCGTCGAGGGCGAGATCGGTTGGGCGCCGTTCATCATCCAGCAGTGGGACTATTACTACCGGCGCAATACCAAGCCGGGCCATCCCAACACCGACTTCCTGATCAGCCGCCTGCCCAGCGAAATCGTCGACGAGCACGTCTGGTTCACCTTCATGGACGATTTCGTCGGCGGCCAGGCGTTGCAGTACTGGGGCCAGGACCGCTGCATGTGGTCGAGCGACTACCCGCACCCCAATATGACCTGGCCGAACAGCCGCGCCTTTATCGCGCGCCAGATCGGCAACCTGGATCCCGAGACTCAGAAGAAGGTGTTGAGCCAAAACTGCATCGACCTGTACGGGCTCGATATCAAGAATTAGATTCGCATCGCGGATCGCACGACTCCGGCCGGCCCTTCACGGGGTCGGCCAAGTCACTTAAAAAACCAGAGGAAACAAACGCACAAAGGAGGGTGACATGCCCGATGGATTGGATACCGGCCGGCTGGAAAACGAAACCGATGAAATGCGCGCCAAGCGCGAGGCCGTCGTCGGAGCCAGCCCCGAGCCGCAGTTCTTCAAGCTGCGCGGCGAACTCGTCAGCCAAGGACGGACCGGCCAGACCGTCGCCGACACCGGCAACATGTGGGTCAACCTAAAGATTTACGCCGGCGGCGGCGAAAACGGCCTGCACAACCACACCGCCCAGGACCATTTCCATTTGGTGCTTTCGGGCAGCGCGCGGTTCTTCGGCCCCCGCGGCGAAACCAGGGATTGCGGCCAGTACGAGGGCATCATGCTGCCCGCCGGCTGCTTCTACCGGTTCTACGCCACCAGCGAAGAGCCGCTGGTGCTGCTGCGGGTCGGCGCCTGGGTCAAGGACAAGTCGGAGGAACAGCGCCTCAATGTCTACGGCGATCCTCTCCCCAACGGGAGCAAGGCCAACGGCAGTGTCGAGGTGATCACGCGGCCCGACGAGTACTGGGGCGCCGCCGAATAGCCCGCAGCCGAAATCATTAGATGCTTCAGCCGCCGCCGGATCCCCCGGCGGCGGTTTTTCTTTCCTCGGGATCAGGCATCCCGACCCTGCCCGGGGGTTTGGCCCGAACTCAGTCGATGCCGAGTTGCTTGCGGATGGCCGAAACGCGGGCGTCCTTGCCGTCGAAGAAGAAGGCGGCTTGGAAGGCGGGACGCTCGCGGTATCGCGCCATCCAGTCCGCGACCCTGGGATATGCACCGTCGTTGAGGATATCGGGCTTGAGGTCGATGATGCGCTCGACGAAGGGCACCATGGCGATATCCGCCAGGGTGTAGGCATCGCCCATCAGCCAGGGCCCGCCGGTCTCGGCCAGTGCCTCGTCCATCTTGGCGAAGGTCAGGTGCATTTCGCCGTAAGCCGCTTCGAACTCGGCTTCGGTGAAGCCTTCCCGCGCCGTCGCCCGCCACCGCGCCCGGCGTTCCGCGGTCGGAATGTGGGCCAGGCGGGCGGCCAGTGCCTCATCGGAAAAGGCGATGGCGATGGGCCGGCTCAGCCGGTCCCAAGTCGGCACATAGACAGCCTTGTAGGCATGTTCGTCCGACCACTTGGTCCACAGCCGCATGCAGGCGCGATCATAGGGATCGGCGGGCTTGAGCGGCGGGTCCGGCCAGACCTCGTCGATGTATTCGATGATCAGGGTCGATTCGACGACCGCCCGGCCGTCATGAACCAGGGTCGGCACAACCCCGTTGGGATTGACCGCGAGGTATTCCGGACTGTGCTGTTCGAAGGCCTGGAGGTTGAGGAGCCGGCTTTCGAAATCGAGCCCCTTCTCGAATAAGGCAAGCCGCACCTTCTTGGAGCAGGTCGAAGCCAATCCGTGATAGAGCGTGAGCATCACGATACCCGCCGTGCCAGGCTTGTGATCGCAGGATGATCGGAAGGCATGGCCGGTGCTCCGTACTTAGCGGTTTTCGAAATTCGAACAGTTCGGGGTATGATGCCCGGGCGGCACCGGTAGGACAACCGGCATGGTTGCCGTTTCTTGGAAACGGCCGCCGTAGATCGAGGAGAGATACGATGAGCGTTACCAGCGACAGCGAGCACCAGATCGCCACAGCTGCGGCGAAACTGTGCGAACACGAGTTGACCCCCGAAATCCGGTTCCAGATCAGCCTCATGACCATTCTGGCGACGGGGATCATGACCACCGTCGCCACCTGCCTGATCCTTCTGGCCACCTGGCAGTTCTCCTTAGCATTGCTCAGCACCATCTGGCTCTGGGCGGTGGTCCTGGCGATCATCTTCTATTTCAACGAACTTCCCCGGATATTCGGATTCGGCGCGGTGACCGGCGCCTTCGAAGACAGCCACCACCAGTTCTTCGAGGGACCACTGACCGCGATGACCAAGTCGCTCCGCTTCCGGCCGAGGAATCGGGACTAGGGTCCGGCCGCATCCGGTCCTGGCGGGGGGATCGGCGGAAGACGCCATGTTGCTGCCGATCCATGATCAGAACCCGATCGTCCATATCCGCTTTCAGGCGGTCACCTTTCTGATCATTGCCGCCTCCGTCGGAGGCTTCGTTTGGGAGGTCACCCTGCCCGCCACCACCGAGGCGGAGCTGCGCTTCTACCGTCTCGCCTTCGTTCCCGCCCGGCTGTTCGGCACCGCCGACGGCACGGTCGGCCCCGACCTGGTTTGGGGCCTGGGATCGATCGCCAGCTCCATGTTCCTCCATGCCGGGTTCTGGCACCTGCTCGGCAACATGGTGTTCCTCTGGGTCTACGGGGACAATGTCGAGGATGCGACCGGTCATGCCAGATTCATCCTCTTCTACCTGCTGTGCGGCGTGGCGGCGGCCCTTGCCCAGTCGGCCGCCGACATTCACACGGCGATCCCGATGATCGGTGCGTCGGGCGCCATATCGGGGGTGCTGGGCGCCTATTTGATTCTGCATCCACGGGCCCGCATCCTGGTGATGACCTTCTTCTTTCTGACCTTCCACGTTCGCGCCATGTGGCTGATCGGATTCTGGATCGCCTACCAGGTCGTCCTGGGCATCCTGGACGACGGCAAGGCCGGTGTCGCCTGGTGGGCCCATGTCGGCGGCTTCGTCGCGGGCGCCGCCCTGATCCCGGTGTTCAAGCGCCGGGGCGTGCGGTTGTTCGACAGGGGCGGCCCCCGCCAACGATCGTCCATTCCCCGGATTCCGCCGCGCCGCCGCCGCTGAACCGCCCCCGCCCCGACGGAATCCGGGCGCATGAACGTTGGCAGGGTGGCGCGGCTGTGCCACCATGAACCCCCGATTCACAGAGAGAGAACATCATGGGCATCGCCGAAACCATTGCGCTTTCCATGGGTGTGGCCTGGGGTAGCGGCATCAATCTCTACGCCGCCATATTCACCCTGGGTTTCCTGCACAACACGGACAGCATCGTCCTGCCGCCGGACCTGGTGGTGCTGGGCGATCCCCTGGTCATGCTGGCCGCCGGGGTGATGTTCTGCGTCGAATTCTTCGCCGACAAGATCCCCGGCGTCGACACCATGTGGGACACGGTGCACACCTTCATCCGCATCCCGGCGGGCGCGGTGCTGGCGGCCGGTGCGGTGGGGGAACTCGGCGTCGGGGCCGAACTCGCCGCCGCGATCATCGGCGGGTCGCTTGCCGCGACCACCCACGCGACCAAGGCCGGCACCCGTGCCGTGGTCAACACCTCGCCGGAGCCGTTCTCCAACTGGACGCTTTCGATCGGCGAGGACATAGCCGTGATCGCCGGCGTCTGGGCCGCAGTCAAACACCCCTGGGTGTTCATCGTCCTGCTGATCCTGTTCATCCTGCTGATGGTCTGGCTGCTGCCCAAGATCTGGCGCGGTATCAAGAGCGTCTTCCGCTGGCTGTTCCGCTCCTCCGCCGCCGACGATCAAACGGCCGCCCAACCGCCGCCCGCCGCCCAACCGGCTCCGGGCCAGCCGCCGACAGCCGAGGCGCAGGCGCAACAGTCGACGGCGCCGGATCAGGCGTCGCCGCCGGCCGGCGGCCCGCCGCCCGATCCCGGCCGAAACCGGTAGCCCAATCGCACCTAGAACCTAGAACAGGGCGGCCCCGGCGCCGCCCTTGCCTTTTCCGCCCGCTCGGTGTCGGCGCGGCTACGGAAGTCCGATTTGTACGTGAAGTCCCCGGGCCGTCACTTTTCGGGATCTTTAGGAAGGTTCGGCTCTTCGGCGAATTCCACCCCTTCCTGGGAGGTTCGGACCAAGGGCACGAATGCAGTCTGATCCTCTGCCGCGATCGTCTCGCCACGCGGTAGACGATACAGGCCGAAGGCGGCGAAGGCGGCAAAAAGGCCGGCAAAAAGAACGAAGATCGACCGCGGGTCGAAGGATGCCATCACCCAGCCGGAGATCAGCGGACCGACGATCGCGCCCACGCCGAACAGGAGAATGAGCCCGCGGGTGGTCTCAAGGACACGCTCGCCGCCGATCACGTCATGAGTCCGGGCGACCGCCAGGGAGTAGGACGGGAAAAGGGCCGCGCCGAATAGGGCGGCGGCCGCGAGCAGGCCCGTCGTCGAAATTTTGGCCAGGAAAGCGGCAAGCCCGGCGGCGATGCATCCCATCGCCGCCGTAAATACGATGACCTTGCGCCGATCAATGCGGTCCGAAAGGGTTCCGATCGGCCACTGGGCCAACATGCCGCCGATGATGACCGTGCTCATGAACCCGGCGATCCCCACTTGGGAGAGCCCGATCTTGTTGCCGAAGACCGGCGCCATGCCCCAGAACGACCCGGTCAGAATGCCGCAGGTCAGGCAACCCACGACCCCCACCGGCGAGGCATGGTAAAGGGCGCGCAGATTGAGTCCCTGGGGGCGCTGCGGCGGCGGCGCATCGATCTGCGCCAGGGCCGTCGGTACGAGGGAGAGCGCGAACAGGATGCTGACGACGCCGAACAGGACGAACTCCCCTGGGTCGGCCAGGGCGAGCAGGTACTGCCCCGATGCCACGGCCAGCAGATTGACGGTCATGTAGATCGAAAACACCCGGCCGCGCATGCCGGGCGGGGCAATGCTGTTGAGCCAGCTTTCGGTCACCAGGAAGAACCCGACCACGCACAGGCCCGCCACCATCCTGAACGCCCCCCAGACCACTGGATGAATGAAGATGGCGTGGGCCATGGCCGTGGCGGCAAGGATGGCCGACAAGGCGGCCAGGGTGCGGATGTGGCCGACTTGCGCGATCGCCTTGACGCAGAGGAAGGACCCCGCCACGTAGCCGGTGAAATAGGCGGACATGATCATGCCGGTGGTCGCCGGGCTGAAAGACTCGATAGTGGCGCGGACGCCGATCAAGGTCCCGAAAAGGCCGTTGCCGACCAAAAGAACGGCGGCTCCGCTCAGGAGCACGGCCAAGGTGGCGAATGGAGACACGATACGGTTGGATCCCGTTACTTTGGAGTGTGCGGCCCAATGGGCGCCGGTTGCCCGGTCCCGGCAGCCGGGCCGGGCGGCGAGAGAGCAATCCAATTACAGCGGTTTGTCAATGGCCCCGACATCGAGCACAGGTGCCGCATCGATGTCTTCGGCATCGAGGATGGCCGCGACCCGTTCCAACGCCCCAATGAGGTAAGTCTGTTCCCATTCGGCCAGTTGGGAGAAACGGGCCTCGAAACGGTTCTGCAGGAGATCCGGTGCGCCACTGAGGGCTAGCCGCCCCCCCTCGGTGAGTTCGACCAGCACCCGCCTGCGATCCTCGGTGTCCCGCTGGCGCATCACCATGCCGCGCTTTTCCAGCTTGTCGATGAGCGATGTCACCGTCGCCTGGGTCAGAGACGCCTCGCGGGCGATGACGCTTGGGACCGGCCGGTCCAGCTTGCCGATGATCTGAAGGATGATGAGCTGCGAAGGCGTCAGCCCCGACTGGCGGGCCAGGTTGCGGGAACTCATCTCCGTCACCCGCAATATCTGGCGTAAGGAAATCAGAGCCATTTCCGATTTGTCCGGCATCCCAGAGATCCCTCATTGCAACGGGCGCGCAAGTTAGGCGCGGGCGAAAATCATTACAAGTTTTTAACAATTCGTATTTCAAAGTTAATTTTCTGCAAAAGCAATGAATTCATTCGATTTCCAAATAATTTCCAGCACGCGATATTTTCGGCAGGAAACCAATCCGATGCGCTATTCTTTTTTATTTACAATATCTTAGTTGTCATACTTGATACCAATATCTTACCCATCCGAGAAACCTGAAATAAAAGGAAGGGTTGACAATTTGTTTTGCGAAGTTAAATAATCTGCCCACAAGGTAATCAGGCTTATGGAACTTCCCACATCCGGACCCGACATCCCCGCGGCGCCGAACGGCGCCCTTTTCCAATTGCGTGCGCCCACTAAGGAAGACGGCCAAGCCGTCTGGGAATTGGTCGCGGCGTGCCCGCCGCTCGATCAAAACTCCATGTATTGCAATATCCTGCAATGCACGCACTTCGCCGAGACCTGCGTCCTGGCGGAGCGCGGCGGGAAGCCGTTGGGATGGCTGTCCGCTCACTGCCCTCCCGCCGACCCGCGAACGCTCTTCGTGTGGCAGATCGCGGTGCACAACAAGGCCCGGGGCAAAGGCCTGGGCCAGGCCCTTCTGGACCACCTCTTGGCGCGTCCCAACCTCGCCGCCATTACCCATGTGAAGGCGACCATCACGCCCGACAACCGCGCCTCCTGGAGCTTGTTCGAATCCCTAGCCAGACGCCTCGGTGCGCCGCTCGCCCGCGAGGACTGGCTCGAATGCGACCGCCATTTCGGGGGCCGGCATGCGGCGGAAACTCTCATCACCATCGGTCCCTTAGAGACCGCCCGCACCCCCTGATCCCCTCGATCCCAAAGATCTCCCTCATCTACTTGTCACCGCCTGCGAAACACTGAGAGGTTTTTTTTATATGTCTTTTCCTACGGAGCCAGGATCCAGCGACAGCGAGGAATCGGTCTTCGAACGCCGCGAATCCCAGGTGCGCAGTTACGCCCACAGCTTCCCCACCAAATTCGTCCGCGCAACCGGGGCACGGTTGATCGACGACGCCGGCAAGACATACATCGATTTTCTGGCCGGCTGCTCCTCCCTCAATTACGGGCACAACCATCCCGACCTGAAAGCGGCCCTGGTGGATTACATCGCGGCGGACGGCCTCGCCCATGGCCTCGACATGGAAACCGACGCCAAGGAATGGTTTCTCGAGGCCTTCGAGCGCGTCATCCTGGAGCCACGCGGGCTCGACTATGTAGTGCAGTTTCCCGGCCCCACCGGCGCCAACGCGGTCGAGGCCGCGCTGAAGATTGCCCGAAAGGTCACCGGCCGCAGCAATGTCATCGCCTTCACCAACGGCTTCCACGGTTGCACCCTGGGCGCCCTGGCGCTGACCGGGAACGGCCACCAGCGGGGCGGCGCGGGGGTCGAACTTAGCGGCGTCAGTCGGGTTCCCTATGACGGCTATTTTGGGGACGGCACGGACACCGCCCAGCACCTTGACCAGCTGCTTTCCGACCCATCCGGCGGAATTGACGCCCCGGCGGCGATCATCGTCGAGACAGTGCAGGGAGAAGGCGGTCTCAATGTCGCCTCGTATTCCTGGTTGCGGCAGATCGAGCGGATCGCCCGCAAGCACGGCGCGCTGTTCATCATCGACGATATCCAGGCCGGCATCGGGCGCACCGGCACCTTCTTCAGCTTCGAGCCTGCCGGCGTCACCCCCGATATCGTCACCCTCGCCAAATCGCTTTCCGGCTATGGGCTGCCGATGGCGCTCACGCTGCTCCGGCGCGATCTCGACATCTGGGAGCCCGGCGAGCACAACGGCACGTTCCGGGGCAATTGCCATGCCTTCGTCACGGCCGCAGCCGCAATCGAGCGGTTCTGGCGGGACAAGGCTTTCGAGACGTCGATCCGCGAGAAAGCCAGCATCCTCCGCGCGCGCCTGGAGTCGCTTTCGAAGAAATTCGGCAGCCGGGCGATCCGCCTCAAAGGGCGCGGCATGATGCTGGGGATCGATGTCGGCTCGGGGAACACCGCCGCCGCGATCGTCAAGAAATGTTTCGAGAACGGCCTGGTGATCGAAACCAGCGGGCCCGAAGACGAGATTGTCAAATGCCTCGCGCCGCTGACAATCACCCAGGGGGAGTTGGAAAAAGGTCTCGACATTCTGGCCGCCGCCACGGATTTCGTGCTGGCGGACCGGCTGAAGGCGACGGCATAGGGGGCCGGCCCATGATCGTTCGCGACTATCACGAGGCGAAGGACAGCGATCGGCGCGTCGAGTCCGACGGCTGGCAGAGCGTGCGTCTGCTGCTGAAGGACGACCGCATGGGGTTCTCCTTTCACATCACCACGATCGACCAGGGAGCCGAACTTCGGATGCACTACAAGCATCACCTGGAATCGGTCTATTGCGTATCGGGGACAGGCAGCATCGAGGACCTGGCGACCGGAGAAGTGCATGATATCCGCCCCGGCGTGGTCTATGCGCTGGATCAAAACGACCGGCATATCCTGCGCGCGGGAACCGAGATGACCATGGCCTGCGTGTTCAATCCGCCGGTGACCGGTCGCGAAGTCCATGACGAGTCCGGCGCCTATCCGCTTCCCGCCGAAGCCTCCTGACCGCCAAGAGCCAAGCGAAAGAAGGAACGGCACATGAAACACTCCACACAAGGGCTCAGCGTCGAAAAGATCGGCGGCACCTCCATCTCCGCCACCGACGTGGTTTTGGAGAACGTGCTCTTGCGGCCAAAAACCGACGGCAACCCCTACAACCGCATCTTCGTGGTCTCGGCCTACAGCGGCATGACCAACAGGCTGCTCGACCATGAAAAGACCGGCGAGCCCGGCATTTACGCGCTGTTTGCCAGCGCCGAATCCGAATGGTCGTGGAGCGACAAGCTCAGCCAGGTCGGCGAAGAGATGCGGCGTGTCAACCGCGGCATCTTCGGCGATCAGTCGGAGCGGCGCGACGCCGACCAATTCATCCTCGAACGGATCGAGGGAATCCGCAGTTGCCTGCTCGACCTGCAGCGGCTGTGTTCCTACGGCCATTTCCGGCTGGAGGAGCACCTCGCGACGGTCAAGGAAATGCTCGCGGCCCTGGGCGAGGCGCACAGCGCCCACAACACGACCCTCTTGCTGCGCCAGCGCGGGCTGAACGCCCGCTTCGTCGACCTCACGGGCTGGCGGGAGGAAGCCGTGCCATCCCTCGACCAGCGCATCACCCGCGCCTTGGAGGAGATCGACCCGAAATCGGAACTGCCGATCCTCACGGGCTACGCCCATTGCCGCGAGGGCCTGATGCGCAGCTACGGCCGGGGCTACACCGAGGTGACATTCTCCCGCGCCGCGGTGCTGGCCAACGCCGAGGAAGCCATCATCCACAAGGAATTCCATCTCTCCAGCGCCGATCCAGCGGTGGTCGGTATCGACAACGTGCGGACCATCGGCCGGACCAACTACGACGTCGCCGACCAGCTCTCCAACATGGGGATGGAGGCGGTCCATCCCCGGGCCGCCAAGGGGCTGCGCCAGGCGGAGATTCCGTTGCGGGTCAAGAACACCTTCGATCCCGACGACGCGGGGACGGAGATCAGCGGCGACTATGTGACGGCGCAGCCGTGCACGGAGATCATTACCGGTTTGAAGTCGGTCATCGCCCTGGAATTCTTCGATCAGGACATGGTCGGGGTGAAGGGCTACGACGCCGCCATCCTCGATACCCTGAAGCGCCACAGCGTGCGTATCGTTACGAAATGCTCCAACGCCAACACCATCACCCATTACCTGAAAGGGTCATTGAAGGCGGTCAGGCGAGTCGTTGCGGGTTTGGAAGAAGTCTACCCATCGGCCAGCATTGCCACCCGCAACGTCGCCATCGTGTCGATGATCGGCAGCGACTTGAACGTGCCGGGGATCACCGCCTTGGCGGTCAACGCCTTGACCAAGGCCGGCATGGAAATTCTCGGCCTGCATCAAATGATCCGCAGTGTCGACATGCAGGTGGTGGTCGAGGAAAGCGCTTTCGAGGATGCGATCAAGGCGCTGCACGCGGCCCTGGTGGAAGGCAAGGACACCCTCCCCTTCACCGCCGCCGGCGCCGAATCATTCGCGCGGCAGGCCGGGGCCTACGCCGCCGGGCCCCTGAATGGCTGAGGCGGTAGCCGGCATGCCCGATCGACCCCCGATGAACCCACCCTCTGCCGAGGGACGATGCCCGTTCGGCAAGGCGGGGCCGCGACCGTGAAGGCATGGCGGCGCAGGAAGGCCGTTTTCCGGCGGCGCGGACGGTACTCGTTGGTTTGGCCTTTGACCGCGGCTATCGCGCTCACCGTTGCCGCGACCTGGGCGGTCTTGCTGAGCCCATGAGCGGATCGCGCGGCTGAGGGAGACGCACATGATCCTCGCGAGCTTCATCGCTTTTCTGCTGATCTTTCTCGTCATCGGGCTGGCCTCCACCCGATGGGCGAAAAAGACGCGGGAGGATTACTATCTTGCCAGCGGCCAGGTCAGTCCCTGGCTAACCGGTCTGTCGGCCATCGCCACCAACAACTCCGGCTACATGTTCATCGGCGTGATCGGCTTTACCTACACCACCGGCCTCGCCGCGATCTGGTTGATGTTCGGCTGGATCCTGGGCGACCTGCTGGCCTCTCTGTTCATCCACCGAAAACTGCGCGAAGCCACCGGGCGAAGCGGTGAGGCCTCCTTCGCCGCCGTTCTCGGTACCTGGAACGGCGGGGCCTTCGCGGTCTGGCGCCGCATCGCCGCCGTGGTCATGGTGGTCTTTCTCGGCGCCTATGCCGCGGCCCAGATCAGTGCCGGCGGCAAGGCGCTGCAGGGCGTGCTGGGGTGGGACCCCCGCCTTGGTGCGGTGGTCATCGCCGCCGTGATCTTGGCCTACAGCGTCGCCGGAGGGATTCGCGCCTCGATCTGGACCGACGCCGCGCAATCGGTCGTGATGATCGCCGCCATGTCCCTGCTGTTCGCGGTCGGCATCGCCGGGCAGGGCGGCATCGGCCCGACCATCGACAGGATGACCGAGGTGCCGGGTTTCCTCGACTGGTTCCCCTCCGATCTTCTGTTCCCCGGCGTCCTCGGCATGGGCCTGTTCGTCCTGGGGTGGATGTTCGCGGGCTTCTCGGTCATCGGGCAGCCCCATATCATGGTCCGATTCATGGCGTTGGATCGGCCCGAGCACCTTACCCGGGCGCGAATTTGGTATTATGGCTACTTTATTCTGTTCTACGGACTGGCGACCGGGGTCGGTATGCTGGCCCGCCTCTACCTGCCGGAATTGGGCAGCATGGATCCCGAGCTCGCGCTCCCCACCATCGCCCTCAAACTGCTGCCGGCGGTGCTGGTAGGCGCCGTCCTCGCCGGGATCTTCGCCGCCACCATGTCCACCGCCGATTCCCTGGTCCTGAGTTGCTCCGCCGCCATCACCCACGACCTTCTGCCGCGCCGGCTCGAGACCCCTCTCCAGATCAAGGCCGCCACCGCCTTCGTCACGGCCCTCGCCCTGGTCATCGCGCTTAGTAAGAACCAGAGCGTCTTCAGCCTGGTGATCCTCGCCTGGTCGACCCTGGCATCGGCCTTCGCGCCGCTCCTGACCCTCTATGCCCTGGGGCGCCGGATTACCGAGGGCGGCGCCATCGCCGCCATGGCCGCCGGCGTCGTCACCGCGCTGGCCTGGCGCTATTTGGGGTGGCACGCGAACCTCTATGAAGGGATGCCGGGCATCCTCGCCGGTCTGTGCGTCGCCTGGGCCCTGTCGTACCGGCGGCCGGCCGCGGTCGCGGCACGGCAATCGAGCTAGGCCCGCGGCGGCCCGACGACGCGCCGCCCTGGGGCACACCGGTGCCCCGCTCAGAACCGGGGCCAGGACCAGGACCAGTCGATCATGCGGATCGCGAAGTCCGGCAGCGGTACGGCGTTGATGACGAAGTCGGTCGACAGCGTCAGCAGCACGCCCCCCAGGACCGAGACGAAGATGCCCGCCAACAGGCGCCGTTCGAACACTTCGTAATTGCGGTTGATCAGCCAGTTGAAGACCACCTTCAATAGCGAGGCCGCGCGCTGGACCGGCGCCACCACCGTGATCGGCGCCACCGCCAGCGCCATGTAGCGAAACATGTGGGACAGCGCGACGAACAGCGCGGAGACCAGGAACCACTTGGTCGAGGTGCTGTCGATGGCACGCACATGTTTGAACTGGCCGGGCTTGAGGAAGGTCAGCGCGATCACCACCGTCGCCGCCAGGTAAGACACCAACCCGCCGGCAAGGGCCGCGCCCAGGCCGGCATCTTCCAGCGCCATGCGGATCAGCAGGGGGCTCAGTCCGTAGCCGGTGATGGACAGCAGGATGAAGGTATAGCCTTCGGTGTAATTGGGCGTGAAGACTTCCGCCGCGGGCTCGGCCTTGGCGGCGGCAGCGCCGACGCTTTTCGGCCCGGGCCGTGCCGCCGTATCGGCGCGCAGCTTCGCCTTGCGCGGCCTGATGGCGAGGGCCCCCCCGGCCAGGATGAGGCCGATGCCGAAGATCTTGAGCGGCGTCAGGACCTCGCCCAGGAAGACGATGGCCAACGCGAGCTTTAGCGGGAAATCGAGCGCCCTGAGCGGCATCCCCGCGTTGGCGCCCATCGCCTTGGTCGCCCGGTAGTTGCAATACCGCCCCCAGACGAAATGGAGAATGCCGGCGAGCGACAGCAGCAGCACGGCCTTGGCCGAGAACCCGGTGACGGCGCCGAGATAACCGCTCAACAACGCCGCAAGGAAAAAGAGCGGCACACCGATCGGCACGGTGATCGCCATGCCCTGGGACACGCTGGCCTTGAGCACGCCGCGGCGCACGGTGGCGCCGTTGAGAGCGAACGCCGCCGATGACAGGACCGCAAGTAGGGCGCCAAGCACCATGGACGCATCCCCGGATTTTTCGTCTTATCCTTAGTTAGCACCCATATAGGCCGAGTCTCAGGGTCTTGGCCAGTGCTCCCGCAGCCGGAATGCGCTTAGCGACCCCTTGGCGTCACAGATTTTCCCTGTTTCCGCGCGTCCAAATCGCGCACACTTGCACAAGCGACCAAAACCGGGAAACGCTCAGGTGA
Organism: Alphaproteobacteria bacterium; assembly: GCA_029863585.1. Taxonomy (GTDB): domain Bacteria; phylum Pseudomonadota; class Alphaproteobacteria; order SMXQ01; family SMXQ01; genus SMXQ01. Next base: position 1,408 of record JAOTVC010000034.1, on the reverse strand, counting down.
TCACAGTTGCGGGGCCGGCCAAGGCCCAGAATTGGCAAGACCGATACCGCTGACGACGAAGACACGGGAGGATGAGATGAGACGACTGAAGACGCTAACGGCCGTGCTGCCCCTTGCCGCGCTGGCAACCGCGGGCCTGGCCCAGCAGGCCCATGCCATCACCGATGCGGAGTTTTACAAGAAGGCCCGCGTCACCATCCATATCGGCTTCGGTGTCGGGGGCGGCTACGATGCCTACGCACGAGCGCTAAGCCGCCACATGGGCCGCCATATCCCCGGCAATCCCAAATTCACGGCCCAAAACCGACCGGGCGCCGGCAGCATGCGGTTGACCAACGAGCTTTACAACTCCCTGCCCCAGGACGGCACCGCCGTCGGCATGATCTCCCGCGGCATTCCCATGGAAGCCCTCTTCGGCAACAAGAGCGCCAAATTCAATCCCACGAAATTCAACTGGATCGGCAGCCTGAACAACGAGGTCAGCACCTGTGTGACGTGGCATACGAGCGGGATCGATACGCTGGACAAGTTCCTTCACAACAAGGTCGTGGTAGGCGCCACCGGGCCGGGGGCTGATACCACGATCTTCCCCAAGGTCCTGAACAACGTGGGCGGGGGCAATCTCCGGCTTGTCCTCGGTTATCCCTCCGGGACCGCAGCCAATCTCGCCATGGAACGCGGCGAGGTGCAGGGACGGTGCGGCTGGTCGTGGTCGTCGCTCGTGTCGGTGGGGGCCCAATGGGTCAAGGACAAGAAGATCAACATCGTCGTTCAGATGTCGACGTCGAAACATCCCGAGCTCACCAAGATGGGGGTCCCCTGGGTCATGGACCTTGCAAAGACCGACCGGCAGAAGAAAATCCTTTCCCTGATCTTCGCGCGCCAAGCCATGGGGCGCCCCATCGTCGCCCCCCCGGGCGTGCCGGAAAGCCGCGTCAAGATCCTGCGCGACGCCTTCGACGCGACCATGAAGGACCCCAAATTCCTCGCCGAAACCAAGGGCCGCAACCTCGAAGTGACGCCGGTCTCCGGCAGCGACGTGCAGGCGCTGATGACCGAGATCATGTCGACACCACAAGACGTCGTTCAGGCCGCCAAGGAAGCCACATTGAAGACCACCGGCATGTTCATCACCAAGGCCAAGGTGCAGTTCGTCACGGACACCGGCGCGGTGACCAAGACCATCAAGAAGGGCCGGAGCATCGCCTTCAAACTGAAGAACGGCAAGGAAGTGAAGGCCAAGATCTCGGGCTCACGCACCCTGGTCACGGTCGGCGGCAAGAAGTCCAAGCGCGGCAGCATCAAGGTCGGCATGACGTGCGCCGTCACCTATCCCGGCCCCGGCCAGGAAGCCAAGAAGGTCGAATGCAAATAGCCCGCAGACAATAACCGGGGGTTGCGACGGGGC
>JAOTVC010000033.1 GCA_029863585.1 Alphaproteobacteria bacterium | reverse complement strand
TCGGCTATGCCGGTCAAGCCCTTGGCTACACACGAGTATTTCAGTTATGCCCGGGTTCCCCGCTGCACCGGCGGCGCTTAATCCACTGAGTTATCCACAACGTCTTTTACCGCCGCCGGCCTCGGGCCGGCGGCGGAAGCCGGCATTTCCGGCGCAATTGGCGGCGGCAGCCCGGCTTCGGCCTCAAGGGCCGCGGTCTTGGTGTCGATGCGGTGTTGCAAGGTCTCCATGAAGGCCGCGCGCGAGAGCCCCGGCGGGATGGGGTCGAGGAACTCGACGACGATGGTGCCGGGCCTTTTGACGAAGCCGCGGCGCGGCCAGAACAGGCCGGAATTCAGCGCCACCGGCACCACCGGCGCGTCGGTGCCGGCATAAAGCGCCGCGATCCCCGGTTGGTAGGGCGCCACCTGGCCGGACCGGGTGCGGGTGCCTTGCGGGAAGACCGCGATCACGCGGCCTTCGTCCAGGGCGGCCCGGGCGCCGCGGACCAGCTCCCGGAGTGCCGCGGGCCCGCGCTTGCGGTCGACCCAGATCGTGCCCGCGCGCCAGGAATACCAGCCGTAGAACGGGATCAGGCGCAGCTCCTTCTTGGCGATCATCGCCGGATTGCCGAGATAGGCGGGGAAGAACAGGGTGTCCCAGGCCGACTGGTGCTTGATGGCGAAGATCGCGGGCCCTTTGGGGATGCGTTCGGAGCCGCGGATTTCCCAGCGTGTGCCGACGATGACCTTGAGCAGCCAGAGCGAATAGCGCGACCAATATTTTCCCACTCCTTGCATGAAGCCGCGGGGCAACAGGAGACCGGGCAGCACGGCGATGCCGATGACGAGGCAGGACAGATAAAAGGCGGCGTTGAAGACGGCGGCGCGCAGGGTGATCATCGCCGACCCTCACCAGACCCGCACCAGGGCGATCAGGTATTTGACATATTCGCTGGTCACCAGTTTGAAAGATCGGGTATGGCGCCACCATTGATCCGCCTTGAAGCCATCGGGAAAGGCCGGGTGGGGGATGATCGTCACCCCCGGCATGAGGCGCCTGAATTCAAGCAGCGACCGCGGCATGTGATAGTTGGCGGTCACCAGGAGGAGCGAGGAGAAGCCTTCCTTGCGGATCCAATCGGCGGTTTCCTCGGCGTTGCCCCGCGTATTGTCCGCCGCGTGGCCCAGCGCCATGCAGCATTCCAACTCGCGCCCCTGTTGGCGCACCAGGCGCAGGAGCCGCGCCACATCGACCCCGTGGTAGACGCCGGACACGAACAGCTTGCGGGCACGGCCTTGGGCCAGCAGGGCGACGCCGGTGGACAGGCGCCCGGCACCGCCGGTCAGGACCACCACCGCGTCGGTGGTCTCCGTCGGCTGGACCGCCTGGCGGGGCAGCGATTGGGCGAACCAGATGAGCCCGGCGCCCCAGGCGACAATCAGGATGCCCGCCAAACAAGCCCAGCCCAGGAGCCGCGCAAGCCGGCCGCGGGTCACGCTTGCCCCGCGGCGCTCACGGCAGCCTCTGCAGGGTCCGGATGACGGTGATGCGGGCGGTGACCATGGCGATCGCCGTCACGCCGATGGGGACCGCCGCCAGCGCCAGCCATTGCAGCGGCCCCAGCTCGACCTTGGGCAGCAGGTCGGAGCCGACCGCACCGGAAAAATGGCTCAGCATGCCCACCGTCGCCGCCGTGAAGGCGAGGCCGATGGCACCCCCTTTGAGCCCCAATTCCAGAGCCTGACCCTGGAACTGTCCCGCGACGTAGCTGTCCAAGGCGCCCATCAGATGCAGGATCTCGATCCCCTCGTGATGGATGGCGAGGCCCGTTCGGGTGATGAAGATCACCGTGGCGATCCCCGCCAGCGCCACCAGCAGGAGCACGAGCACGCCCACCAACTCAACCGAGCGGGCGAAGCTGACGAGGTGATCGAGCGCCTTCTTGTGATCGTCCAGCACGGTCCCCGGCACCGCGGCATCCAGGGCCTTGCGCAATTTTCCGAGATCGGGGCCGGGATCGGTCTCGACCCGGACGTCGATCAGCCGGGGCAGGGGGAGGTCCGCCACCAACGTGTCTCCGCCGATCCAGGGCCGAAGCAGGTTTGCGGTATCGCGATTGTCCAGCGGCCGCGCCGCGATCACGCCCTTGGTCCGGCGCAGGATTCCGACCAACTTTCCCACCGCGCCGTCCGCGGCCTGGGACTTGGCGGCCGGCACCTGGACCGTGACGGTGCCCTTGAGGCCGGTGTCCCAACGGTCCATCGCGGATGACAGGCTCATCATTCCAGCCAGCGACAGGCCGGCGAGGTAGACGATCATCGCCAACATCCAGGGCAGGAAGCGCTGGGTGGGGTCGTTGCTGAGGGCCAGGTCGCGTTGGCGCCAGTTCATGACCCGAATCCTGGGGACGGCGGCGGTCCGGTCAGGGGCCCCAGCAGGGCGCCCTCGGACAGGTGCAGCCGGGGATGGGCAAAGCGCTCCATCAGCGCCTCGCTATGGGTGGCGATGATTACCGTGGTGCCCAGGCGGTTGAGTTCCTCGAACAGGTAAAGCAGCCTGAGCGCGATGACATCGTCGACATTGCCCGTGGGCTCGTCGGCCAGCAGCAGTTCCGGGCGGCTGATCACCGCGCGGGCGATGGCCACGCGCTGTTTCTGGCCGCCCGACAGGACCTGGGGCGAGGAATCGATACAGTCTTCCAAGCCCACCCAGTTCAAGAGCTCCACCGCATGCTCGCGGTTTTCCTCCCAATCCTGGCCGCTCACCTTGAGCGGAAGGGAGACGTTCTCGATCACCGAAAGATGGTTGAGGAGGCGGAATTCCTGGAATACGACCCCGATCCTGCGCCGGATCATGGCCAGTTCGTTGCGGCTGGCGGTGGTGACGTCGGTGTCGAACAGGGTCACGAGGCCCCGCGACGGCCGGTGCGCTAGGTAGATCAGTTTGAGCAGGGACGACTTCCCCGCCCCCGAGGCACCGCTCAGGAAATGGAAGGATCCGGGGCGGAGCTCGAAGTTGACGTCGCGAAGGACCTCGGATCCCAGGCCGTACCGCATGCCCACGTTTTGGAACCGAACCACCGTAATCCTCGAAAAATTATCAACTTTGAAACATAGTATATACGACCCCAAACTCCCGGAGTGTGGGAGAAATCAAGATTTTGCAGCCGATTCACGCCTCTTGAACGCCGATCTGGGTATCTTGCCATGAACCTGTCCAACACTTATAAATTTTACGTTCGGTTGCGCCGTCCCGTTTGCCGGCGCGTGTGGAGCCCCGGTTCATGATCATCACCTGTCCGTCGTGTCAGACCCGCTACAAGGTGGACCCGAAAAACTTCGGGGCCAAGGGACGGCGTGTGCGGTGCACAAACTGCAAGGAAACCTGGAACCAGGGGCCGGCCGATGAGGCGCCCAGGGCGGTCGATCCGGAGGCGCCGCTCGACCAGGGTACGCCGGACCAGGATACGCCGGACCAGGCAGGGGCGGCCGCCGCGGAGGCGGCGCCCGCGGTGACGGTATCGGCGGCAGCGGAACCAAAACCGGAGACGGAAAGCGCCGGCGCCGCGCCGGAGCCCGAGCCCAAGGCCGAGCCGGAGCCCGAGCCGGCGGCCGTCGCTACGGCCGCCGCCGCCGGCCCGACCCTTCCGGCGCAGGAATCCGGCCTCACCGAAAAGCTCGAGCTTCCCTCGGTCGCCGCCGCCGGGCCCAACCGGCCGTCGGCCGATGGCGCCCCGGCCAAGGCCGCCAAGCCGTCATCGTTGATCGGTTGGATGGCCCTGCTCACCATCGTGCTGGCGATCGTCGTGGGCGGCGTTCTGACCCGTGATTCCATCGTCCGCGCCTGGCCGCCGGCGGAGCGCCTGTACAAGGCTGCGGGGCTGTCGACCAACGGGGCCGCGGGGCTCAGGATCGAGGTGGAGAGCCATAACCACACGGTCGAGGACGATCGGACCTTCCTGGTGGTCCGGGGGAAGGTGACCAACACCTCCGGCAAGGTGCGGGAGGTTCCTGAACTGCAGGCCTGGATCCGCGGCGAAGACTCCCGCGAACTGGCCAATTGGACGTTCACCGCGGCCCAGACCCGGCTTCTGCCCGGGGAAACCGCATCCTTCATCACCCGGTTCCAGAATCCGCCGACCGGCGGCACTGGGCTTGCCATAGATTTCGCTCAAAGAGGACCATAGCCGCCATGGCGCGTATTCTTGTAGCCGAGGACGAACGAGCCGTCCGCGAATTCGTCTGTCGCGCCCTGGATCAGGAAGGCCACACCGTGACCTCGGTGGAGGACGGCCTTCAGGCGCTGTCCCAGCTGGCCGTCAAGGAGTTCGACCTGCTGCTGACCGATATCGTGATGCCGGGTATGGATGGGATCGCGCTGGCGCTCAAGGTCGCGCGGGACCAGCCGGACCTGCCCATCCTGCTGATGTCAGGCTACGCCATGGAACGGCAGCGGGCACATAATCTCGACGCCCTCATTCAGGAGGTCATCGCCAAGCCCTTCACCCTGCGCCAGATCCTCGACGCCGTCGCCAAGGTATTGAAGACCAACGGCAAACTGAACTGATCCGTGCCGACCATGGGCGGCCGGTTGTCGGGGCGTAAGCGGTCCTCCCAGGAAATCGCGTCAGCTCCGGGCGTGCATCGCGCAGGGCCCGGGATCAGCCGTCCGGCGGCGGGACCACGGCGGCGATCGCGGTCGATCAGAAGCGGCGCAGCAGGCGGTCCAGGTAATCCATCTCGACGTCGGGACGGCCGATTTCGCCCGCCCGGCGGCGCAGTTCCTGGAGAATTTCCCAGGCCTTCTGGGTGGCGCTCTCATCGGGAATGTCCACGTCGTCGCTCGACGTCATGCCTGAATTGGGCAGCTGGCGGCCCAACGGATCATAGGCGAAGGGGGTCTGCCCCGGACGGCGGCCGAACATGCCGCGTCCCCGGCCGCGTCCCCGGCCCCGGCCCTGACCGAACTGGCGCATGAACTGCTGCGCCATCTGGCCGAGCCCCCGGCGCAGGTTTTCGAGCGCCTTGCCCTGGGGCCCGGTGGCGTCGCCGGGCTGGTTCTTGCGCAAGGCTTCGAGGGCTTCGCGCATCTCAAGCTCGGCATCGCCAAGCGATTTCGGCACCCGGCCCATCATCTCGCCAAAGCGCCGCAGCATCTCCTGCAACTGCTTCTTGAGGTCGCCCTGACGCCGGGCACCTTCCTGGGAGGACGGCGGCTGGCCCTGCTGCATCCCCTGCTGGGACTGGCGATGGCTTTCGTCCATCAGCTCCTGCTGGCGCCGCATCATCTCCTGCAACTCCTGGAGCATCTGCCAGGCCTGGGACTGGCGCTGGCTCTGCGACCGGCCCTGGGCGAAGCGCCCGGAGCGCAGGTTTTCCAGCATCTCCTGCAGCATTGAAAGCAGCTGGCGCGCGGCCTCCATATTGCCGGTCATCGCCAGTTCCTTGGCCCGGTCCAGCATGCGCTGGAGATCCTGGCTGGTCATGTTCTGGCTGTTGGGATCGAACGGCCGGGCCCAGTTCGGCAGATTCTTCATGCCCTTCATCATTTCCTTGAGGAATTCGGACATGGCCTGCTGCAGCTCGCGCATGAGCTTCTGGACCTCGGCACTGGGGGCCTTGTTCTTGAGCGCCTCCATCAGCTTCTTCTGAATCTCGCGCATGCGTTTTTCGGCCTGGGACAGCTTGCCGTCCTCCAGCCGGAGCGCCGTTTCCCACAGCATCTTCTGGACTTCGGTGATGGTGTCATAGCCCGGCAGGCTGCGGAGCATCTTGGCCATCGCCTGGATCGAGAGGAAGACCACGGTGTCGTGATCGTAGGCGCCGGGGATGGTGCCGAGATTGGTCAGATCGTCCTGCACATCGTCGCGGGATTCGGGATCGTCGGAGAGCCGCTTGCGCAGCATCACCAGCGCCCGGGCCACCGGGTGGCGGAAAAACCGTTGCGGCAGGGTCACGGCGACGGAATCGCTGACCCCGTACTGGCCGGCCGCGTCCTTGGCGACGATCTGGACATAAACCTCAAGCCCGGCCCAGCGGTGGGCGGTCAAGTCGTGGTAACTGGATTCCTTGACGTCCTTGACGTTGGAGCCGGGAAGCGGCAGGTCGCGGGTTTCCGAGACGTTGAGCTTGGCCAGCATGGCCTCTCTCTCGGCCTCGGACTTCTTTTCCGCGTCCTTGTCGGTCTTCTTGCCGTCCTTCTTGGGTTTCGGCACAAGACCGGGGATCTGCTCCTTAACCTCGTCGCCGCCGGCCCGCGCCCTGCGGATCACCAGCTTGGCTTCGATAAAGCCGTAATCGTCATTGCCTTCGAGGTCGATGCGCAGCGCGCCGCGCGCCGAGCGGCCCGGATCCTCGCCGAAGCTGACCGCGGGCGGCTGATCGGGCACCACATAGACCGGCCAGGAGCCGATCTCGCGACCGCCCTGGATGACGCGGATCCGTTTTGCGTCGGGTGCTACGTCGACCTTGGCGGTCAGTTTGAAGGTGCCCTCGGCGACCAGTTTGAAATCGCTGTCCAGTGCGCCCATCGCGATGCGCGGCGTGCCCCAGCCGCCGGAAAGCTGGGCCAGGATGGTGGCGCCCTCGGGAATGGCGATGGGACCGGCGGTTCCGGTGGCGGGAACCCCGCCGCCGGCGGAGGCCAGCAGCGGCGCCGGCTTGCCGTCCTGGCGCCGCTCGCGGCCGGCGGTCAGGAAGATCGGGGCCGCCCCGGTATAGGCCGGCGGCGTGATCCAGATATCGACCACCGCCGGGCCCTTGACCATGCCGCCGACGCCCGGCGCCAGCGCACGGGCGATGCGGTTGGTGGCGTCGCCCCAGGCGATGGTGAGGCCGATGGCGAGTATGAGAATCAGCAGGCCGCGAATCGCCCAGGGGTCGCGCCGCGCCAGGCCCGGGGAAGGGAAGCCCACGCGCAGGCCGCGGATTTTCTCGATGCTGCGCAGCTTGTGCAGCCGCCACAGGAACCGGGTGGCGGGGTCGTCGCCGCCGGTTGCAAGCCGGTCCCGCAGCAAGGCGAGCGGTCGGTGCAGCAGCCCGGTCGAGCTTTCGATGCGCCGTTGCCCGGCGGTGCGGTCGGGCACGGCCAGGGCGCGGATGCCATGCCATGCCGCGTAGCCCAAGCCGGCGATGAACAGGATCAGCACGGCGGCATGAAGCCAGATGGGAAGTGCCGGCAGGACATCGAAAAGGGCCAGGGCGATGAAAGCGCCGGCGATGCCCGCGGCCGGCCACAAGGCTGGCCACAGCCGCTCCCAGGCCAGCGCGAATCGTGCCAACGCCAGCTTCCATCCGAGATGGCGGAGCTCTTTCTCGGTCTCTTCAGGGAGGTGTTCTGGACCGTCCGGGTCCTGGAATTCTCTTTCGCCACTCATGGCAAACCGGGCCTCACTCAACGCGGTCCCCCGACCGCCTCGTTACCGGCTTCGCCATCCCCTCCCTCGGGGTCCGGGTGCCGGCGCCCGGTTATTGGAATCAGGTACCCAACCAGTCGGGTATCCGATCCGCCCCCAGCAATTCCGCCAGACTTTGGCGGGGCCGGATGACCGCGAACGCGTCATCCCTGACCAAGACTTCCGCGACCAGCGGCCGGCTGTTATAGGTCGACGCCATCACGGCGCCATAGGCTCCGGCCGACCGGATCGCCAGAAGATCATCGCATTTTAGCATGGGAAGCACACGATCGTGTCCAAAAATATCGGCGGTTTCGCATACCGGGCCGACCACGTCGACGGCCGCCATTTCGGCGCCCGCCGGGGGTTCGGCGACGGGGACGATGCCGTGCCAGGCGTCATAGAGTGCGGGGCGCATCAGATCGTTCATGCCGGCGTCCACCACCACGAAATTCTTGGCCGTGCCTTCCTTAACGTACAGCACCCGGGTTAACAGAATCCCAGCATTGCCGGCGATCATGCGGCCGGGTTCCAGCACCACCTCGACGCCGAGATGCCCCGTCGTGTCCTTGACCATGGCGGCGTAAGCGGTGGGCGGCGGCGGATCCTCTGCGCGGTAGGGGATTCCGAGCCCGCCGCCGAGGTCCAGGCGCCTGATGTCGTGGCCCTGGCTGCGCAGGCGCTCGACCAGCTCCGCCACCAGGGAAAAGGCGTCGCGGAAGGGCATGAGGTCGGTCAACTGCGATCCGATATGCACCGCCACGCCGACCGCGTGCAGGCCCGGCATCCCGGCCGCCCGGGCGTAGACGTCGGGCGCCAGGCTGAGATCGATGCCGAACTTGTTCTCCTTGCGCCCGGTGGTGATCTTTTCATGGGTCTTGGCATCGACGTCGGGATTGACGCGCACCGCGATCGGCGCGCTGGCGCCTTTTTCCGTTGCGACCTCGGAGATCAGCTCCATCTCCGCCACCGATTCGACGTTGATCTGGCTGATCCCGGATTCCAGGGCGAGGGCAATTTCGGCCCGCGTCTTGCCGACCCCGGAAATGACGATCTTGTGCCCCGGGATTCCGGCGGCCAGCGCCCGGCGCAGTTCCCCTTCCGACAGCACGTCGGCGCCGGCACCCTGGCGCGCCAGGGTCGTCAGCACCGCCTGGTTGGAGTTGGCCTTGACGGCGAAGCAGATGGTCACGTCCTGGCCGGCGAAAGCCTCGGCGAAGGTGCGGTAATGGTGGACCAGGGTCGCCGTCGAATAGACGTATGTAGGCGTCCCTACCGCTTCGGCGATGCGCGACAGCGCCACGCCCTCGGCATGAAGCGCGCCGTCGATATAGGTAAAATGGTCCATGGCCTGTCTACCGCTAGGGCCGGTTCGGGGAACGGGCGGGGGGCTCGGGGTTAATAGGTTTTCGGATCCGGATAGGGCCGCGGATACACCGTTTCCTCGGCGCCGGCGGGCGGTTCGGGATTGCCTTTCTTGCCGCAGCCGACAAGCGCCGGGCCCATGGCCAGCGCCATCAGCGCCGCCAGCGTCAGGGCTCTGAGCCCGTTGCCACGGCGTGCGGCGGATCGCGCGGTGATGTCAAAACCTGTTCTGGTCATGGCGCCGGTGGGCTCCTTTGGTCATCCGGGGCCGGCCTTGGGCCGAACGCGGAGCTCAGTATAGCGCTTCAGCGCTTCCTTTGCGCAACCTTCGACCCGCCGAGATAGTGCTTGCGCGCCGCCGCCACCGCCGCGCGCACCCGCTTCGGCGCGGTGCCGCCGAGGCTCACGCGGCTCGCCGCCGAACGGGCCGCGCCCAGCACGGCGAAGACGTCTTCCGTGATCTTGGGTTCGACCTTGCGCATATCGCCAAGCGGCACGGAATCGAGACGCAGGCCTTTTTCCTCGGCCAGGCGCACGATTCGCCCCGAAACCCCGTGGGCGGCACGGAAGGTCAGCCCAGCCTCGCGCACCAGCCAGTCGGCGAGGTCCGTCGCCGTGGCATAGGCGCCGTCGGCGGCGGCCTTCATGGCCTCGGCGTTGACCGCCATGTCGGAAACCATGCCGTCCATCACTTCGATGCACAGCGACAGGGTGTCGGCGGCTTCGAACACCGGCTCCTTGTCCTCCTGCATGTCCTTGGAATAGGCCAGCGGCAGGCCCTTCATGACCACCATCAGCCCGGCCATGGCGCCCATCACCCGGCCGGTCTTGGCGCGGACCAGTTCCGCCCCGTCGGGATTGCGCTTCTGGGGCATGATGGAGGAGCCGGTGGAGAAGGCGTCCGACAGCCGGATGAAGGCGAAGCGTTCGGACGACCAGATCACCAGTTCCTCGGCCAGGCGCGAGAGGTGCGAGGCCGCGATCGCGCTAGCAGCCAAGAATTCGAGGGCGAAATCCCGGTCGGAGACGGCATCGAGCGAATTGGCCATGGGCTTGTCGAAGCCGAGTTCCTTGGCCGTCGCCCGCCGGTCGATGGGGAACGAGGTTCCGGCCAGCGCCGCCGCCCCGAGCGGGCATTCGTTGAGCCGTGCCCGGGCGTCGGCAAACCGGCCGCGGTCGCGCCCGAACATCTCGACATAGGCAAGCAAATGATGGCCGAGGGTGACCGGCTGCGCCGTCTGCAAATGGGTGAAGCCAGGCATCAGGGTGGCCGCGTGTTCGCCGGCGCGCCCGATCAGCGCCGCCTGGAGGCTCTTGAGGCCGAGGTCGATGGCGTCGATGGCGTCGCGCACCCAGAGGCGGAAATCGGTCGCCACCTGGTCGTTTCGCGACCGCGCGGTGTGCAGCCGTCCGCCGGCGTCGCCGATCAGCGCGGTCAGCCGCGCCTCCACGTTCATGTGGATGTCTTCCAGCGCGGTCTGGAATTCGAAGCGCCCCGATTCGATCTCCTTGGCGACGGCGGCCAACCCCTTGAGGATGGCGCGCCCGTCCCTGGCGGGGATGATCCTTTGGGTCATCAGCATGCGGCAATGGGCGGCGGAGGCCGCGATGTCCTGGGGCCACAGCCGTTGATCGAAACCGATGGAGGCGTTGATCCGCTCCATCGCCGCCGCCGGCCCGGCTCCGAAGCGTCCGCCCCAAAGCCTATTGGCAGGCCGCCGGGCCTTGGTATTCTTCTGATCCGCCATCGCGCGCCCCTGGGGTGATCGTGAACTGGAGAAACGAAACCATGTCCGCTGCTTTCGGCCGTTGGGCCGTCCTATGCCTCGTCGTCCTCGCCGTTGGCGTCGGCATCCTGTTGCCGCCGAACGCCCCCTTGCCGCCGGCGGACGGGCTCAGGATCACAGGGGAAATACAACACTTCCGCCTGTTGGAAAACCCCCGGCCCGTGCCCGACGTGGCGTTTGTCGACGGCGCCGGCAAATCGGTGCGCCTCACCGACTTCGAGGGCAAGGTGGTGCTGCTCAATTTCTGGGCCACCTGGTGCGCCCCCTGCCGGCGGGAAATGCCGGCGCTTGACCGCCTGCAGGAGGCCCTCGGCGGGCCCAAGTTCCAGGTGGTCGCGCTCAGCGTCGACATGTTCGGCGACAAGCTGGTGCCGCCCTATTACCGGGTGGTCAAGCTCAAGCGTCTCGGCATCTATCTCGATCCCACCGGGGCGGTGCAGCGCGCGGTCGGCGTGAAAAGCCTGCCCACCACGGTATTGATCGACGCCCGGGGGTGGATGGTCGGCGCGCTGGAAGGGCCCGCCGAATGGATGGCGCCCGAAGCCCAGGCACTGATCCGCCACTTCATCGACAAGGCCGGCGATTAGCCCGACGCGGGCGCGCAAGGACCAGGGCCGGCGCTTCCGTCCACCGCATCGATATTCGCCGATTCTCACCTCGTTGCAAGGCGCTCGCCAACGGAATGCAGCGCAGTCCAGTTGGTTCGCCGCTTCCCCGCATCGCCATGCATTGTGACCCTGGACCCCATGCCGCCTCTTGGCTGAGATCGGGACTCACCGCGATGCCACGTTGACGGCCCTCTGGGCTTGGACCGATTTCGCTCGAGAGGACAAAGCCGGCGGGCGTCGTCCAACGGCCCGGGCAAGCAACGGGCACCCATGCGGCCTGATATCCATGGTTCCCGATGAATCCGGAGCGATGGCTTTCGGCGGCGCAAATTTCTTCGGGAAACGTCTTGAAAATCAGGGCAAGCCGAGGAGCGAGGACCGCCGATATCTACTTTTGAGATTCAGCAAACAAGTCTCTCAAGGCGAAAAAGAATCTGAGAATCTCGGTCGAAATCTCCGACACCTTTTTTCGCTGATGGACCGCTTCCTTGACGTCATCGGTAACGTCCTCCCGACGTCTGACTTTCCGCGCGATGGTTTCCTTCCGGGCGAAATAAAGGGCGGCCGACTGGATGAGGGAACGCCGCCGGTCATGATAGAGGCGCATCTGAATGTCGATCATTCTGCCGTCATTCCTGGTCCGATATTTGGTGTTCCAGATTTCCTCTGTTTTTTTGCAGCGTTTCTCCCACCTGTCGTATTCCCGTTTTCGGGAAAGGGCGCCCCGGTCCAGTTCGCACAACAGCGTGATCTCCTGCAGCGCAACGCGTTCGCCCGCCGGGAATTGGCGGATATCGCCGCTAAGTTCCTTGAGGATCGCGGCATCCCCCGGCTTTTCACCCAAAAACGCAATAGACGGATCTTGTCCTGGGTCGGCGTCCGCGGACGCGACGATTGCCGCCGAGAGGAACAGGGCAGCAAAACCTAACCGAAATGAATCCACTCTCGCCTCCGACACTGTTTGTTGGCGGGATCGGTGAGCCGCCATGCACGGGCCCTGCAGGCATGGTAGTCGAAATGCGTCCGGGGAAAAGGACCGATCCCATCCGGCCAGGGCTGTTTTATCCGCTTCCGGGCCAAAGCGGAATATATTGGCCGGGAACATTTTGCGTACCCTTGCTGCCGGCATGCCGAATACTTTGGAAACACGGCTCCTAAAGGAAAGATGGAAGATGGAGAAAAGGCCTTACGAAAACATCATCGTGGAAAACGAGGACGGCATCACCTGGGTGACCCTGAACAGACCCGAGAAACGCAATGCCATGAGCCCGGCGCTTCATTATGAAATGGACGACGCGCTGGCAAATCTGGCCGTGGATTCGAAAACCGAAGTCCTGGTCATAACCGGTGCCGGCGAAGCGTTCAGCGCGGGGCAAGACCTCAAACTTTATTTCCGGGATACGGCAAACAATCCCGCGGAACGGCGGCGATCGAACGAAGCGGCGCATAGCTGGTTCTGGGAGCGGCTCACGACCTTTCCAAAACCGACCATCGCCATGGTCAATGGCTACTGCTTCGGCGGCGGGCTTACCCCGGTCTGTGCGTGCGATTTCGCCATCGCGGCCGAGGATGCTGTTTTCGGTCTGTCGGAGATCAACTGGGGAATCCTGCCCGGCGGTTATGTCAGCTGGAATGTTGCAAACGTGATGAGCTTTCGCGACGCCATGCATTACGCCGTCACGGGCGAGACCTTCGATGGCAGGAAGGCGGAAGAGCTGCGTTTCGTCACTTTCTCGGTGCCCAAGGACCAGCTCCGCCAGGCTACGGTCGCGTATGCGCGCAAGCTGATGGAGAAGAACCCTGCCGCCGTGCGTTTTACGAAGGAAGCGATCCGCACCGTCAGAGGCTTACCAGCTCAGCAGGCGGTGGATTACCTTAGGGCCAAGGGCGAGGCTCTCAAATACTTCGATCCGGAAGGCGGCCGAGAGGAAGGCATGCGGCAGTTCCTGGACGAAAAAAGCTACCGTCCCGGCCTCGGCCCTTACCACCGAAAAAAGCCATGAAGCTTTGAGGCTCGCCCAGGTGAGGCACAAGAGAACCTTCCTTCCGCTGCGATGTCCCGAATGGGGGGTCTGACGGCGGTTTTCAGGACCGCTCGGACTCGGGGTCATTCAAACCAGAATTCCACATAGACGACCGGCGCGGGCCCCCGCCTAACCCTTCTTGCGCGCGTCGAGCGCCGCTTTCAGCTCCGGCAGGATCTGGAACAGATCGCCGACGATGCCGTAATCCGCCACTTGGAAGATCGGTGCTTCCTCGTCCTTGTTGATGGCGACGATGACCTTGCTGTCCTTCATGCCGGCGAGGTGTTGGATGGCGCCGGAGATGCCGACCGCGATGTAGAGCTCGGGCGCCACGATCTTGCCGGTCTGGCCGACCTGGAAGTCGTTGGGGACGAAGCCCGAATCGACCGCCGCGCGCGACGCCCCGACGGCGGCCCCCAGGCGATCCGCGATCTCTTCCAACAGCGCGAAGTTGTCGCCGCTCTGCATGCCGCGCCCGCCGGAGATCACCACCCGGGCCGAGGTCAGCTCCGGGCGCTCGGAAGACGAGAGCTCGGCGCCGACGAATTTCGACAACCCGTCATCGCCCGCCGCCGCCAGGTCCTCGATCGGTGCCGCGCCGCCGCCCGGTGCGGCTTTCTCGAACGCGGTGCCGCGCACGGTGATGACCTTGACCGCGTCGGACGACTTCACGGTGGCGAGCGCGTTGCCGGCATAGATCGGGCGCACGAAGGTGTCCGCGTCGACCACCGCCTGGATGTCGGAGATCTGCTGGCTGTCGATCAAGGCCGACAGGCGCGGGGCGGCGTTCTTGCCGAAGGTCGAGGCGGGATAGAGGATATGCCCGTATTGGGACGCCAAGGGTTGAACAAGCGCGGCCAGCGCCTCGGCCGACGGGTTTTCGTAAATTCCGTCATCGGCCAGCAACACCTTGGCGACGCCGTCGATGGTCGCCGCTTCCTCCGCGGCACCCCGGCAGTCCGCCCCCGCCACCAGGACGGTGACGTCGCCCGCCCCGGCCTCCCTCAATTCCGCGGCGCAGGAAATGGTGGACAGGGTGGCGGGCGCCAGGGCGTGCCCCCCATGTTCGGCAACGACCAGAACAGCCATCAGATCACCCCCGCTTCATTAACCAGCTTATCGACCAGCTCGGCGGCGGTTTCCACCTTGATGCCGGCTTCGCGGCCGGGCGGCTCCTCGACCCGAAGGACCTGGAGCCGGGGCGCGATATCGACGCCCAGTTCATCGGCGGTCAGCGGGTCGATGGCTTTCTTCTTGGCCTTCATGATGTTGGGGAGGGAGGCATAACGCGGCTCGTTCAGGCGCAGGTCTACCGTCACCACCGCCGGCATCTTCAGGGCCACGGTCTCAAGCCCGCCGTCGACCTCCCGCGTCACGCTGGCGGTCTCACCCTCTATGGCGATTTTCGAGGCGAAGGTGCCCTGGGCCCAACCCAACAGGGCCGCCAGCATCTGGCCGGTCTGATTGCAGTCGTCGTCGATCGCCTGCTTGCCGAGCAACACCAGGCCCGGCTGTTCGCGCTCGACCACCGCCCGCAGCAGCTTGGCGACGGCCAGCGGCTCCAGCGGCTGGTCGGTCACGATGTGGATCGCCCGGTCCGCCCCCATGGCGAGGCCGGTGCGCAGCGTCTCCTGGGCCTGCTGCGGTCCGGCGGAGACCAGGACCACTTCGTCGGCGGTGCCGGCCTCGGCCAGGCGAACGGCTTGCTCGACGGCGATCTCGCAAAATGGGTTCATGGCCATCTTGACGTTGGCGGTTTCCACCCCGCTTCCGTCCTGGCGGACCCGGACCTTGATATTGGCGTCAATGACGCGTTTTACGGCGACGAGAACCTTCATGCGACTCCTTCCCCGGGGCTTCTTGAATTGCCGGGGCAAAGTAGTGCGCGCGCCGCCCCCGGTCAACGCCCCGGGGCGCTTCCCGGGGGCCTTCTCCGGGTCCTAGTCTTCGGGCGCGAAGGCGACCTGGTAGATCGGCGGCAGGTGGCCCTGCAACTGGCGCCAGCGCGTGCCGCCCCCCTCGCCCAGCCAGAGATGGCCGGTGGTCGATCCCATGGCGAGGCATTCCCCCCGGGCGTCGACGTCGAGCCCGTGGCGGTAGACCAGATCGAAGCAGTTCTCCTGGGGCAGGCCGTCGGTGAAGACCTCGAAGGTCTGGCCGCCGTCGCGGGTGCGCATCGCCGCCATCCGGGCATCGACGGCGTAGCGGAACTCGTCCTTCACGGCGGGGATGAACCACGCGGTTTCGGGATCCTTGGGGTGGGCGGCGACGGCGAAGCCGAAACGCGAGGGCGCCTCGGCCTCGATCTCGGTGAATGTCCGCGCGCCGTCGGTGGAGCGGAAGATGCCGTTGTGGTGCTGGCACCAGACGGTATCGGGCGTGGCCGGGCAATGAGCCAGGCGGTGGGGGTCCTGGGCCACCGGGTCATAGGCCTTGTCGGGCGGCATATAGGCGTTGCGCATGCCGGTGCCGTTCTCCCAGGTGGCGCCGCCGTCGGCGCTGATCTAGGCGCCGCCCGAGGAAATGCCGAGGGTGATGCGCGCGCTGTCCCGGGGATCGACCAGCACCGAATGAATGCCGGGGCTGTCGTAGCCGCCGCCGAACCAATGCGGCCGGCTGGGTTGGTTCCACAGGCTTCGGTTCAGCGACCAGCTTTCGCCCTTGTCATCGCTTCGGAACAGGCCGCCCGGGAGGGTGCCGGCCCAGATGGTGCCGGGCTGGTCCGCGCCGCCGGGAACCAGGGTCCAGATCATCTCGACACTGGGCCCCTCTTTCTTGGGCGGCCATTCGCCGCTCATGGGATCGGGCGGCGGCTTGCCCTTCTCCTCTTCATGGGCGGGCGCGGCGATCTCCTTCCAGTTGCTCCCCTGATCATCGGAGCGGTGCAGCTTGACGCCGAAATGCCCCAGGTTGAGGGCGGCATAGAGGGTCATGTCGCGCGGGTCATGGAGCACCGCGGTCACCGGATCGCCGGTGAAAACGTGCGAAGTTATCCGCCCCTCGCCGCCTTCGGGGCTCAGGGTGAAGAGCCCCTTGCGGCTCGCCACAAGGATCCGTTGCATGGTCTCCTATCCTCCGCTCAGCGCCTGCAGCACGTAGATCTCGTCATCGTCGGCGACCGGGTCCGAAAGGTAGTCCCGGTCGGCAACCGGCGCATCATTGACGAACAGATTGACGTGTTTGCGAACCCGGCCCTGGTCGTCGAGCACGTAGCCCCGCGCCTTCGGGTTGGCCTCGAACACGGCGGCCAGCACCTCGGCGACGGTTGGCCCGGGCGCCTCGGTGTCGGCGTTGCCGATGTGGCGCCTGAGATGCCCGGTGAAGGTGATCCGCGCCACCTCCCCCGCCTCAGCGGTTGGCGCCCGGCCGCCACAGCACGTCGGAGCCGTCATCGTCGTTGACGTGACGGGCGAGCACGAACAGGTGATCAGACAGCCGGTTGATGTATTTGAGCGCGTTGGGGTTGACGGCCTCGCCCTCGGCGCGGGCGAGGCGCACCATCAGGCGCTCGGCCCGGCGCACGATGGTCCGCGCCAGGTGCAAATGCGCCGCGCCCGCGGTGCCGCCCGGCAGGATGAAGGAGTTGAGCGGCTCGAGGCTCGCATTCATGTGATCGATCTCGGCTTCCAGGCGTTCGACCTGCTTGGCGCTGACGCGCAGCGGCGCGTTGCCCTGGGCCTCGCCCTTGCGGCCCGCTTCGGGCACGCAGAGGTCGGCGCCCAAGTCGAACAGGTCGTCCTGGATGCGCCCCAGCATGTCCTCGGGCACCCCGGAAAGATACACCCGGGCGATGCCGATGGCGGCACTTGCCTCATCCACCGTGCCGTAGGCGGCGACGCGCAGATCGTCCTTGGCGACCCGCGTGCCGTCGCCCAGGGACGTTTCGCCCTGATCGCCGCCCCTTGTATAGATCTTGGTGAGCTTGACCATCGTTCGTTTATGTCTCCTCCGCGCCTCAGCGCCCCCATAGCAGCATGAACAGGACCAAAAGCAGCACCGCCGCCGCTTGAAGGCCGACGCGCCAGCGCATCAGCAGGTTGGCGCGCCGCGGGTTGTCCTTGCTGCGCAGCATGTTGACGATGCCCGCCACCAGGACCGCCACTGTGGCGAAGGCGGCGGCGGTGATCAACCACGGCATGGCGGCCTGCATCGGCGCAGCCTCAGTTGCGCGCCGCGATCAGGGCGCGGGCGATGACATGGGCCTGGATCTCCGCCGCCCCTTCGAAGATGTTGAGGATCCGCGCATCCACCAGCAGGCGGCTCACGGGGAATTCCAGCGCATAGCCGTTGCCGCCATGGATCTGCACGGCCCCGTCGGCCGAGGACCAGGCGACCCGGGCGGCCAGCAGCTTGGCCATGCCGGCTTCCTTGTCGCAGCGCCGGCCCTGGTCCTTCTGGCGGGCCGCGAAGAAGGCCAGCTGGCGCGAGGCCATGATTTCCGCCGCCATCCAGCCGATGCGCCCGGCAATGCGGTCGAAGGCGGCGATGGGCCGGCCGAACTGCTTGCGTTCCCGGGCGTAGGCCAGCGCCAATTCCAACGCGTTCTGGGCCACCCCGTTGGCCCGCGCCGCGGTCTGGATGCGCGCCGTCTCGAACGTCTGCATGAGCTGCTTGAAGCCGTCCCCTTCCTGGCCGCCCAAAAGGTTGCGCGCCTCGACGGCGAAGCCATCGAAGCTGACCTCGTATTCCCGCATGCCGCGGTAGCCCAGGACCTCGATTTCCGAGCCGCTCATGCCGGGCGCCGGGAAGGGATCGGCCGCCGTGCCCCGGGGCTTGACCGCCAGCAGCATGGAAAGCCCGCGCCAGCCGGGCTGGTTTGGATCGGTGCGCACCAGAAGCGTCATCAGGTCGGAACGCGCGCCGTGGGTCACCCAGGTCTTCTGGCCGGTGACACGGTAATTGTCGCCGTCCCGCACCGCCCGGGTCGTGATCGACCCCAGGTCCGAGCCGGTGTTGGGCTCGGTGAAGGAGGCCGTCGGGATGATCTCCCCGGCGGCGATGGGGGCAAGGAAACGCGCCTTCTGGTCGTCGGTGCCCGACGCGCGGATCAGCTCGGCGGCGATCTCGGTCCGGGTCGGCAGGGAGCCCGCGCCGAGATAACCCCGCGCCAGTTCCTCGGTGACGATGCAGAGCGCCCCGCGCCCCATGTCGAGGCCGCCGAATTCTTCCGGGATGGTGAGGCCGAAGACGCCGAGCGCCGCCATCTCGCTCATCACCTCGTCGGGGATCAGGGCGTTGGCGCGGTGCCAGGCGTTGGCCTCGGGCGCGATGCGTTCATCGGAAAAGCGGTGGAACTGCTCGCGCACCAGATCATGGGTGACGTCGGTCAAGCCCCAGTCGCCGAAGCCGCCGTCGATCACCAGCGCGGCGATGCGCCGGCGCACCGCGATGGAGTTGCCTTGGCGGATCAGCGCGCGGGGCTCGGGCGCATCGAGGGCCGCGAGGTCGTCCGGCGTAAGGCCCATGTCGGCGGGGCGGACCAGTTCGCTCTGGGAGATCGGGATGCCGCCCTGGATCTGGCCCAAGTACTCGCCGAAAACCGCCTGGGCGATCAATTCCTCGAGCTCGCTCAACCGGCCATCGGCGCCAAGCGTTTCCACCCAGGCCGCGGTCTGGCGCAGCGCCTCGATCAGCGTCGCCATCCAGGCGAGCCCGTGGGCCGCGTATTGGTGGGCCTCCATGCCGGCCTCGCCCGATCCGCGCACGGCGTCCGAGACCCGGGCCTGGGCCGCGGCCAGCACCGCCTCCGCCGCACCGAGGGCCGGCTTGAGGGCGGCGATCCCGCCGGCGGCTCCGAGGCTGCCGCTGCCGGCGCTGTCCGGTGAGGAAGCCATGTCCGTGATCGACACCCGTTGCAAGAGATTGGCGCCCCATGGGGGCTTTGATGCGCGGCCGTTTGATCTATGATGCCCGCGCCTCAAGAGAGTGGCCCCGGGTCCGATGACAGTCAAGGGAGTGCGCCGTGCGCGATGAAATTGCAGGAGGGGAGCCCCGTCCGCTGATGGGCCCCGGGTTCGGCCCGGGCAGCGGCGAACGGCCGGACATGCTGTGTATCCTGCTCCATGGCCTGGGGGCGGACGGCAACGACCTGATCGCCCTGGCGCCGCTGATGGCGGAGCTTCTTCCGACGGCTCGCTTCATCGCCCCCAACGCGCCCGAGCCCTGCGACATGGCGCCCATGGGCTATCAGTGGTTCAGCCTGCAGGACCCGTCCCAGGAGGCGATGGAAACCGGCGTGCGCCTGGCCGCGCGGGATGCCAACGCCTTCATCGACGACATGCTGGCCGGGCTCGATCTCGGGCCCGACCGCCTGCTCCTGATGGGCTTTTCCCAAGGCGCCATGACGGCGCTTCACCTGGGGCTCCGGCGTGAGGTGGCGCCGCGCGCCATCGTCAGCTTCTCCGGCGCCCTGGTCGCGCCCGAGACCCTGGCGCACGAAATCCGCTGCCGCCCGCCGGTCTGCGTCATCCACGGTCAGCAGGACGAGCTGATCCCGGTGATGTCGGCGACGGTGGCCGAGGGCGTGTTGGCCGGCGCCGGCGTGCCGGTCGAAAGCCACCTCCTGGAAGGGCTCGGCCACGGCATCGACGATGCGGCGCTGATCGCCGCCGCGGCGTTCCTGAAAAGGGTTCTCGGGGCCTGAGGGAGGCTCGCGCAGATGTTCAAGACGCAGCCCGAATACCAATACTGGGACCGCAATCCGCGACGCCCCGCGCCGCCGCCGCCGCCCGGCAGCTGCGATTGCCAGTTTCACATCTATGCCGACCCCGCCGTCTATCCGACCCGTCCGAACCCGCCCTACGAAGCGATCGACGCCACCTTCAGTGATGCCCGGGCGATGCATCGCGCCATCGGATTCGACCACGGCGTAATAGTGCATTCCGGCATTTACGGCACCGACGCCAGCCTGATGGTGGACGCGCTGAACGCCCTGCCGGCGGAGGAAAGACGGCGCTACCGCGGGATTGCCGTCATCGACGATAAGATCACCGATGCGGAGATGGACCGCCTGAACCGGGCCGGTGTCGTCGGCGTGCGGATCAATTTCGACAGGCAGTTGAAAATGACGCCGAGCGGCGAAACCGTGCGCACCATCCTGAAACGGGTCGAGGAGATCGGTTGGCATGTGCGGGTGCATGTGCGCGGCAACGACCTGATCGAACATTCCGACATCCTGCGCTCGGTCAAGGACGTCGACATGTCGATTGATCATCTCGGCCATGTGGACCTTACGAAGGGGCTGGACCAGGCGGCCTGCCGGTGGATTCTCGACATTCTCACCAGGGAGAACTGGTGGATGATGGTCTCCAACGGCAACCGGGATTCCGTCATGGAAAGCGGCTGGGACGATGCCGTCCCCTTCGGCAAGGCGTTCATCGAGGCCGCCCCGGACCGCGCCATATGGGGCACCGACTGGCCGCATCCGTCATGGCGGAAAAAGCGCATGATGAACGACGCCGAGGAGGTCGAGCTCCTCTACCGTTATGTCGATCATGACGAAACGCTGATCCGCAAGATCCTGGTGGACAACCCCAAGCGTCTCCATGGCTTTCGCGACTGATCGACGACGGCTTGCCACGCCCTATCGGCGCGATGATCGATCCTCGGGCGTCATAACCCGATGCCCGCTTTCGTCCAGGGCGGTCATGACGGTTCTGCCAAGGCGGGGGGCGCCGCGGCAGTGCCCATAGGCGCCGATCGGCCAATTCCGGCCCTGGGCGAAAGTCCTGAAATTAGGGGCCTTTTAATCAATCCCGTTCGATCATCGTCTTGCCGCCGAAGCCAGGACGCCTGGCGCGCCGCTGATCATCGCCGCGGGCGGTCGAAGCGCTTCAGGGCGCCAAACAGCAAGTCGAGAGCAAGTCGAGAGAGTGGGTGATGAGCGAAGGTGGGAAAGAGAGATGTGAAAATTGCCGGCATTGGCTGACGCCGCAAGGGGTGGTGGAGAGACACTACGCTGCGGCCAAGCAGCACATGGAAGCCGCCAACAAGTTCGGCCAATGCCGGCGCCATCCCCCTGGCCATGAGTGCGAGGAAAGCTACGACTATCCCTACTCGTTGCCCACCCACTGGTGTGACGGCTGGAAACCCAAGTGAAGGGGCCGCCACGACCTTCGTCGGAAGGGTGACGGCCTGCGCTTCAATGCGCCTCGATCCGGCGGTTGCCGTCCGGCCGGGCGGCCGAAGCCTCGATGAAATCGGCAATGTCGCCGAGGACGGCGGCCTTCTAGGTTGCTGGGCCGGGCGCATGGCCGCGACAGGCGACGTTGACCCGATGACCGCTTGCCGTCCTGTTCCGACATTCGGGCCTCGATGGACTCCGCGCCTTGCCGGGACGTAAACTCGCGAAAAGGCAAATTGCCGAATGGGCCTGGGGCCGCGGCGGTGACCGCGCGGCCGCCAATCGGCAGGGAGGGAGGAAAGATGCCCGGCGATTTCCGATCGGCCATGGAAGGCGCCAATGTGAGCGCGCTTTGGGAACGGACGGACCGCGACGCGGCCCAGGTCGCGGAAGTGCCGCATCTGTGGCCCTGGGCCGAGCTCGATCCCTTGCTCGACGCGGCGGTGCACGAGACCGACATGGACAATGCCGAGCGCCGGGTGCTGGTTCTGGAGAACCCGTCCTATCGCGGGACCCAGCGTATCGGCGCCAGCCTCAACATGGTGGTGAACCTGCAGGTCATCATGCCCGGCGAGTTCGCGCGGCCGCACCGTCATCGGTTGAACGCCCTGCGCTTCATCATCGAGGGCGACGGCGGCGCCGTGACCACGGTCGACGGCATCCCGGTTCCGATGCTGCCGGGCGACTTCCTGCTGACGCCGGGCTGGTGCTGGCACGAGCACACCCATGGCGGCAAGGGCCGCGCGGTGTGGCTGGACGCGCTGGATGCGCAGCTTCAGAGGCATCTGTGCACCAACGAGACCGAGATGGGCCCGTCCAACGACATGCCGCCGCCCAGGGCGCACAACGCCTATGAGGGCGCGGGCATCACGCCCCTGCTGGGTGACGACGCAAAGCCCCACTCGCCGATCTTCCGCTATCCTCTCGCCGATGTGAGAGGCGCGTTGGGCGCCATGCCCGAGGCGGCGGACGGCGCGCGGCGCATCCGCTACACCAACCCGCTGACCGGCGGCGCCGCGATGGCCGGGATCGACTGTTACATGCTGGCGCCCGGGCAGGCACGCGACACCCGGCCCTATCGGACCAATGCCAACATGGTGTGCCTCGTGGTCGAGGGCGAAGGCGTCTCCCAGGTCGGCGAACATGCGCTCAGCTGGGGCAAGAACGACATTTTCAGCCTGCCCCGGGGCCACTGGATCAGCCACCGCGCGTCGAGCGCGGATGCGCTGGTGTTTCAGCTCACCGACCGCGAGGTGCTGGCGAGCCTCCACTACCTGCGCGAAGAGTTCCGGGATTAAGCGCTCAGCGGACAAGGAAGGGGGGCAAGATGCCTGAGGGCGCGAAGACGCGTGTGCTCATCGCCGGCGCCGGGCCGGTCGGCCTGTCGTTGGCAATCGAGCTGGGCTTGCGCGGCATCGACTGCGTCCTCGCCGAGAAGGGCGACGGCGTCCTTCGCGTCCCCAAGATGAGCAGCGTCAGCGCCCGGGGCATGGAATTCTGCCGGCGCTGGGGCATCGCCGACAAGGTCCGTTATGCGGTCTGGTCGCGGACCCATCCGACCGACTTCGTCTACACGTCGACCATGGTGGGCGAGGAGCTCGCCCGGCTCAAGCTCGGCTCCTACGCCGATCGCGAGGGCAAGCTCGATTATTCCCCGGAGGGGGCGGCGTCTTGCCCGCAGATCTACTTCGATCCCATCCTCGCCGAGAAGGCGAAATCCGTGCCCGGGATCACCGCCCGCTACGGCACGCGGCTCGAGTCCTTCGACCAGGATGAGGCCGGCGTTCACGCGCGGCTGGTGGATGCCGGATCCGGTGAGGAGAGCACCCACGCCGCCGACTATCTCGTCGGATGCGACGGCGCCGGCGGCATCGTCCGGCGCCGGCTCGGGATCCCGATGGACGGCCAGGGGACGATCGCGACCAGCGTCAACGTGTTCTTCCGCTCGGCCGAACTGGCGGCAATCAACACCAAGGGATGGGCCCACATCTATCGCTTCTTCGACGATGACGGCTGCTGGGCGGAACTGATCGCCATCGACGGCAAGGAGCTGTGGCGGCTTTCGGTGTTCGACGATCCGGCGCCGGACCTCACGGGGGAATCCTATCTGCGCAAGCTTGCGGGGCGGGACTTTTCCCATGAGGTTCTCGACGTGTCGCCTTGGGAGCGCCGCGATTTCCTGGCGCGAAGCTATCGCCAGGGCCGCGTCCTGATCGCCGGGGACGCGGCGCACCAGATGTCTCCCACCGCCGGCGCCGGCATGCATACGGGAATCTGCGAGGCGATCAATCTCGCCTGGAAGCTCCAGGCGGTGATCGAGGGCTGGGGCGGACCCCGGCTGCTCGATTCCTATGAGGCCGAGTGCCGGCCGGTCGCCCGCCAATATGTCGAGCTGTCCACCGGCATGTACAACGCCATCTCGGCGCTGCCCGGCGCGCGCGCCTTCGGCGAAATGGTGGCGGCCGACGGTGACGTGCCTAAGCGCCTGAGCCCGCCGGGCCAGCGCAAGGCACAGATTTGTTTCGAAGACTCGCCGGTCTGCGTCGCCGACGGCACGCCGCCGCTGGCAGGCCGTGCGGTGCTCACCCAATCGGCGCGGCCCGGCACGCGGGCGCCCCATTGCTGGATAGGAGATCGCCGCTCGACCCTCGACCTGTTCGGGGGCGGCTTCGTGCTGGTTCGCTTCGCATCGATTGAAGCCGACCTGGAGCCGTTGCGTTCGGCGGCGCACCTGCGGCGGGTGCCGTTCGAGGTCGCCGATGTCGACAGCGAGGATGCCCGGGCGCTCTATGGGAAGCCGCTGGTCCTGGTGCGGCCCGACGGCCACGTCGCCTGGCGCGGGGACGCCCCGCCGGACGACGCGCTCGCCCTCATCGACCACGTGCGCGGCGCATGACGGTCCGGGCCCGAAATCATTCCACGCCTCGCATATGCGAAATTTCCTGTATCCTGTCCCGGGGAAAAGCAAGGAGGAAGCGATGGAGCGCACCAGCAGGATCGAACCGGTGGCGGGGCCGTCACTGTGGTCGGCCGAAGAATTGGCCGCGCGGGGGGATTGGATCATCCGCGTCGACGCGGCGGCCCTGGATGACATCGCCGCGGCGTTGGACGGCGTCAAGCGGCGCCGGATCGCGCTGGCAGACATCTCGGCCGAGGATTTCCCGTTGCCGTCGATGGCGGCACAACTCTCCGCCATCAAGGCATTGCTGTCCGACGGGCCCGGTGTCGCACTTATTCGGGGCCTGCCGGTCGATCAATACGACCAAAGCGATCTCGGCCTCATGCTCTGGGGCATCGGTGCCCATATCGGGACCGGCGTGGTGCAGAGCTATCGCGGCGACCTGATCGGCGAGGTAATGGACATGACCCATACCGGCGATGCACGCCGCGCCTATCGCTCGCCGCGGCCCTTGGATTTGCACACCGATTCCGCCGATATCGCGGCACTTCTCTGCCTGCGCCGGGCCAAGTCCGGCGGCATGAGCCTGATCACCAGCAGCTACGCGGTGCACGATGCGATGCTTGCCGAGCGGCCGGACCTGATGCCGTATCTTTACCGGGGCTACCACTATCAGCGGTCCGAGGCCGACTCCAGCGGGGAGTCGCCCACCACGCCGCATCGCATCCCCGTCTTCGCCGAAAGCGGCGGGCGGCTGGCCTGCTTTTTCAACGCCAATTCGATCGAGCGCGCCATCGAGGCCGGCAATGTAGAAGTCGAACCGGCGGCGGTGGAGGCCTTCGAGCTGTTCGATGCGACCGCCGGCCGTGACGATCTGCTGTTCCGCCAGATGTTGGAGCCGGGCGATCTGCAGTTCCTCAACAACCGCATCGTGATGCATGGCCGCACCGCGTTCGAGGATTTCGACGAGCTCCCGCGCAAGCGTTTGTTGCTGCGCGTCTGGCTGAAAATG
>JAOTVC010000001.1 GCA_029863585.1 Alphaproteobacteria bacterium | reverse complement strand
GTGCGTTACAAGCTGTTCATTCCCTTCGCCCTGCTGAATTCCTTCTTCATCCTGTTGATGTCCGCCCTGGTGGCGGTGATCCTGGCATGGGCCTCGGGCCTGCATATCTCGACCATGCTGATCTCCGCCGCTCCGGGCGGCCTTGCCGAGATGACGATCCTCGGCCAGGCGCTCGGCATCAGCGTTCCCATGGTGGTGGCGTTTCACCTGTTCCGGGTGATCGTCATCAATTTGGGCACGCCCTACATCTTTCTCGCAGGCCAATGGGTGATTACACGGCTGCGGGCCGCCGCGCCCGACTGAACGCGCCCGCCAATCCCTTTGCATCTTCGCGCCGGGCACAATAAGAAGAACCCATGGCGAGCCTATTCAAGGACCAAGGCGAACAGCCCACCCGCCCGGGCGTCGGCGGGCCGGCGCCCGCGCCGCGGCCGATGCTGGACGGGATCCGGGTGGTCGAGGGATCCGCTTTCGTCGCGGCGCCGCTCGGCGGCATGACCCTGGCCCAACTCGGCGCCGAGGTGATCCGCTTCGATCCCATCGGCGGCGGCCTCGACTACGCGCGTTGGCCGGTCACGGAGGACGGGACCAGCCTGTTCTGGGCCGGGCTGAATAAGGGCAAGCGGTCGATCGCCATCGACCTGACGCGGCCCGAAGGCGTCGAGCTCGCGACCCGGCTGATCACCGCCGACGGCGCCGACCGGGGCATCTTCCTGACCAATTTCCCGGCCCGGGGCTGGCTCGCATATGAGCGGCTGAAAGAACGCCGTGACGACCTCATCATGCTCAACGTCACCGGCGATCACACCGGCCGCAGCGAGGTCGACTACACCGTCAACGCCG
This sequence comes from Alphaproteobacteria bacterium, assembly GCA_029863585.1. Taxonomy (GTDB): domain Bacteria; phylum Pseudomonadota; class Alphaproteobacteria; order SMXQ01; family SMXQ01; genus SMXQ01. Next base: position 82,497 of record JAOTVC010000001.1, on the reverse strand, counting down.
CCACGGGGTTCCCGTTGGTGACCGGCCCGGAAGACGCAACCGGCCCGGTCAATCACGTGCTGCCGGCCTGGGACGTCGCCACCGGCCTGTGGGCGGCGTGCGGCATCCTGGCCGCCGAGCGCCGGCGCCGGACCACCGGAGAGGGCCAGCTGATCGGCCTGGCGCTGGCCGACGTGGCCCTGGCGGTGACCGGCGCGCTCGGCATCATCGGCGAGGTGACGGTCAACGGCGAGGACCGCCGGCGCCACGGCAACGATCTCTATGGCGGCTTCGGCCGCGATTTCGAAACCGGCGACGGGCGGCGCATCATGGTGGTGGGGCTGACATCGCGCCAATGGCGCGGCCTGCTGGCGGCGACCGGGCTCGCGGACGACATGGCGGGGCTGGGCGCGCGGCTCGGCCTCGATCTGTCGCGCCAGGGCAACCGATTCCAGGCCCGGGAAGAGATTGCCCGACTCATCGCGCCCTGGATCAAGGACCGCACCCTCGCCCAATGCGCCGATGCCTTCGACATCAACGGCGTGTGCTGGGGCCCGTATCAGAGCTTCCGGCAATTGGTGGAGAACGACTCCCGCTGCTCCACCGCCAATCCCCTGTTCGCGATGGTGGATCAGCCCGGCATCGGCGCGCTGCTGACCCCGGGATCGCCGCTCAACCCCACCGGTCTGGGTCGAATCCCGCCCCAACCCGCCCCGGTATTGGGCGCCGATACCGATGCCGTGCTGGGCGAGGTGCTGGGCCTCACCGAGGGGGAAATCGGGAGACTCCACGATTCTGGCATTGTGGAAGGCCCAAATTCCCCCTAGCCTGCCGGTCCGCCGATCGCCGGGGCCAAAATTTTTGCATGTTGGGCCTTGAAAATTCTGCGATCGAAATTAATAAAGTGCCCGGGCGGCGGCAACGCGCGTCCCGAATTGCCCAAAAAGCGGCGATGAGAGAGAACCAGGGAGCCTGCTGCTTATGGCGGCAATGATTGAAGTCGACGGCCTGAGCAAACGGTTTGGTGGTATCCAGGCCGCGGACGACGTGTCGTTCGAGGTTCAGCGCGGCGAGGTGCTGGGATTCCTGGGCCCCAACGGCGCCGGCAAGTCGACCACCATGAAGATGATCACCGGCTTCCTGGAGCCGGATGCCGGCACCGCCCGCCTTGACGGCATCGATATCCGCCAGCGGCCCATCGCCGCGCGCCGATGCCTCGGCTACATGCCCGAGGGCGCGCCCAGCTATCAGGAGATGACGCCGCTTGGGTTCCTCGGCTTCATTGCCGGAATCCGCGGCTTGAGCGGCGCGGAGGCCGAAAAGCGGATCACCGAGGCGGCGGCGCAGACCCAGCTGCAAACCGTCCTGTATCAGCCCATCGATACGCTTTCGCGCGGTTTCAAGCGCCGGGTCGGCCTGGCCCAGGCCCTGCTGCATGACCCCGACATTCTGATCCTGGACGAGCCCACCGATGGCCTCGATCCCAACCAGAAGCACGAAATCCGAAGCCTGATCCAGGAAATGGCGCCCAGGAAAGCGATCATCATCTCGACCCACATCCTGGAAGAGGTCGATGCGGTCTGCACCCGCGCCATCATCATCGCCCGCGGGCGCATCGTCGCCAACGGCACGCCGCAGGAGCTCGAGGCACGCTCCGAACGCCACAACGGCATCTCCATCACCGCCACCGAGGAGACCTGCGCGCAGCTGATCGCCGACCTCAATGCGCTGGACGGGGTCGCCGCCGTGGACCGGGAGGCGCGCGGCCTGTTCGTGCGGCCCACCGACCACAACCACGATATCCTCGATCCGGTGCGGGTGCTGGTGCGCCAGCGCGGGCTTTCGGTCTCCGACATCCGGATCGAACGCGGCCGGCTGGAGGACGTATTCCGGGACGTGACCATCAATGGCGGCGCCCAGCCCGGGAGGGACGCGCCATGAATGTCATGTGGGTGCTGTTCCGGCGCGAATTCGTGAGCTACTTCGTCACGCCCGTCGCCTATGTCTTCATCGTCTTCTTCCTGACCCTGCTGGGCGCCATGACCTTCTTCATGGGCGGCTTCTTCGAGCGCGGCCAGGCCGATCTCGCGCCCTTCTTCGCCTTCCATACCTGGCTCTATCTGCTGCTGATCCCGGCGATTTCCATGCGCCTATGGTCGGATGAGCGCAAGAGCGGCACCATCGAGCTGCTGCTTACCCTGCCGGTTTCGCCCGGCCAAGCGGTGATCGCGAAATTCCTCGCCGCCTGGGCCTTCGCGGCGATCGCCGTGGCGCTGACCTTCCCGTTCTGGATCACCGTCAACTACCTGGGCGAGCCCGACAACGGCGTCATCTTCACCGGTTACGTCGGCAGCCTGGTGATGGCGGGCGCCTATCTCGCCATCGGCTCGTGTTTCTCTTCCGCCTCGAAGAACCAGGTCATCGCCTTCGTGCTGGCGGTGCTGGTGAGCCTCCTGTTCACGGTTTCGGGCACGCCCCTGGTCCTGGAGGTGATCAGCGGCTGGGCGCCGGCGCTGGTGGTGGACGTGATCGCGGGCCTGAGCTTCATCGCCAATTTCGACGCGATTTCCAAGGGCGTGCTCGATCTCGTGAACCTGGTCTATTTCGTCGCGGTGATGGCGCTGTTCCTGTTCATCAACGTCATCCTGGTCAATCTGCTGAAGGCGCGTTAGGTGGGATCATGAGCGACCTGTCCCGATCGATTGCCGGAATGAACCGCAGCCGCTTGGCGGTGTGGTCCATCGTGCTGGCGGTGATCCTGTTCCTTTCGGTCATCATCCTGGCCCGCGGCGCCCTGGTGGGCGCGCGCCTGGACCTGACCGCGGACCGCCTGTTCACCCTGTCCCCGGGCACCCACAAGGTGCTCTCCAAGATCGACGAGCCGATCACGCTGCGGCTCTATTTCTCCTCGGCGCTGGGCAAGGAGCTGCCCGGTCTCTCGAAATACGCGGGCCGGGTGCGCGACATGATCGGCGAATACGTCGCCAATTCGGGCGGCAAGATCCGCCTGGTGGAGATCGACCCGGTGGCGTTTTCCGACGCCGAGGACGAGGCGGTGGAGTTCGGCCTGCAGGGCCTGCCCTTGGACCGCACCGGGGAAAAGGTCTATTTCGGCCTGGCGGGCACCAATTCCACCAACGAGGAGGAGGTCATCTCCTTCTTCTCCCCCAGCCGCGAGCCCTATCTGGAATACGATCTCACCAAGGTGGTCTACCGGCTCGCCAATCCCGACCGCAAGGTGATCGGCCTGATGAGCTGGCTGCCGGTGCGCGGCTTCCCGGGATCGATGATGGCGCGGATGTCCTCGATGGGCCGGCCGTGGCAGTTGACGGCGCAGCTGCAGCAGCTGTTCACGGTGGAAAACGTCCCCACGGACGCGGACGAGATCCCCAAGAAGATCGACATCCTGTTCGTCCTGCATCCGGCCGACATTTCCGACAAGACCGCCTACGCCATCGACCAGTTCATGATGCGCGGCGGCCGGGCGATGATCTTCGTCGATCCCATGGCGGAGATCGCCCAGCGTCTGCCCGGCGCCGACGGCAAGTTCGTCTCCACCTCCTCGGACCTGGCGCCGATCTTCAAGGCGTGGGGACTGGAATACGACAAGACCAAGGCGGTCGGCGACATGCTGGCGGCCCAGCGCATCAATGCCGGCAGCCAAGCCAACCCGGTGCCGCTGGAATATCCCCCCTGGCTGCAGTTGAAGAAGACCAACTTCGCCTCCGACGACATCATCACCACGGAAATCGACACCATGGTGATGGCCAGCGCCGGCGCGCTCGGCTTCAAGGCGGGCGCCGGGCTGACCTTCAAGCCCATCGTTCGGGCCTCCGAGCAATCCATGCTGATCGATGCCGAGGACCTCAAGGGGCGGCCCGACTTCATCAACATCCACAAGAACTTCAAGGCGTCGGGCACGCGCTATGCCCTGGCCGCCCGGGTGACCGGCGAGACCGCCTCGGCTTATCCGGCGGGCCCGCCGCCGGCCAAAGACTACCTCAAGGCCGACAAGGACAAGAAGGCCGGGGACAAGAAAGACGAGGGCGCCGAGGCGGCCAAGGCGAAGGCGCCCGATCCCGCGGAAATGAAGAAGGCGGAGGACCGCCGCGCCGCCCTGGCCAAGGCCCATCTCGCCAAATCCAAGGGGCCGATCCACGCCGTCGTGTTCACCGACGCGGACATGCTGCGCGACGAGTTCTGGGTGCGGGTCCAGAACCTCCTGGGCCAGACCATCACCATCCCGGTGTCCGACAACATGAACCTGGTGACCAACGCGCTCGACAACCTGACCGGCTCCGACGAGCTGATCGGCTTGCGCTCGCGCGGTGTCTCGGTGCGGCCCTTCACCCTGGTCGAGGACCTCACCCGCAAGGCGGAACTGCGGCTGCGCGCCAAGGAACGGGAACTGCAATCGCGCCAGGAAGAGACCGAGCGCAAGCTGCGCCAGCTGCAATCGCCGGCCCGGGGCGAAGGCGACCGGGCCATCCTGAGCCCCAAGCAGATCAAGGAAATCAACAAGTTCAAGGGCGAGCTGTTGACCATTCGCAAGCAGCTGCGTGACGTGCAGTTGGGCCTGCGCGAGGATATCGAGAAATTGGAGGGCCGGTTGTGGATTTACAATATCGGCCTGATCCCGGTTCTGGTGGCCCTGGCGGCAGTGATTCTCGGCCTTGCGCGCACGCGCCGGCGGCGCCAGCGCATGGAAACCGAGGCGCGGGGCTAGGCGGCGATGACACCGAAATCCTTCCTCGGCCTGCTCGTGGTCACGGTGGTGTGCGCCGCCGCGGCGATCTGGATGGTGGCCTCGCGCGATACCGGCACCGGGGTGCGTGGCGAAGGCCGCGTGCTGTTCCCCGACCTGGTGACCAAGGTCAACGACGTGCGCCGGGTCAAGGTCACCCGCGGCACCGGCACCTCGACCCTGGTGGGGACCGAAAAGGACGGCAAGGTCAGCTGGAAGATCGAGGAGCTCTACGGCTACCCGGTGCCGCTGGTTTCGGTCCGGGCGGTCGCCGCCGGCATCGCCCAGGTGGCGGTCATCGAGGCCAAGACGACGCGGCCCGCCAAATATCCGAAAATCCATGTCGAGGACCCCAAGGGCAAGGATTCGAAGTCGGCGCGGGTGGAGCTGTTCGGCAAATCGGGGGAAAAGCTCGCCGACCTGATCGTCGGGCTGCAGCGCGAGACGTTCAGCGGCCCGGGCGAGCTGTTCGTCCGGCTGCCGGGGGAAGACCGCGCCTGGCTCGCCCGCGGCAAGGTCCGGGTGCCGGAAAAGCGCGAGAACTGGGTCGATCAGATGATCGTCGAGGTCGATCTGCCCCGGGTCCGGGAATCCACCCTGTTCCTCGAGGGCAAGAAGCCGCTCCGGGTCTACAAGAAGGCGGAGCGCGACCAGGATTTCATCGTCGAAGGCATGCCTGACGGCTACGAGCTGAAGGAGCTGTTCGGCGCCGAGGACATCTCCCGCTCGATCCAGAATCTCGCCTTCCAGGAGGTCAAGCCCAACGCGGAGGTCGGCATCGACCTCAAGGCGCAGCCCCATGTGCGCCACATCACCTTCGACGGGCTGATCGTCGAAGGCTGGTCGAAGCGGATCGACAAGAAGCTCTGGTTCGCCTTCCGCGCCCGCGCCAATCCCGAGCCTAAGTCGGGCGAAAAGGTCGACAAGGACAAGATCCCCAAGGAAGTCGCCAAGATCAACGGGGTCACCGGCGGCTGGGCCTACACCATCAACGACTTCGAAACCAAGAATATGACGAAGACGATGGAAACCCTGGTCCAGCCCAAGCCCGGCGCCAAGACGGCGGCCCCGGCGGCGAAAACCCCCGGCGAAAGCCCCGCCTCCAAGCCCGGGGAGGCCGACGGCGGCCAATAAGCCCTTGCGCCCGCCCGGGGCCGATCACCATAGACAATCGGCCCCCATATCCGCTATCACCCCATAGCACCGCAAGGCCCTGAAGGGGCCGGACCACAAGGGATGGAACGATTTCATGAACGATGGCGACAGCGGCCGCAAGCTGCTCTACGACCCGCATATCTTTTTCTGCCTGGAAGAGAACCAAGCGCAGCCGGGACATACCTGCTGCGCCGAAAAGGGCGCCATGGACCTGTTCGGCCACATGCGCGCCTTCGCCAAGCAGAACGGCGTGACCGGGATCCGCATCAACCGCGCGAGCTGTCTCAAGCGCTGCGAAAACGCGCCCATCATGGTGGTCTATCCCGAAGGCGTGTGGTACGCGGTCAGGACCAAGGAAGACGTCGAGGCGATCGTCAAGAGCCACATCATGGAAGGGCGCCCGGTGGACCGGCTGATCGTCGCCCCCGGCGATGCGGCGCCCCAGGAACTCGACGCGGTAGAAAAAGCGGAATAACCGCCCCCAGGGCCGGGCCGGTTCGGTTGCGGGCCCACGGACGGGCGGATGGTAGGAGAACACCCGATCATGGCTTCCCAGCCCCAGCACACCGACCTTTTTTACGAGACTCATATCCTTTGCTGCTGCAACCAGCGGCCCGAGGGGCATCCGCGCAGCTGCTGCGCCGATCGCGGCGGGCGCAACTTCATGGAATCGATTTCCAGGCGCGTCGCCGAAATGGGACTGACCAACGTGACCGTCACCGAGGCGGGCTGCATGGAGCGCTGCGAACTGGGCCCGGCCATGGTGATCTACCCCGACGCGGTCTGGTACACCTACGAGAATGAGGACGACGTCGAAGAGATCATCGAAAGCCACCTCAAGGGCGGCCAGCGGGTGGAACGACTGGTCCTGGACCCGGACCAGAAATTGCCCAAGCCCAAGGCCTTGGACCTGCTGGATGTCGTGGTGTCCGACGTCCGCGACGAGACCGCAGACATCAAGTCGATCGTCGTCAAGGCCGCCGATGGCGGCGACCTGCCCAAGTTCGAGGCCGGCGCCCATATCGACGTGATCACCGCGACCGGCTTGAGGCGGTCCTACTCCCTCGCGTCCAACCCGGGCGACCGGTCGTCCTACCTTCTCGGCGTGCTGCGCGAACCGGCAAGCCGCGGCGGCTCGGTCTGGATCCATGACAACGTCAAGCCCGGCGACCGTCTGCAGATCACCAGGCCGCTCAACAACTTCCCGCTGGATGACAGCGCCCCGGCCCATATCCTGATCGCCGGCGGCATCGGCATTACGCCGATTCTCGCCATGGCGCGGACGCTGAACGGCCTGGATGCCAAGTACCAGCTGCATTATTGCACCCGCACGCCGGAAGGCACCGCGTTCCGCAAGGAGGTGGAGGCGATCGCCGGCGACAGCCTGACCTACCACCACGACGGCGGCGATCCCAGCCGGGGAATCAAGCTGGACGAGGTTCTGGGCGATGCCCCGGCCGGCGCCCATGTCTATGTCTGCGGTCCCAAGACCCTGATCGACGCGGTGCGCGCGGCGGCGGCGGAATGGGGCGAGGAGCGGGTCCATTTCGAGCTGTTCTCGGCCGCGCCGGACCAGAATTACATCAACGAACCCTTCGACATCTACCTCTCCCGGCGCCGCATGGACCTGACCGTGCCGGCCGACCGCACGATCCTCGAAGTCGTCCGGGAAGCCGGGATCAACGCCGATTCGTCGTGCGAGCAGGGCCTGTGCTCGACCTGCCAGGTGCGGGTGATCTCGGGCGAGATCGAACACCGCGACCAGATCCTCAGCACCCAGGACAAGGCCCGGGGCGACACCATGATGATCTGCGTATCGCGCGGCAAGGCGGGGGAAAAGCTGGTCCTCGACCTCTAGCCCCGGTCGGTCCGAGGCCGCAAGAAAGCCCGGGTCCCGACCCGGGCTCCGCAAAGCGCCGAGCATCCGCCCCGATCAGCTGACGCTGTTGTAGTAATGGCAATCGGTCGTGTCGACCCACACCGTGCGCAATTCGATCGGCTTGCCGTCGACCCCGTATGTCACGCGGTCGATCTTCAGCATCGGTTGGCCGACCTCGACGTTCAACACCTCCGCATGGCGCGGCTCCGCCGGCACCGCCGACAGCCACTCTTCGGAGCGCACCGCCAGGACCCCATATTCCTTTTCCATGATGACGTAGGTATTGACCTGATCGTCGCGGTTCAAATGCTGCTCGAAGCCGGGGAATTGTGCCCGGGCGAGAATGATCTCGTCGAACATGCTCGGCGTACCGCCGACCAGCCGGACCCGGAAGATGCGCACCACGTCGGCGCCTTCGGGAAGGCCGAGGGAACGCCGCTCGGCCGGCGTGGCCAGGCCCACCTCATGGGTGACCTTGCCGTTGAACCTCGGCGGCAGCCGTTGGTGATCGGCGGTCATCATGGAAAAGAAATGGACGGGCTGCTCCGCCCCCCGGGCGGTGACGAAGGTGCCTTTGCCCTGGTGACGGACCACCAGATGCTCCGCCGCCAGTTCCTCCAACGCCTTGCGCACGGTGCCCTGGCTGACGTTGAACTCTCCCGCCAGCTTGGTTTCGCTCGGCAGAATGTCCCCGGGCTTCCAATGTCCCGCAGCGATGCGCTGAAGCAAAAGCTCTTTGACTTGGCGGTACAGAGGTGAGAAGTCGGGTCCTTGAAGGGTCTCAGACATCGTCGTCCCGATGTTCCTGACGCGTTACGCACGGCCCCGTCCGGGCCGCCTCACTTCAGACTCCTCGTCTATTTGTTGGTTTTCTGCGGAGTCTTAGCAATAAGCGATGATAATACCAGCACAAGCGGGGACAGGGAAGCGCGCCCTGCCGGGGCCCGGCTCACGGCAGGTAGGCCCCGCCGGTGACATGGATGGTTTGCCCGGTGATGTAGCGCGAGTGCGGCCCACACAGGTGGCGCACCATGGCGGCCAGTTCCTCCACCCGGCCCTTGCGTCCCACCAGAGTCTGCATCGCTTCATGATCCGAAGAGACCTGGGCCTCTTCGGTGCGCACGGTGTCGATCAGCCCGGGGACGACGCAATTGACGGCGATGCCGTCCGGCCCCAGCTCGGTGGCAAGCCCCTTGGTGAAGCCCACCAGGCCCGCCTTGGCGGTGGTGACGTGGACGCGCTCGGCCGCCCCCCGGTGGGCGGTCAGGCCGCCCATGGAAATGATGGTGCCGCCACCCTGCTTGCGCATGTAGGGAATCACCGCCCGGGCGCATAGGAACGCGCCGTCGAGGATGATGGCGGTGACCCGGTGCCATTCCTCCAGGGTCATGTCGGTGACCGCCGCGCGCAATCGGATGGCGGCGTTGTTGATCAGGATATCGATCCGCCCCCATCGCTCGGCGACCGCGTCGACCATGGCCTGGACCGCGGCCTCGTCGGTGACGTCGGCCTGAATCACCATGGCTTCGCCGCCCATGGCCTCGATCTCCGCCTTGGCCTCGTTGGCGGCGTCGACCGAGGTGTTGACGTTGATCGCCACCTTTGCCCCGGCATCGGCCAGGTCCAGCGCCACGGCCTTGCCGATATTGCGCGCCGCCCCGGTGACAATCGCCACCAGGCCCTCCAGCTCCCTGTTCTTTCCACTCACCATGACTGCTCTCCCCTCGGGTTATGATCTGTAGGCGGCCAGACCGGTCAGGTCGGGCAGTGTTCTGATGTCCCGGCACAGCGTCAGAAGCCGCTCGATCGCTTCATCGCGCATTCCGCCGTAGCGCAGGTTGGCCCTGAACTTGCGCTCGATATCCGCATCCGTCAGGGGATCGCGGCTGCCGCCGCGCAGGCAATCCTGGTTCTCCTCGACCACGCGGCCGTCCTTCAGCCGCGCCAGGATATGACCGGTGTAGTTCGCGGGATATTCGTTCTCGGGATCGATTTCGTATTCGATTCGCCCGGCCAGGTCCAACACGGCCGGATCGCCGACCCGCTGGTCGGTGAACTGGGCCAATCCGGCATCCCCGTCGATCAGGCCGACGGCGATGCAGTAAGGACCGGAGAACTTCGCGCCGTAGGCCGAGGGTGGACGATGCTTGAGCGCCAGCGGCTCCCACAGGCGGTGCACGGTGCCCTCGCCCACTTTGCAGGTCAGGGAGTCAACCTCCGCCGCCGCGACGCCGGCCCCGGCCAGGCGCACGGCGCAATCGACATAGGGCTGGCACATGGTGCCGCAGGCATAGGGCTTGAAGGACAGACGCGCGGCTTCCCAGCGGCGGCCGAGATCACCCGTCAGCAGCGTGAAATCGGGCGTAATGGAATGGGCGAAGGCGGTGTAAAAGCCGTGCTCTCCCTCCATGACGCTTACGGGTCCGATGAACCCCGCCTGGGCCATGGTGGCGGCGCGGATTCCCGCCTGGGCGGCCCAGCCCGCATGCATCCGCTTGGTCCAGGAGCCGTCGGCCAGGTATTCGATGATGCCGGCGGCGCACGAACCGGCCAGGCCGAAGGCCCGGACCAGGGCGGCGCGATCCAGGCCCAAGGCCACGCCGGCGGCAGCCGCGGCCCCCATGGCGCCGATCACCGCCGTCGGGTGGAAGCCCGCCGCATGCACGCCCTTGCCGGCGACCTGGCCCATGCGGCACATCACCTCGATCCCGGCGGCCATGCCGGCAAAGGCCCGGGCGCCCGAAAGCCCGCGGCTTTCCGCTAGGGCCAGCACCGCCGGCACGATGACGGCGCCGGAATGCACCGGGCAGCCTTCATAGGTATTGTCGAAATCCTCGCCATGGGCGGCGGTGCCGTTGAACATCGCCGCCGAGGCCGCGTCCATGCCGGGACGTCCCAGCCCCAGGGCGCTGGCCTCGCCGCCGCCGGCTTCCCAGCCCTGCGACAGTGCCTGCATGTATTCGGTGCCGCGCGCGGCATAGGCAAGCCCGACCGTATCGATCAGGGTGTGGGTGACGCCGGCGGCCGCATCGCCGGGAATGTCGTCGGCCGCCAGCCCCGTGAGCCAGGCGGAAAGGGTTTCGCTGACCGTGGTCACGGCGGCCTCATCCGGTCTGAATGACCCGGGCGAGGTCGCCCGCGTCGTCCAGATCCGCCACACCCCAGGCGGCCTCGATCACCGCATCCAGGCGCGTCTGATCGAGGATGCCGGCGACACATGCCGCCGTCTTGCCTTCCAGCTCCCTGTCGGTCAAGGGGTTGTCCGGTCCGCCGCGATAGCGCGGATCGGCCTCTCCCGTAATCGTCTCACCCGATTTCAGCGTCACGGCGATGCGCGAGCGGATGACGTCCATGCCTTGGGCTTCGATCTCGGGATCGAGGGCGCAAGCGATACGCCGCTGCATGTCCTGCATGGCGTCGGACTGAACGAAGTCGTCGGTAAATTCGGCGCGGCCGGCACGCCGGGCGATGACGATCATGGCCAGCAGCGCCGCCATGGAAAACTTGGCCTGCAGGTGGTTGGAGGCGATTGGGTAGCGGATCGGATTGAGGATGTTGGAGCCGGCGAAGAAATCGATCTTCTCCACCGCCTCGGGTTTGACGTCGTTCTTGGTCACCAGCTTGAGCAAGGCGTCCATCGATTGGTGGGTGACGATGCCCGACGGATAGGGCTTGATGGAGACGCCGGGGTCGGCAATCGACCAGGTCTCGCCGAATCCCTGATCGAGCTTCTCCGGGTAGTGGCCGCCGGCGGTGACCTGCATGACCCCCCAGGGGCCGTCCAGCGCCTGCCCATCGGCGGTGAAGCCGCGCGCCGCCAGCAACGCCGCCGTCACGCCGTTCTCGGAAGCGCGCCCGACATGCAAAGGCTTGGTCATGGTGCCGAAATTGCACCGGATGCCGGCGGCGAAGCTCGCGGCCATGCCGAAGGCGTGGCGCAGGGCATCGCCCTTCAGCCCCAACAAGACGGACGCCGCGGTCATGGCGCCGAAGGTGCCGACCGTGCCCGAGGAATGAAACCCCTTGCGGTAGTGGTCGGTCAGCATCCATTCGGAGATCTTGCTCTCGACCTCGACCCCGGCGATGAAAGCGGTGAGGAATTCACGCCCGGAGACGCCGCCGGTTTTCTGCGCCACCGTCAGGGCGGCGCTCAGCGGCGGAATGGTGGGATGGGTCAGGAGACCGTAAACATGGCGCGGATCGCGCGAGACCTGGGTGTCGTCCCAGTCATGGGCATGGCCGGCGGTTCCCAGCACCCGGGCGGCCAGGGGCGCGGGCGCCTTGGCATCGCCGCGGCCCAGCACCAACGCATCCTCGCGCCCGCCCTGGTCCACCGCCTCGTCCGCCAGGATCTGAACCGACGGCTCCGCGGTGCCGGCGACGAACAGGCCAAGCCCGTCGAGCACGCAGCGCTTGGCGATCCGCACCGCCTCATCGGGGATGTCGTCGAAGGAAACCGCCTCGGCGAATCGCGCCGCGTTTTCGGTCACGTGGGTCTCAACGCTGCTCGCCATCGGCCTCCCCTGTTCCTATGCGGCGGAAATGCGCAAGCGAAGAAAACAAAGCCCGACGCTTTTCGCAACAGAAAAAGCCCGAGGCCCTTGGTTTGGAGGCGCTAGGGATCGGGAACGTTTCGGGCCGCTTAACGCTTCCTATACCTTGATCGGGTATCAACGGCTCCGGTCGGCGGAGCGATCATTAATGGAGAGCAGACAGTGGCATCGATATATCAGGCCCCGGCCCGCGCGCCCGCGCCCGCGCCCATCGCCGCCGGCGACAAGCTCTACGTGGCCGAGATCCCACGGGAGTCAAGCAATCGCCGTCATCACTTCGCGGGGGAAGTTACGGGCCTCAGCGATGATATCGTCCGCCTGGCGGGCTACGAGTTCGTCTACGACGAACCGACCGGCAATTTCGAGCGCAAGCCGTGGCTATCCGAACGGATCCTGAGGCTGGACAACGCCATGGTGTTCTACGTTCTGCCCGGCGATTGCGTGCTGGAAAACTTGACTCACGAACGCAACGGGCAGGAACTAGTCATCACTGACGGCGGGGCGTTCCGCTTGGTCGACAGAAAATACAGTGGTCGTTAGGGCCACCCGCGCGGCGGATCAAGGCTTCCGAAAAAGAAGGAGGGGGGCAAGGCCCCCCTCCGACACCGGTCCTTCCGGCTGGGTCAGTCGTGATAGTGATTGGAGATGATCGCGTGGGTGATGATCCCGGCGCCGATCCCGAGGATCACCGCGCCCACCGGAAAGTCCCGGTGCTTGACGTAGGAACGGTAGGGCCGCTTCGGCACTTGACGATGAATGTGCCGGCGCGGCGCCGGGCGGTGGACGTGGCGGCGTCCATGGTAATGGTAGGCGTGATACCGTTCGACCCGCCGATGGGCGCGATTGCGATTCACCTGGCGTTCGACGTAGTGGCCGCGTCCGTCGTTCCACCGCTTGCCCCGGTCGCCGGCCATGGCGTCGGGGGCGGCGAACAGTCCCACCACCAGGGCCAGGGTGGCGGCAACACCGGCGATCGTGGCCTTGATGTTCAGTTTGCGTGTCATGGCTAAACCCTCCATTCGGTTGATGGTGCGAGATTAGCCGTCCCCCGCTGAACCCGTCCTGAACGGGCGGGTCACCTGCCGTTCAGGAAAACCCTAAGCAATCCGCCGTTTTCGGGTGGCCGCGTTCAGCCGGGCCGGGGCCCGTTCAGGTTGGGGGCTCAGGGCGGGCCTTGCATGGCGCGCTCGATATGGCTCTTGCGGCTCGCCACCCAGGCCCAAAGGAACAGGCACAGCACGGCGCCGCCCGCAACCGGGGCCGCGAGGCCGAGATATTCCGACAGCCCGCCCATGATCAGTGCGCCGAGGGACGGCGCGCCCCGGGCGACGATGCCGTAGGCCGCCATGACCCGGCCGCGGAATTCGGTCGCCACGGTGGTCTGCAGCAGGGTCTGGGTCGCCACACCGAGGATTACGAAGATGGCACCGGTGATCGCCATGATGGGAAGCGCCACCCAGAAATTCCCGGCGGTTGCGAAAACGATGAGGGCGATGGAGACCACCAGAAGGCTGCCGGTGATGACCTTGGCATATTCCTTCGCGCCGCCCCTTTGGACCAGCCAGAAGGCGCCGATCATGGCGCCGATGCCGTGGAAGGCGAGCAGCACGCTGTAGCCGTTGACGCCGCGGTCGAAAACCGCGGAAGTGATCCCCGGCAACAGTTCCGTGAAGGGGCGCACGAACAGCGAGGTCAGCAGCAGGATGATCAACCCCAGAAGGATGCCCTCCTGGCCGAAGGCATAGCGGAGCCCGGCCCAGGTTTCCGCCCCGATGCTGGTCGGCTTGCGCTCCGGCCGCTCCGTCGGGGTGATGGTGATGACGTAAAGCACCGCGACGAACACCGCGTAGCTCAGACCGTTGAAGGCGAAAGCGCTGGCCGCCCCCAGGGTCGCGACAATGCCGCCGCCCAGCATCGGCCCGACAAAGCGGGTCGAGTTGAAGATCATCGAATTGATGGCGATGGCCGAGGACAGCTCTTGTCGCCCGACGATGTTGTAGACCAGCGTCATGCGGGGCGGCCGGTTGAAGGCGATGACGATGCCCCGGAACAGGGCGAAGAACAAAAGCCATTCCACCGTGACATGCCCGGTCAGGGTGACGGCAGTGAGCCCCAACGCTTGCAGGATCGCGAACATCTGGGTGATGCGCAGCATCTTCAGGGCGTCCATGCGGTCGGCCACGGCGCCCGCGAACAGGCCAATGGCGAAGGTCGGGAACAGATCCGCGAAGGCGATGATGCCGAGCCAGGCGCCCGAATGGGTGAGCTCCCAGGTCAGCCATCCCATGGCCACCCGCTGCACCCAGTTGCCGGTGGTCGAGGCCAGGTTGCCGTAGACGTAAAGGCGGTAGTTGCGGTTTTCAAAGGCCCGCTTGATGTTCTCGAGACCGCCGCCGCCGATCATGCGCCACCCTCTTCCCGGCTCCGGCCGGCCCGGCTCCGGCTCCGGGCCGCGCCGGCACTCATGGCGATGGCCGGAACCCGGCCTCGTAAAGCGCGCCCAGGTCGGTGCCGAGCCATTCGGTGGGAATCTGACGGTTGGTGCCTTCGGCCATAACCCTGTCGTAGACCACGCGTCCGGCGGCGGCGAACTGGATGGCGAGACCGGAATTGTTCTTGTAATAGACCACCCCCTCGCCGCCCGACTTGACCTCCACCTTGCCGGCGACGATATCGCCGAGCTCGACGATCTGATCGCGGCTGACGATGCCGGCCTCGAGCGGCTCCAGCAGCTCGGTCTGGTCGTTGTCGATCACGCTTTCCCAATCGTTGACCACGATGGTCCGGGACTTGGCATAGGTGGCCTCGTCCACTTCGGTGCGCTTCTTGTTGGTGGAATCCGAATTGGCGATGGAAATCACCAGCTGCCCGTCGGTCAGCCAGTCGCCGTCGAACACCGGGTCCATGGCCGTGGTGCAGCAGCAGATGACGTCGGCACCGCGCACCACCTCTGCCGCGCCCGAGGCGCCGATCACCTCTATCCTGCCGGCCGCCGCCTTGGCCTTTTCGGCGACGAAGGCCGCGCGGTGCTCGGCATTGGGGCTGAACACCACGACGCGGTCGAAATCGCGCACGCAGGTGATGGCGTCGAAGGCCGCGCCCGCCTGCTTGCCGGTGCCGAACAGGCCCAGCGTCTTGACGTCCTTGGGAGCGATATGGTCGACCGCCAGGCCAGAGGTCGCCCCCACCCGCATGCCGGAAAGCTGGAACTCATGCATCAGGGCCAGCGGCTCCGCGGTCTCGATATCGAACAGGATGACGATGCCCCAGCAAAACGGACGCGGATTCTCGTAGAGCCGGCGGTTGTTGGTGGGGCTGGGCGGCACGATGATCTGGGAGCCGGCGCGCACGCAGGCCATGCCGGCGGACGGCACCGCGCCGACATGGACATTGGCGAAATAGCGCCGCGTCGGGTCCGAATGGCGCGCCTGGTAGCGCGAGCGCGGCAGGTTGACGGCGTCTCCGCTCGAAAAATCGGCGAAGGCGGTGGCCATGGCGCCGATGCATTCCTTCATGCTGAGATGCCGTGCGACGTCTTCGTCGGTGATGATGACGGTCATGGTCCCCTCCTTCCGCCTCTTCTTGTTTTTCGGCCCCGCGGGCGGGGCTGCGGCCTAGAAATCGCGCAACAGCCGCCCGTAACCTTGGATCTTGTCGTCAATGCCGCAGCGCCTGAGCGCCTGCCAGATGATCGCCTGGATGGGCTGGACCACGGTCACGCCCAACTCCTTCTCCAGCACGTCGATGGCGCCGATCATGGCCCAATGGGGGCAGGAATAATAGATCGTGTCGATCTCCGGGTGTTCCGCCTTGACCTTTCGGCCGAGCGCCGGCGCCACCTCGTCGGGCACCAGGCCCAACTCGATGAACTTGGCGTTGGCCTGGGCGCAGCCGGCGGGTTCCATCCCGAACTCGCGCATGTATTGCATGTGGCGCTCGTCGTGAGAGGTGTCGTAGGGCTGGACGATGCCGACCTTCCTGCAACCCAGCACCTTGAACGCCTCGCGCTGGGCCGTGGCCGACGAGGTCACGGGAATGCCGACCTGGCGCTCGGTGTCCGACGTCATGTCGTCGAGATTGTCGAACCCCTTGGAGACGTTGATGGGCAGGCCGCCATGGACCAGGATATCGACCTTGGCCCGGGCCATGATCCGGGCCGCGCGCAGGCTCGCCTCATAGGAGCGGTCGACCTCCTCGTCGTTGCGTTCGACCAGCGGCAGGGTGTGGACCACCAGGGTCACGCCGTCGGGCACGATCTTGTAGAATTCGTAGGGAAAAATCTCCGTCGCCGAGGGCGGCGAGGTGTATCCGATGCGCGCGCGGTGGCCGTAGATGGGCATGGGCGGGTGTCTCCTCTCTCGATTGGTTGTTGGTCATGTCTATCCGCCCCTGCGGCGGTCCGCAACGGCCAGGACCTCTTGGGCTCAGAGCCCAGGCAGCAATCCCTCGGCCTTGAGGAAGTCGAGGACCAGGGCATCGAACCCGGCGGGATCCTCGATCATGCAGGCATGGCCCGCGCCAAGCAAGACCTCGTGCCGCGCATGGGGAATGCGGGCCGCCGTTTCCTCGCCCCGGGGCCGGGCGTTGTCGAATTCGCCGTTAATGATCATGGTGGGCAGCGGATAGGCGGCGAGGCGATCGCGCAGGTCCGCCGCCGAAAGCGCCTCGAAGGTGCGCACGATGGCGGCGGGATCGTGCCAGGGATCGCGCTCGGCCAGATTGGCGAACAGGTATTTCGCCATCGGGCTCGCCGCGAACCGTTCGGTGACGCCGAAATCCATATGCGCCCGGCGGTAGGGCGGGAAATCCTCATCCGCGTAGCCCTTCATCCGCGCGGACATGTCCTGGGGGCCGGAATTGCCGCCCACCTGGATCACCGCCTTGAACCGCTCCGGCCACAGCGCCCCCAGCATCAGGGCGGTCTTGGAACCGATGGAGCATCCCATCACCACGGCGGTGTCCATCCCGAGGTCGTCCATCACCCCGATCACGTCGCGGCAGATGTCTTCCAGGGTGAAGGGGGCGGTGACCTTCTCGGTGCGGCCCCAGCCGCGCAGGTCGACCGACGCCACGGTGAACCAGGTGGAGAAATGCGCCGCCTGATAAAGCCACAGCGTATTGTCGAACGGGATGGCGTGGATCAGGACCATGCCCGGGCCGTCGCCGGTGACTTCGAAATGGACATCGATCCCGTTGGCTTGGCTCTTCGGCATTTTTTTCTCCTTTTTCCCCAGCGGCGTCGTCCCGCCCGATTATAGGAAAGCGTGGCCCGGGCGTCCCTTTTCCATTAGCCTTCCAGGAAGCTCAAGCGAGTACCCCAAGCTCTGCAACGGAACACGAGGGAGGACACGATGATCCAGAGCCGAATCCTGGCCGGCCTCGGCGCCTGTGCCCTAGCCATCGCGGCGGGGCCCGCCGCCAAGGCCGATGCCGTCAGCGATTTCTACAAGACCCAACGCATGACCATGTTCGTCGGCTCCGGGCCCGGCGGCGGCTACGACACCTACACCAGGGCCTTCATCCGCCATTACACCAAATACATTCCCGGCCGGCCCAAGATGGTGGTGAAGAACATGCAGGGCGCGGCCGGGCTGCTCGTCACCAATTACATGTACAACAAGGCCAAGCGCGACGGCACCCATGTGGCGTCGACCTTCAACACGATGATGCTGGAGCCCCTGCTCGGCAACCAGAAGGCCAAGTTCGACGTCTTCAAGTTCAATTGGCTGGGATCGCTCGGCAAGCTGCTGGCGATCTGCACCACCTGGCACACCAGCCCCGTCAAGACCCTTGAAGACGCCAGGAAAAGGACGGTCACCGTCTCCGCCACCGGGGCCACCAGCAACATGGCCAAGATGCCGGCGATCTTCAATTGGGCGACCGGCACCAAGTTCAAGGTGATCCAGGGCTACTCCACTTCCGGCTCGCGGCTGGCGCTGGAGCGCGGCGAGGTGGAAGGCATCTGCGGTTTGGGCTATTCGACGATGCTGGCCGCCAGTCCCGACTGGATCCTGCAGAACAAGCTCAACATTCTGGCCCAGATCGGCCTGTACAAGCACCCTAAGCTGCCCAATGTGCCGCTGATCCTGCAGCAGATTCCGGACGAGAAATCCCGCAAGGTGGTGGAACTCCTGCTGATCGCCCAGGAACCGGGCCGCCCCTATGTGGCGCCGCCGGAGGTCCCGGCGGACCGGGTCAAGGCGCTGACCGACGCCTTCGAAAAGGCGGTCAAGGACCCCGCCTTCCTGAAGGATGCCGAGAGGCTGCGGCTCGAGATCACCTTTGTCGACGCCAAGACCATCCGGGAGCTCGCCACGCGCGCCTATGCCAACTCGCGGGAGACCGTGGAGGCCGCGGCCAAGCTGGTGGGCCGCCCGGCCAAGGGCTCGGTCACCTCGTGCTCGAAATACACAAAGGAGGCGAGCTGGTGCCGCAAGGCGCGCAAGAAAAAGAAGAAGAAAAACTAGGGCGCCCGAGGCACCCCGAAACACGAAACCCCCGGCTCCGGCCGGGGGTTTTTTTTACCTTAAGGCCTGGGGGCTGAGGCCTGTCAATTCAAGTGGCCCGCGCGCGGCATGACCGAAGAGGCGGCCCGAACGGCTCAAGGGGTTCTCAGCCGAATGTCCGCTTCTGACCCAAAGCGGACATAAGCACTCTGTCGCTACTCCCCCCCCTTTAGGTGTCTAATGCCGGTTCATATTAAAGGGGGAATAGAAATGCCGAAATTTACGGGACGGTGTTTATGTGGTGCCATCAGGTACGAGGTGAATGGGGAACTAATAAGAACCTTGAATTGCCACTGTGACGATTGTCGTAAAACGACAGGACAGCCTTTGGAACCTATGTCTTTGTCAACGAAGACGATCTGAAAATCCTGCAAGGCACCCCGAAAACATTCGAGCATGAGAATGAAGCTGGCCTAACCCTCACAAAGCGCTTTTGCGAAACTTGCGGCACGCCTCTTTTCGCCAGGAGTTCACGGGCCGGCAAGATGGTTCACATCAAAGTCGGCACGATTGACAACGCCAATTTTGTGCGCCCGGAGATGGATATCTTCGTATCGAGCAAGCTGCCCTTTGTGCAGCTATCAAACGAGACCGAACATTTTGATCGAGGTAGGCCCCGTTAAGTCGCCTGTGGCAGCCCGTTAACCTGATGACCGCTTATGACCCAAAGCGGTCATCAGCAGCTAGGACCAGAGCACTTCGTAAATTTGAAGAACAGAAAATGCTTCGCTCTTTCCTGCAATCAGAAGGGGCCTGTTTGCAGTGAAAAGATATGATCAGGATACGGTTGGAACGTTTACATTTCGTTTCAGTAGCTCACGCGCAGGGTGAGATTGCCCCCGCAGTGTTGAGGTCCTCGCCGACCATGGTGGCCGTGAAGCTCGGCATGGCCATGCTCGCGGCCCCCGTCCCGCCCACCAGGTTCAACAGCGAGTCGATGACCATGAAGTCGTAGGACATGTTCTGCAGACGAACCGTCACGGACGGCACTGCACCGCAGCGCCCGACGAAGCCAAGGCCCATCGGCTGATACTCAACCACGACGTTGTTTGCCGCGATGCGCGGGAAAATTGACCGCATCCTGGCGACAATGCGGCCGTGCGCTGCGGACGAATAGGTGAAGCCGTTGGAGCATGTAGACGTGGCCCCGTTACAGATCACCGGAGAATTGGCAAAATCCGGCATCGGCTCATCGCCATATTCATTGCTATTGGTCTTTCCGTTGAATGTATTGAGCCCGGTTGCAACCGGCGCGGAGACCACCGCACGCCTGACCCCTAACTGTGTCGCCTTTTCCGCTGTGTTCCATTGAAACAGGGCAAAGGCAAACTCGATGATTCCGAGGGTGAGGATCAGCAGGGGGACGCAGACCAGGGCAAATTCCAGAGCCGTTGCGCCCTCTGACCTTCTCCAATACGATCGCAGGAGTTTCTTGGCCATTCTCTACTCTCCGACATTCCTGATCTGGTGGCGGGCCGAATACTTGACCGTGCCTCCTCCAAACAAAGACAGGAGCGGGAATTCCCCCGACGGTGCGGTTACCGATGCGGTCACCGTGATGATGTTGATCGTATCGGGGCCGCGAAAGGTGCCAGCACTGTTGTCATAGGGCGTAACGAGATTGGTCTGGGAATCGAGATTGGTAGTCATGTTGCCCGACCAATAGCCATAGGGTAGCGGCTTCGAGCCATCGAAGTCGCCGCGCAGCATGAGGTTCTTGGCTGCTGCTCGTTGTGCGACTGTCGGGGGAGCATCGACCCGGGACAGATAGCGGGCCGCATCACGAACGCCCTTTTCCAGGGTGTGATGGTGCCAGATGCTGCGCCCGACATCGGCAATCCCTGCCAGCAATACGACCATGAACGGAAGGAGAATTCCGAACTCGACGGCCGCAGCGCCGCGCGAGTCATCGGCCAGCATCATCCGGATCGATTGTTTCGGATCCGGGCTGACTCGGAGGGTCCTAGCGATAGAGCTGAACAATGTCATGCAGCACCCCCTGGTCCTGATTTGGTTCCAACACGCCGATAATTTCCGCGTAGATCGTTTGATCGCTGCCGCCCTCGGCGGGATGGGTAATGAACATCTTGGCGTAGGCCAAGACCGGAACGTTGTCTGAATTGCCGTTGAGCGGGCCGTTATCGACGCAGTTGATCACGGCGATATAGATGATGCGGCGCTTGGGATCGGGTGCGACCGCGCCACCGTAATTCATGGGCCGGCCATTCTCTCCCGTGGCACTACTCGCCGTGGCCGCATCGGAGGCATCAACATCGCCGTCGCCATCGGTGTCCCCGGTCGGGATCTTGCCGGCGCTGTTTTCCCATTCATACATCTCTTGCCGAGTGACAACGCCGTCATTGTTGGGATCGATGTCGCCATTGGAATAGAGCGAGGCGAAGTCGTCGGTGGGATGATTGGTCGTCCAATAATCCGACCAGAATGACTGCTGGTCAGACAGATTGGCGGGCGCCGGTGGAGCGAAACGGTCGTGGAAGGACGGGCCTAAGGTTCCGCAGTTGCCCGCGGCAAAGCAGGGGTGCTTGGGCATGGCCTGACCCGCCGGTGGGCTACCCGCGTAGTCGACATAGTCGTTGCCTGATTTGTACTTGCCCTTGGTCACGTTCGGCGCCGGCAGATATGCCGAATTGTTTCTTGCTCCTCCGCCGAAGCCCGGGGTCTCATACATGTCAAAGCGGGTGTTGATGGCCGTTGAGATCGGATTGGCGGCCGACCCCGTGCGCAGATCGACAAGGGTCGAATAGCACCCCTCCGGACTGCTACTCGCCAGAGCCTCTTGAAGGTTAGCAGTCCCCTGATTGCCCTGGGGTGGATCGAGCAGGCCAAAGTTGCCAGGTGTCCAGCTGCCCGTACCTCCGCCCTGTTTGAGCTTTACCAGTTGGCCGGGAACCGGGTTGAATGCGGCACCGGGCAAACCGTTGGACTCTGCAGGATTGCAGATCATCAATGGTGGGAAATTGCAGACGACACACTCCAATCCCGCCACCGCCGTGGCCGAGGCCTTGCCCTTGCTGAGCTGTTCGCCTTGATTGCCAAAGAAGGCGGCCAGAACCGGCCCCAGGAGATAGTCCACCTCACGGACTGTGGGTGTGACCTCGATGTATTTCGCCTTTAGCGAATCGGTCGTGACGATAGCCGCAGTGATTGGTGAATCATCGTCAGGTGGCAACGATGACAGAAACCGGATGTTGGCATCCGTGATCTCCACATCCGTGCCGCCCGAAGCAAAAGTCTGAAGATTCTTAATCAATGCGGTCTTAGCCGCGGCGCGCGCCCGCGTGATGGATGTCGCTGTTAGATCAAGCTCGGCTGCCCCGGCGAGCGCAGCCGCATCGGCTGCATTCTGCAGTTCGGTTTGCAGCGTATAGGCACGTCCAGCATCAACCACCAAGGCGCCAAAGCCGATCATGATCACGGAGACGAAGGACACGTAGATCGCAACTGTGCCCTTTCGAGCCCTCCAGAATCGCCGAGCAAACTGTTGAAAAGGACGAGAAAGCGGACAAAAACGATTCGCAACAGAACGCAACATGACTAACCACTCACCGTAATCAACCGGGAAAAAGACGCTCCTACCTGGAGCGCAAGTATTCTCTTCTCTTAGAAAATTAAACCTGCGATGCAACGCACCCTGGTGCTCAGCTGCCGTTATTGGCGTTAGCTAATGCACTTTGGATTTCTGAAAAGGTCGTGTTGAGCTCTGTGCCTACGAGACTTAGAGCGGCAATGATGACGACCGCGATAAGTGCGGCAATGAGGCCATATTCAATGGCGGTGACGCCGTCGTCTTTTTCGATAAATGCTTTCAGCCAAACGTGCCCAGTAATCAACATTTGAAAATCTCCAATACCAATCGAGGTAGGTGGAGATTCCAAAAATCGGCTGCATTCATCAATGAGGATTTCGTTAATCACTACATAAAAATGTAGCTTTCTTTAAGGTTAATTACTTGGGGCGCAGCAGACGCGGGCTCCAATGTTCTCGATCGCGGATTTGTATAGGCCGCAATGTGAAGCGCGCACATTCCATTCTTGTGGACGTCATATGTCTGCTTTTGGCTAAAAGGAGACATCGGGTTAACAAGCTCATGTTCCAAACATAGGCCGGGACTAGCAACATCGGCGTGTTCCGTCATCGCAGGCGCTGGGTGAGGCGGAAAACCGTGAGGTTTTCCGAGCGTGAGAGTTGTCCCCCCAGGATACATACCTGCCGAGACGAAACGGCGGACCAGGATCCCGGACAGCGCGATCTGTGAAGGAAATCGAAGATTTCCGGCAAGTCAGCTTGGGAGATGATGTGTATCGAGTCCGGACGCTAGAACGGCGCGGCGCTCAGAACTCCCTGAGCAACCGCCCGAAGCCGTCGATCCTGTCCTCGATGCCGGCGGTGCGCAGCGCCTTCCAGACGATCGCCTGCTGGGAGGTCATGACCGACACGTCCAGCTCCTGCTCGATCCGGTCGATGGCATGGGCGATGGCCCAATGGGCCGAGGCCAGGTGGATGCAATCGGCCTCAGGGTTCTCTTCCTTGACCCGGCGCGAGGCGGCGAGCGCCACGTCGCCCGGAATCTGGCCGACCTGGTAATCGGTGTAGCCGAGGCCGAGGACACCCGCGGGCTCGACCCCCATGTTGCGGATCGATTGTTCGTGGCGCGCGTTGTCTTGCGCCTCGTAGCAATGCACCTGGGCCACCCGCCTGGCGCCGAGCGCCCGAAGCGCCTCGGTCTGGGCCTGGGTCGAGGTGATGACCTTGGTGCCGATCTTTCGGGCGAGGTCGGCGCAGATATCGGCCAGGTTCTCCACCCCCTGGGACTGGTTGACCGGGTTGCCGCCCAGCACCACGACATCGGCGCCGCACTTCGCCATGTAGTCCGCCGCCTCCAGCGCCGCCACGTGGGATGCCGCGATCTCGTCCTTGGCGCGGGTGCGGACCTCCAGCGTCTTGATCAGGAGCGTCACGCCCTTGGGCACCATCATATAGAACTCGGTGCAGAAGGTTTCCGTCACGTAAGGCGGCGAGCAATAGCCGATTCGCGCGCGGTATCCGTACATGGCGGCGGTCTCCCTCTCCCTGGACCCTAGAATTCGCGCAACAGCCGCCCGAAGCCCTTGATCTTATCGTCGACGCCGGCGGTGCGGAGCGCCTTCCAGAAGATCGCCTGTTGCGAGGTCATGGTGGAGACGCCGAGTTCCCGCTCGATCCGGTCCAGCGCATGGGCGGTCGCCCAATGGGCGGAGCCCAGGTGGATGGTGTCGGCGTCCGGGGTTTCCTCCATCACCTCGCGCGATAGGGTCAAAGCCAGCTCGCCGTCGACGGCGCCGATGTCCTGAAACGACGCCCCGCACGCGCGGATGGCGCCCGGCTCGAACCCCATGTTGCGCATGGAATTGGCGTGGCGTTCTTTTTCCGAATCCTCGTAACAAAACACCTGGGCGACCTTTTTCGCGCCGAGACAATTCAACGCGTCGATCTGGGCCTGGGTGGAGCTGATGACCTTGGTGCCGATCTCTTTCGCCAGGTTGTCGGTGACCGAGCCGATATTCTCCATCCCCAAACTCTGATTGATGGGGTTTCCGCCGAGCACCACCACGTCGGCCCCGGCGTCGGCCATGTATTTGGCGGCGAGAAGGCTGCGTTCGTGACTGGCCGCGACCTCTTGCTTGGTGCGGGTGCGGATCTCCAGGGTGGTGATCATCAGGGTCACGCCCTCGGGCGCCATCATGTAGAACTCGGTGCAGAAGGTCTCCGTGACGAAGGGCGGCGAGCAGTAGCCGATCCGCGCGCGGTGTCCAAGTATGGGCATGGGTTCTTCTCCTTCGCCTCGATCAGAATTCGCGGAACAGCCGGCCGAACCCTTCGATGGGCTCGGTGATGCCGGCGGTGCGGAAGGCCTTCCAGACGATGGCCTGTTGGGAATTCATGACCGAGACGCCAAGCTCGTTCTCGATCCGGTCGATGGCGTGCGCCGTCGGCCAATGGGCCGAGGCCAGATGGATGCAGTCCGCTTCGGGATGCGCGTCCTTCAGCTGCTTGGCGACGTCGAAGGCGGCTTCCGTCGGGATCTTGCCGTAAGCCAACAGCTTGTGGCCTTCCAGCGACGTGACGCCGACCGATTCGAAGCCCATGTTCTCCATCTGCTTGGCGTGGCGGTCGTTGTGCTGGGCGCCCGAGGCATGCGCGCTTGCCACCTTCTTGACGCCGAGCTTTTCCATCGCCTCCTTCTGGCACAGGGTCGAGGCCACCACCTTGGTGCCGATCTCCGCCGAAAGATCCTCGCAGATGCCGGGCAGGTTCTCGATGCCGCGGGACTGGTTGACCGGGTTGCCCCCCAGCACCACCACGTCGGCCCCGGCGCCGGCCATGTACTTGGCGGCTTCCAGCGAGCGGTCATGGCTGCCGTCGAAGGCCTGCTGGGTGTATTCGAGGCCGACCTCCAGCGTCGTCAGCAACAGCGTCACCCCGGGCGGCGCCATCTTGTAGAATTCATAGACGAAGACTTCCGTCACCACCGGGGGCGAGCAGTAGCCGATCCGCGCTCGGTATCCGTACATGTTCCTCTTCCTTTCCTGGGGCCCCGGCTCTCTTGGCGCCCCGGCCCTAGAATTCCTTCAACAGGCGGCCGAAGCCGTCGATGCGATCCTCCACCCCGGTCTGGCGCATGGCGTCCCAGGCGATGGCCTGAAGCGACGTCATGACGTTGACCCCGAATTCGTCCTCGAGCGGCTGAATGGCGTCGATCACCGTCCAGTGCGGACAGCCGAAATAGATGGTGTCGGCCTCCGGATGCGCCGCCATCGCCGCCCGGCCCCAATCCAGCGCGCATTGCGGCGCCAGGGTGCCGAGCGCCACCAGGCTGGAGCCGCCGGCATGGACGCCGACGGGATCGAGCCCGAAGAAATCTGCGATGGTGCGTTCATGGCGCGGGTTTTGATCGGCAAGGAAAGGATGGACCACCGCCACCTTCTTCGATCCCAGCGCCGCAAAGGCGCGCACCTGGGCCAGGGCCGAGCACGACATCTTGACACCGATCTCGCTTTCCAGCTTGGCCATCAGCCCTTCCACGGTGTCGTCGCCCTTGGAAATGTTGATCGGCAGGCCGCCCAGCAGCACCAGGTCGGCGCCGGCCCGGGCCATGGTGTGGGCCGCCTCGATGGAAATGGCGTAGCATTTCTCGACGTCTTTCTCGGAACGGTCGCCCAACGGCAGGGTGATCATCATCAGCGACACCCCATCGGGCACGATGCGGTACCAGTCGATGGGATAGACCTCTGTGGTGACGGCGGCGACGGTGTAGCCGATACGCGCGCGGTGGCCGTGAATCTGGCCCCAGTTCATGGGCGTCCTCCCCGATTTCGCTTGTCATTCGCTTTGCCCGAGAATTGCCCAGATCGCGGCCGAGCACAACCACCCATCTGACCATGATATAAGGCGGGAGCCCCAGGGAAGGGCGACGAGGGGAACCACGCCAAGGGAGGACACATCATGGCCCCGATTACGCTTGAGGAAGTGCGCGCGATCCTCGACGGCGCGCTGGCCAAGGCCAAGGAGCTGGGGATCGGCCCCATGGCGGTCTGCGTGCTGGACGCGGGCGGCCATGTCGCGGGATTCCTGCGCGAAGACGGGGCGCCGTTCATCCGCTTCGACATCGCCCACGGCAAGGCCTGGGCGGTGGCGGCCCGGGGCGCGGGCGGCCGGCGCCTGGCCGAACAGGCGCAACGCAATCCGGTGCTGGTGCAATCCCTGCAAGCGGTGACCGATCACTATTTCCCGGTCCAGGGCGGCGTGCTGGTGCGCAATGCCGACGGCGCCATCGCCGGCGCCGTGGGCGCCACCGGGGCGACCTCGGAACAGGACGAGGCCTGCGCCATCGCCGGCATCGAGGCGGCGGGACTGACCGCCGAGGCGTGAGAGCCGCCTCGCGGTTGCACGGTGAGGCGACGGTTCGCTAGTCTTGAGGCCGCATTGGGGTTGGGATTCTCCTGGCAAGGACCAAAGGAGAACGGCGATGAACGGCGAAACCGAAGCCGCTGCCGATCAGCAGCTTCTCCACCTGGTGTTCGGCGGCAGGCTCGAATCCACGCGCGGCGTGCGGTTCGAAGACCTAAGCGCGCTCGACATCGTCGGCATCTATCCCGACTACGAAAGCGCCCACAAGGCCTGGCAGGGGGCTGCCTTCAAATCCCAGGACGACGCCCGGATGCGCTACTTCATCGTGCATCTGCACAAGCTGCTCGATCCCGACGGGGACGAGGATGGCGCGGCCTAGCCGTCGCCGCCGCCTGCGTCTTTTTTCATCTTGAGCGAGGCCGAATTGATGCAGTAGCGCAGGCCGGTCGGTTTGGGCCCATCGGGGAAGACGTGGCCGAGATGGGCGTCACACTTCGCGCACAGCACCTCCGTACGGCGCATGAAGAAGGAGCTGTCGTCCTCCGCCGCCAGCGCGTCCTGATCCACCGGCTGGGTGAAGCTGGGCCAACCGGTGCCGGAATCGAACTTGTCGTCGGACGAGAACAGCGGCGCGCCGCAACAGACGCACATATAGGTGCCGGAATCGTGGCAATCGTGATAGCGGCCGGTGAAGGCGCGCTCGGTACCCTTGCGGCGCGTCACCTCATATTCCTCGTCGCTCAGCTGGGCCCGCCATTCGGCATCGGTCTTGGTGATCTTCTCCACCATGTGGTCCGGTCCTTCCCTATGCGCCCTCTCCCGCCGGCCGGTGGAGGAATGCGGCCACCGCGCGGTTGAAGGCTTCCGCCTGCTCAATCTGGGGATAGTGATGGGCGTCTTCAATGATTTCAAGCCGTGCGCCGGGAATCCGTGCGCACAGCGCCTTGGCGCTTTCCAGCGGCACGCGTCCCGCCACCGCGCCGGCATCCGCCGCGCCCGCCACCACCAGGGTGGGACAGCGGATCGCGCCCAATCGGTCGCAGCAATCGAAAGTCCCGAGATCTTCCATGATCGCGGTGTAATGCGCCGGATCGTTGGCGCAGTAATGCCCGCGGTACCAGTCCATGATTTCGGGATGGGCGGTGCGGAAGGCGCCCGAGAAATGGCTTTCGAGCTGCGGCCCCGCGGCAACGCCCATGCCCTCGGCCCGGATGCGCGCGTTGCGCTGGGCCCTGGCCCCGCTATTGCCGGCGGCGATCCGGCAGGCGGTCGACACCAGCACCAGGGCGGAGACGCGGTCGGGATTGGCGATGGCGAAGGCCTGGGCGATGAAACCGCCGAGCGACACGCCCATCAACGCCGCGCGCGGAAGGCTCAAATGATCCATCAGTCCGGCGAGGTCGGCGGCGAAGGTCGCGACGCCTAAACGTTCCGCCCCCGCGGCCGATTCGCCCAATCCCCGGATGTCGTAGGTCACCACCCGGTGCGTCCGGGCCAGCACCGGCACCTGGGCGCGCCAGCCCTGGCGCGTCGACAGGCCGATGGAATGGATCAGGATCAGGGGCGGGCCCGTCCCCGTGACCTCATAGACGCAATCGGCGCCGCGGATCAGCGCGCTCGGCATGAACCGGCTCCGGCTCAGGTTAATAGGGGGCCCAAGCTACGGCGGCGGCGGCGCCGGCGCAACAGGGCGAAGCGCAAGAAAAAACGGCGGGCCCGAAGGCCCGCCGCGGATCGGTGAGTTTGTCGGCTTCAGGTTTAGGCTTTGGCCTTGGCAAGGGCCGCCTTGACCTTTTCCGGGGACAGCGGAGCCTGCATCATGCGCACGCCGGTGGCGTCATAGAACGCATTGGCGACCGCGCCGGACACCGGCCGGGTGGAGCCTTCGCCCGCGCCCTGGGCCGGCTGGTCCGGCTTGTTAATCAGGACCACGTCGATGGATTCCGGCGCATCGGGGCTTTCGACGATGGGATAGCTGACCCAATCGACGCTGGTGACCGATTCCTCATCGAAGTTCACTTCTTCGTAAAGGATCCGGCTCAGCGCCATGCCGATATTGCCGTGGATCGTCCGGGTCAGGCCGTCGGGGTTGATGATCAGGCCGCAATCGTGGGCGACCGTGAACTTCTTGCCCCAGACCTTGCCGGTCTTCTTGTTGACTTCGATATCGGCGACCACGGCGACGCGGCAGCCGCTGCGGAAGGCATAACCGATGCCTCGGCCGCGGACGATGTCGCCGCTCTGGCCCTTGTTGGGCCCGACGCGCTTCTGCCAACCCGCCTGCTTGGCCGCGGCTTCGACCAGGTCGCGGTCGCGCTTGGACTTGAGGTACTTGAGGCGGTAATCCACCGGATCCAGACCCGCTTCCTCGGCCAGCATGTCGTGGAACTGGTCCGAAGCAAAGTGGATCTGCGGCCCGATGGGATCGCGCAGATGCGACGTCCGCAGCGGCGAATAGCGATCCAGGAACGGCGGGATCACCTCCCACCCGAGCCGCCTCGCGGGCATGGTGTAGATGTCCTCCGGCGAGCGGAAGAAGGTCCTGGGCTTGAGCTTCACGCCCAAGGCCTGGCCCGCCAGGTTGTCGGCGGGCTTGGATTCGTTGGACCGCACGTCCTGGCGGTCGAACGCCTTGGACATGAACTCATAGGCCAAGACATTGCCCATGGCGTCCAACGCCGCGCGGCAGCGATGTACCGAGGCCGGGTTCTTGGGATCCCAGGCCGTGCCTTCATGGCGCATGCCCTGAACCCGGACCGGCTTTCCCACCGCCTTGGACAGCACCGCCGCCTGCATGGCGGCATCGCCGGCATCGTTGCGGCCGTAGGACCCCGGACCCGGGACCCAGACACCGCGCACGCTGCCCGGCTTGAGCTTGAGGATGCGCTCCACGCCTTCGGCCGTGTAATGGGCCTTCTGGGATCCGGTCCACAGCATCACCGGGTTGGACGTGGTATCGACCACGGCGCAGGCCGGCCCCATGGAGGCATGGGACTGGAAGGGGAATTCGAATTCCGCCTCGATCACCTTGGCGGCGTTCTTGAACGCCCCGTCCACATCGCCCTCGTTGGTGTCGATCTTCTTCTTGACGACCGGCGCCTTGCGGATGTGGGTGTACAGGTCTTGCTGCTTGGAGAACGGCTTGGGGCTGTCGGTCCAGGTGACCTTGAGGTCCCGGGCCGCCTGCACCACGTCCCATTCGGTATTCGCGACCACGGCAAGGAAGTCCTTCATGTGGACCACCTGGGCGCCCTTGATGTGCTTGATCGAGGACGCATCGACGCTCTTGACCTTGGCCCCCGCCTTCTCCGGATGGATGACCCGGCCGTGGACCATGCCCGGCACCTTGATGTCGGTCACGAAGTCGGTGGTGCCGTAAACCTTGCCGGCCACGTCCACCCTCGGGAAAGGCTTGCCGACGACCTTGTACTCCTTATAGCTCTTGGGCTTGGCCGCGCCGGAAGAGAACAGCCGGTTGCCGAGCTTCTTGTTCCACTTGAGCTTGTGGTTGAAATACTGGCCCTGAAGGATCTCCGCGTAGGCGATCTTCTTGCGCGGACTGCCCTTGACGCTGACCACGCCGTCATCGACCCGGAGCGCCATCGGCTTGACGCCCAAGCGCCTGGCGGCTTCCTCGACCAGGAGCCGGCGTGCCTCGGCGGCGACGTGGCGCATGGTGACCCCGCCCAGCTTGATGGCGAAAGAGCCCGACGCCCCGCCCTGGTTCACGCTGGTGCCGGTGTCCGACAGCAGCGTCGTCACCTTCTCATAGGCGACATCGAGTTCATCGGCGACGATCTGGCTGATCGCGACATCGACGCCCTGGCCCATGTCCATCTTGCCGAAGAACGCCGTCACCCGGCCGTCGGCGCCGACATGGATGAAGCTGTCGAGCTCGGTCGGATGCAGCGCCGGCTTGACCTTGGAACCGAGCGCGGCCTTGGCCTTCCTGCCGCCGACGCCGGCACCCGCGGCGGTGACCACCAGGGCGCCCGCGCCCCTCATCATGTCGCGGCGAGAGAATGCGAAATCCTGTGGCGATTTCATCTTTGTCATGTTCCTGCCCTCCCTTAGGACGCCATGGCCTTGGCGGCACGCTTGACCGCCCGGTGAATGGCAAGATGGGTGCCGCAGCGGCACTTCAACCCGCTGAGCCCCTCGCGGATCTGTTGATCGTTGACCTTGGGGTTCTTGTTGAGCATTTCCGCCGCCGTCATGATCCAGCCGTTGACGCAGTAACCGCACTGGGGCACCTGCTCATCGACGAAGGCCTTCTGCACGGGATGGGGCTTTTCGGGCGTGCCCAGGCCGGTCAGGGTGACGATCTTCTTGCCCTTGACCGAGCCCACCGGCGTCACGCAGGAGCGCGTCGCCTTACCGTTGACATGCACGGTGCAGGCTCCGCACTGGGCCAGGCCGCAACCGAAATGGGGATTGTTCAAACCGATGTCGTTCCTGAGCGCATACAGGAGCGGCATATCCGGGTCCACCGTGATGACGTGGTGACCGCCGTTTACATTGAGTCTCATTCTCTGAGATTTCGCCATCTGGCACCTCCCTGTTCGTCCGTGGGCCCGCGGCAAGCTATGGCGACCATCATGCCGCCGGCGCCCCCGCACCGGATCCGATAACCGCCCCTAGAGAGGAAGCGGTCGATTGAAGACACGAAAAATAAAGAACGCGTGATGTAGCTGCCGCCCAAGCCCCTGTTGGGGCCGCCCCGCGAAATCTTGTTTTTGTTGTCCTGACACGGCAGTTGGAAATTCTCCGCTCCGCCCGAGGCGAAGTCAAGGTCGAGGTGTTCACAACCTCGGGATCA
The DNA here is from genome assembly GCA_029863585.1 of Alphaproteobacteria bacterium. GTDB lineage: Bacteria > Pseudomonadota > Alphaproteobacteria > SMXQ01 > SMXQ01 > SMXQ01. The sequence goes on along the minus strand of JAOTVC010000001.1, from coordinate 50,954 downwards.
TTCCGATCGCCCGTATCCGGCGATGGCCTCTTGGGTGTCGAGATCGATCAAGGTGCCGCTGCCGGCCATGGCCACCTCCGCCACCGCGTCGCCATGGGCGGCGATCACCGATTTGGCGCCGCTATCGCCCGCAAGCGCCTTCAATTCATCGAAGAAGCGGGCCGCGAACAGCACCGGGTTGCCCCGGCGGCCGTCAGCCACGGGGATGCAGATGGCGGCCCCGCCCATTGGGTCGAACGCCCCGATTAACCGGTCGATCTCCGCCGCCTCGATCCCCGGCATGTCGCCGAGGCAGATCAGCGCGCCGTCGAGGCCGCCGGGCAACGCTTCGATGCCGGCGGCGATGGAGGTCGCCATGCCCTGGGCGTAATCCGGGTTGTGGGCGAAGGTCACGTCGGTTTCGGAAAGCGCCGCGCGCACGCGCGCGGCCTCGTGGCCGGTGACGACGATGACGGGATCGGCCTGTGATGCCCGAATGCGCGCGAGGACGCGGGCGACCATGGGAACGCCGTCGATCAGAGCGGTGAGCTTGTTGATGTCCCCGGCCCGCGTGCTGCGGCCGGCGGCCAGCACCACGGCCGCGATGCGCGGCGCCGGGCGCGGCTCAGGCGACCCGGGCGCGGCCATACCCCTTCTTTTCGGGGCGCAACACGTCGATCATCTCGGCGACGATGGAGACCGCGATCTCGGCCGGCGACAGCGCGCCGATATCGAGACCCACGGGCCCATGGATGCGGTCGAGCTCGGCATCGGTGAAGCCCTCTGCCTTCATGCGCTCGCGCCTCTGAGCCGTGGTCTTGCGCGAGCCCAGCGCCCCGATATAGAAGGCGTCGGACCGAACCGCCGCGCCCAGGGCGGGCTCGTCCAGCTTGGGATCGTGGCTCAGCGCCACCACCGCGCAGCCGCTGTCGAGGCCGAGCGCGTCGAGCGCCTCGTCCGGCCAGTCGTGGCTGATGGTGGCGCCGGGGAAGCGTTCCGGGCTGGCATAGAGCGTGCGCGGGTCGATGACGGTGCAATCGAACCCGGCGGCGCCGGCGATGGTGGTCAGGTATTGGGAAATATGGCCGGCGCCGATGATGGCGAGACGCAGGCGCGGCACCAGCACCTGGATGAACACCCGCCGGTTGGCATCCTCGACCAGCCGGCTCTCCCTCTTGGAGAAAGCCGCGTCGACCTGGCTCATCAGGGCATCGTCGATCTCAAGCTCGCCCTCGGTCCGGCCATTGGCGATGATCGCCTCTTCGCCGCTGTCGAGGTCCGTCAGGAAGGCGCATTCGCGCTTGCCCGCGCGGGCTTCCAGCAGCGCCTTGAGATGCGCCGCCTTCATTCGACCTTCTCCAGAAAGATCTTGATGTTGCCGCCGCAGCTGAGGCCCACTTCCCAAGCCTGGTCGTCGGCGATGCCGAATTCGAGCAGCCTGGCCTTGCCCTCGGCGATCACCTCGGAGGCCGCCTCGACGACCGCGCTCTCGACGCAGCCGGCGGAAACCGAGCCCGAGAAATTCCCTTTGTCATCGACCGCCAGCTGGCTGCCCACCGGGCGCGGCGAAGAGCCCCAGGTCGTCACCACGGTCGCCAACGCGACCTCGCGGCCTTCGTCTTTCCATTTGGCCGCGGTCGCGAGCACGTCGTCGCCGCTGCCGGGCACAATATCGTTCATCTTGGGTCATCTCCCTGGATTTGCGTGTTCCAGAAATAACGGCTGAGCCCCGATTATACAAGACCCCGGGGCGCCGCACCTTGACAGGCCCCGGCCCCCCGCGCCACAAAGAGGCATCCTTGACGGGGGCGGGAAAACCCAGCAAATGGGCGCATGCCCCCTTTTGGAAAGGGAGGGCCATGGCGGAGATCTTCAACCTCACCATCAACGGGGTCGAGCGGCAAGTGGACGGCGACGGCGACATGCCGCTGCTCTACGCGTTGCGCGATCGGCTGGGCCTCAGCGGCACCAAATACGGCTGCGGCACCGAACAATGCGGATCATGTTCCGTGCTGATCGACGGCGAACGCGCCTTCTCCTGCAAGACCACCTTGGGCGAAGCCAAGGGGCGGGACATCGTCACCATCGAAGGCGTGGCCGATGGCGACAATCTCCATCCGCTGCAGCGGGCCTTCATCGACGAACACGCCTTCCAGTGCGGCTATTGCACCCCCGGGCTGATCGTCACCGCCAAGGGGCTTCTGGACCGCGATCCCGAACCCAGCGAGGCCGCCATCCGCACCGCCCTGCAGGACAACCTCTGCCGCTGCGGCAGCCATCCCAGGGTGATCGAAGCCGTCAAGAAGGCGGCCAGGGAGACGGCCAAATGAGCGGCGGCGGCACCAACCTCCCGGGCAGCCTGAGGAAGGACGCGCGGATCGCCAGCTGGATCGCCATCGAGAGCGACGGCACGGTGACGGTCAAGACCGGCAAGGTGGAAATCGGCCAGGGCATCCGCACCGCCGTCGCCATGATCGCCGCCGAGGAACTCGACGTGTCGCTCGACCGCATCCGCATCGTCAGCGGCATCACCGGCGACGTGGTCGACGAAGGCGTCACCTCGGGCTCGGGCTCCATGGAGGAATCCGGGCGCGCCATGCATCAGGTCGCGGCCGAAGCCCGCGCCGTGCTGCTCAAGCAGGCCGCCGAACGGCTCGGCGTCGATGCCGCCAGCCTATTGGTCGAGGACGGCACCATCCGCAGCCCCGCCACCAACCAGCAGATGACCTATTGGGAGCTGCAGGGCGGCACCCCGATCGAGGGCGAGGCGACCGGCGCAGTCAAACCCAAGGACCCCAGCCTGCATACCCTGGTGGGCACGGCGATCCCCGAGCTCGACGCCGTCGCCAAGGTGACCGGCGCGCCGGCCTTCGTCCACGACCTGGCCATGGACGGCATGCTCCACGGCCGCGTCGTGCGCCCGCCGTCCTATGGCGCGGTGCTGAAATCCGCCGACGCGGACGCCGCCCAGGCCATGGACGGCGTCATCGAGGTGGTGAAAAGCGGCAGCTTCTTAGGATTGATCGCCGAGAGCGAATGGGCGGCGGTGAAGGCGCGTGACGCCTTGGCCGAAAGTGCGACTTGGCAGGAAAGCGCCGGGCTGCCCGACGAGGAAACGCTCGGCGCCTGGCTGATCGAGAACGAAAGCGCCGCCCACCCGGTGATCGACGGCACGCCCCGGGAGCAAGAGCCGCCGGAGATCAACGTGCCGACAGGCGCGGTCCAGACCATCGAGGCCAGCTACACCAAGCCCTATCACATGCATGCCTCCCTCGCCCCATCGGCGGCGGTGGCCAAGTTCGAGGACGGGCGGCTCACCATCTGGGGGCCGAGCCAGGGCCCCTACCCGCTGCGCCGGGCGCTCGCGGGCTCCCTGGGCCTGGACGAGGACGCCATCACCATCATCCACGCCCAAGGTGCCGGATGCTACGGCCATAACGGGGCCGACGACGTTTGCCTGGATGCCGCCCTGCTGGCCCAGGCCGTGCCCGGCCGCCCGGTGCGCCTGCAATGGATGCGGGCCGATGAGCACATGTGGGAGCCCTACAGCCCGGCCATGGCGGTGATGACCAATGCCAGCCTCGACGGAGACGGTAACATCATCGACTGGAACCTCGACCTGTGGTCGACCACCCATCAGGGCCGCCCGCGCCCGACCACGGAGACCCATTCGAGCCTGCTGGCCGACTGGCACCGGGAGCCGGCGCGGCAAAGGCCGCCGGCAAAGCCCAATTTCTCCAACGAATCGGGCGCCCATCGCAATGCCTGGTCGTATTACGACCTGCCGGCCCAGCGCGTGGTCAATCATTTCGTCGCCGAGACGCCGCTGCGCACCAGCTCGTTTAGGGGGCTCGGCAATTACGCCAACATCTTCGCCATCGAATCCTTCATGGACGAGCTGGCGGAAGCGGCGGGGGCGGATCCGTTGGAATTCCGCCTGCGGCACCTCAAGGACGAGCGCGGCCGCGCCGTGCTGGAAGCCGCGGCGCAAGCCATCGGCTGGCCGCCCGGCCCCGCCGGCGCAGGCACCGGCAAGGGCATCGCCTTCAATCGCTATAAGAACGGCAAGGCCTTCGCCGCCGTCGCCATGGAAGTGGAGGTGAACGCCGATACCGGCGTCATCCGGGTGCTGCGCGCCGTGGTGGCGGGCGACGCGGGCCAGGTGGTCAGCCGGGACGGGCTCGCCTGCCAGCTCGAAGGCGGCGTGCTCCAGGCCATCAGCTGGACCCTGAAGGAACGCGTGCGCTTCGGCCCCCAGCGGATCGAAAGCGTCGATTGGGAAACCTACCCCATCCTCACCTTCCCCGACGCCCCGCCGGTGGAGGCCATTCTCATCAACCGGCCGGGAGAACCGTACCTCGGCTCCGGCGAAGGCAGCCAGGGACCAGGGGGTGCGGCGCTGGCCAACGCGGTGGCCCATGCAACGGCTGCGCGCCTGCGCGAGATCCCGTTCACGCCGGACCGGGTGCGCGCCATGCTGGCCGCGGCCCGGCGCGAGAAATAGGCCTTGTTTAAATAATCATTTAATTAAAGAGTTCTTGAAACAAGACCGTTTTTCGCGACCCTGCATCAACCTCGTCCTTCGACAAGCTCCGGATGAGGCCCCCCGAATAAGCCCAGGTTGTGTCAGCCAAAATCATCCGTCGGGTGAGAGTGCTGGGCAAGAACGAGGGAAGATGGCAGAGGGGACTTGCACCGTTGGCGATTACCGATGCGCCTCTTTTTCCAACGTTAACCTGATGTCTGCTTTTAGCCGAGGCTGCCATCTTACTGACTGCCAAGACAGCCTGACTTGATTAAATGGCGCGTGTTATCGCGGCGGCATTGCAACGCCACCTGCCACCAAAAACAATATCAGCTGCTCAGGTCGTCGACAGATGCATTCGGCGCGTTGGACTTCACTGATTCCACCCCATTGTCGCGCGCCGCGGCGCTGTTATAGACCTCGCTGGTGCCGATGACCTGCTTGTTGGCGGCCAACAGGTTGAACATGACGCCGCCCGATTTGGTTTCCTTACGCTCGTAGTTCACATCCGACGGTGCGTTCTTTTTAACGGATTCGATGCCGTTGGTCGCACTCGCCTTTCGTTTGTAGCCTTCGCTGGCGAGGATTATCTGCCCGTTGCCGGCCTTCAATCGAAACCGGAACTCGCCCGCCTTGTCTTTGTAGATTTCAAACTTGCCTGCCATCACTGCTCCTTCCTGTCCGGATGCACTACCGGTGATCTTGCTTCGCCACGATTGCCACCCACCGTATGGGATTGGCGGGAATTCGGTCAACGCGACCAACTTCTACTTTTGGCACATTACCCTGCATGAATGGGTCCACAATTCTTCCGTTGAGGGCTGCGACCGCGCTAGCGACGCGAAAGCGAGCCCAGGATGCCCCGCACGATCTCCCGCCCGATACGGCTGCCGATCGAGCGAACGACCGACTTGGCGAGCGCCTCGCCGATACTTTGCCGGTTAGAGCGCCGAGGGCTTGGTTTGCGCTCGCGTTCGGCCTCCGCCTGCCGCGCGGCCTCGTCGGCGCGCCGCGTGAGGATTTCGTGCGCCGACTCCCGGTCGACTTCCTTGTCGTACCGGCCCGCGACCGGGCTGCGGCCAAACACGTACTGGCGCTCTGCGGGGTCGGCGGGGCCGAGGCGCGAGCCGGGCGGCCGCACGAGCACACGATCGACCATGTTCGGCACGCCCTTGACGTCGAGCGTCGAAACGAGCGCTTCGCCGACGCCAAGTTCGGTGATCGCGGCCTCGGTGTCGATCGCCGGATTCTGACGAAAGGTCTGCGCCGCCGCACGCACCGCTTTGGCGTCGCGCGGCGTGTAGGCGCGCAATGCGTGCTGGACCCGGTTGCCGAGCTGGCCAAGGACGTCGTCGGGAATGTCGAGCGGGTTCTGGGTGACGAAGTAGACACCGACGCCTTTCGAACGGATCAGGCGCACAACCTGCGTAATCCGCTCGATCAGCGCTTTTGGTGCGCCGTCGAACAGGAAATGCGCCTCGTCGAAGAAAAATACGAGCTTTGGCCGGTCGGGATCGCCGACCTCGGGCAGGTCTTCAAACAGCTCCGACAGCAGCCACAACAGCAAGGTGGCGTAGACCCGGGGCGATTCGATGAGCCGGTCGGCGGCTAGAATGTTGACGAAGCCGCGTCCGTCGAAGGTTTGCTTCATGAAGTCGGCAAGCTGCAGCGCGGGTTCGCCGAAAAATCGGTCGCCGCCCTGCGCCTGCAGCGTCAACAGGCGGCGCTGTATTGCCCCCACCGAGGCGGCCGACACGCGGCCGTATTCGCGCTCGATCTCTGCGGCGTTCTCGCTCAGGAACGTCAGCATCGACCGCAGATCGTCGAGGTCGAGCAGCAGCATCCCCTCATCGTCGGCAACCCGGAACGCGATATAGAGCACGCCTTCCTGTGTCTCGTTCAACTCGAGCAAGCGCGCCAAAAGCAACGACCCCATCTCCGAGATCGTTGTGCGGACCGGATGGCCACTCTCGCCGAAAACATCCCAGAAGATGGTCGGCGCGGGCGCGAACTCGTAATCGCTGAGGCCGATGGCCTCGGCGCGCTTGATGAGAAAGTCCTTTGCCTCGCCCGCCTGGCAGAGGCCCGACAGATCCCCTTTGACGTCGGCTAGGAACACCGGCACGCCTGCCCTGGAAAACCCTTCTGCGAGGATTTGCAAGGTTACGGTTTTGCCTGTGCCCGTGGCGCCGGTGATCAGCCCATGACGATTGGCGCGCGCCAGCTCCAGATACTGTGCGCTGGTGCCGGCACCGATAAATATTCTTGCGTCGTTCGACACAGTACCGTCCCCCCGACCCGCCGTACAATTTTCGCTGTCATTCTGGTTCGGCGGTAGCAAAAGCGCAACGAAGCAAACATTCTGGTCTAGCGATCTTGAAGTATAATGGGTGTTTTTGCCTTTGCATTTTTCGGTTCTTTTACCTTTCGAACCATTCGACTAGATCGCTACACTCAGATTACGGCAAACACTCAATCTAGCGATGTCCGCTTAGGGTCAAAAGCAGACATCGGGTTAACAAGCCCGGAGGCCGATCACCTTGAGCAGATCGGCCCGAAGAATTTGGCCGCATGACATCACCACGCGGCCAGACATGGGGCGTGATTCCTTAAGGAGGTAATTCAAATTGACGGCCCCTCGTGCTGAGCCCGTCGAAGCATGAGGATTCGGCAAGGGCTCTCTTTGCGCAGCCCAACTCCACCACGTCATCGCTCAGGTCATCTGGGCGATCTCTCAGAGCCGAGGGCGAGGTTGTTTATGGATGCGCGGGAGTCGTGCGAATGCGTGCTCCCGCACGACCCAGGGCATGACGGTCAAAAATGGGGGAGCCCCCCTAACTGCGGCACCCCCGATTACAGTGCCGCGTAATCGATGGGGGCATTGAGATCCAGCTTCTGATCGGCGCGCGGCATGTCGTATTTGAGGCCGTTGCCGCAGTTGAACAGGACCACCCTTTCGTCCTTGGCGATCCGCCCGCTGGCAAGTTCCTGTTTGAGCGCGGCAAAGGTCGCCGCGCCCTCCGGACACAGCAGCAGGCCTTCACGGGCCGCCATCTCTGTGCGCGCGGCTTCGATGGCCGCATCGTCCACGGCACTGGCAAAGCCGCCCGATTCGCGGATCGCTTGGAGGATCAGGAAATCGCCGATGGCGACGGGCACCCGGATGCCGGCGGCGATGGTGAAGGCGCCCTGCCACAGGTCCGCATGGTCCAGGCCTTCGTTATAGGCCTTGACGATGGGGGCGCAGCCCGCCGCCTGCACCGCCACCATGCGCGGGCGCTTTTCGCCGAGCCAGCCAAGGGCACCCAGCTCCGCGAAGGCCTTCCACATGCCGATCAAGCCGGTGCCGCCGCCGGTGGGATAGAGGATCACGTCGGGCACGTCCCAGCCCAGTTGCTCGGCGAGCTCCAGGCCCATGGTCTTCTTGCCCTCGATCCGGTAGGGCTCTTTCAACGTGTTCGCCTCGAACCAGCCGGCGGCCTCGCGCCCGTCGACGACGATCTTGCCGCAATCGTTGATCAGCCCGTTGACCCGGTAGACCCTGGCCCCCTGCAAGGCGATCTCGCGGACGTTGATCTCCGGCGTGTCGTCGGGGCAGAACACGACGCTTTCGATGCCGGCGCGGGAGCAATAGGCGGCGAGCGCCGCCCCGGCATTGCCGTTGGTCGCCATCGCCATTTTCGCAATCCCGAGCTCCTTGGCCATGGAGACCGCCATCACCAGCCCACGCGCCTTGAACGACCCGGTGGGAAGCCGGCCTTCGTCCTTGACCAGGACCTCGCCGGAGCGAAGCGCCCGGGTCACGGCGGGGCACGGGATCACCGGGGTCATGGTCTCGCCCAGGCTGACGATGTTGCGCGCTTTGCGGACCGGCAGCAGCTCGCGATAGCGCCACAGGTCCGGCGCCCGGAGGGCGAGGTCGTCGCGCGCGACCGCCTTGCCGATCCCGTCGAGATCATAGCGCACCAGCAAGGGCTTGCCGGCCTCGGACAGGTTGTAGACCCTGTCTGGCTCATACGCCGCCCCGGTCGCCCCGCATTCCAGGCGGGTGACGAAGGTCGGCCGTTCGGTGGTGAGATTGTCTTCCATAGGCCTACATCACGCCGGTTTCCCGGAACCGCGCGCGGCCCGCTTCGTTGGTGAGGTATTCGACCAGAGCTTCCGCGGCATCGAAATCGCCCGCCTCGGGCATCCGCATCGCCATATAGGTTGTGACGTTGCCGATGTCTTCCGGCAGCGCGCCGATCACGGTGATGCCGAGCGGCTCGTGCACCTTGAGGCCGGTCGACTGGCCAAAACCGAGCGCCGTGTCGCCTTGCGTCTTGGCCAAAAATTCCATCGCCTCGCGCCCGTCCTCGAACCGCGTCACGCGATCCGCGATCGCCTCCATGACGCCGAGTCCGGTGATCATCTCGGCGATGAAGTCGCCCGACGAGGCCTTGTTGAACACCACGGCCTCGGCGTTGAGGAGCGCCTGGCGCACCGCATCGGCGGATGCGATATCGGGAACCGGGGCGCCGGTGCGGATGGCGACGCCGGCTTCGACGCCGCCGACCGGGATGGCGCGCTCATGACCGAAGCGGCCCGTATCCCGGCGCGCCGCGATCACGCCGTCCGGCGCGACCACGACGTCGCAGACGTCGCGTTCGGTATCCATGCGCTTGCCGATATTGGGCCCGGATGCGTAGTCCAGGTCGACCGCGTGGCCGGTGTCGGCCTTAAAGCCTTCGACCAGCGCCGCCAACCCCTGGCGGATGGCCGGCGCGCTCAGCACCCTGATGCGGGCCATGGCGTCTCCTCCCCTGATTTTCTTGTCCGCACCCAGGATAGGGCGGGGGCGCGGTCCTGTCAGCGCAGGGTTTCGGCCTTTTCGATGACGATGGGCTGGCGCGGCACGTTGCCCATGGGGCCGACATTGGTGGTGCGCGCGTCCTCGATCCGGCGCACCACGTCCATGCCCTTCACCACCCGGCCGAACACGGCATAGCCCCAGCCCCGCTCGTCCTTCGAGCGGTGGTCGAGGTTGGCATTGTCCACCGTGTTGATGAAAAACTGGGCGGAAGCCGAATGCGGATCCGATGTCCGCGCCATGGCGATGGTACCGGTGCGGTTGGACAGGCCGTTGTCGGCCTCGTTGCGGATCGGCGCCCGGGTCGACTTGCGGCGCATGTCCTGGCCGAAGCCGCCGCCCTGGATCATGAAGCCGCGGATCACCCGGTGGAAGATGGTGCCGTTGTAATGGCCGCCTTCGACGTAGGAGAGGAAGTTCTTCACCGTTCCAGGAGCCTTCTTGTCGTCGAGCTCGAGCTCGATCACGCCCATGTTCGTCGTCAACCGCACCTTGGGACCGGCGGCGGCGGGTTGGGTGGCAAAGGCAGCAAGACAGGCAAGCAGCGAAATCACGAAGAGACGGCGCAGGATCATGGGAGACTCCGTTTCTGTATAGGTTTCCGAGAGGCCGGCGTTTGCGTATCGCCGGTTCAGGCAATAGGATTTTCAAGGGCGCCGAGGCGGTCGATCTCGATCCTGACCACATCGCCTGGCTTGAGATACTTGGGCGGCTTGAAGCCGATCCCGACACCTTCCGCGGTGCCGGTGGAAATGATGTCGCCGGGCTCCAGCGTCATGCCGAGGGACAGCGTCTCGATCAAGGTGGGCACGTCGAAGATCAGATCGGACACCCGGGCGTCCTGGCGCAGCTCGCCGTTGACGTGGGTGGTGAGGCGCAGCGCGGTCACGTCGCCGACTTCGTCCTTGGTCACGATGGCGGGGCCCATGGGACAGAAGCCGTCGATCGACTTGCCGAGGAACCATTGGGCATGGCGGCGCTGGATTTCACGGGCGGTGACATCGTTGATGATGGTGTAGCCGAACACGTGATCGTAGGCGTCGGCGGCGGCAATGCCGCGCCCGCCGGTGCCGATGACGACCGCCAGCTCGCCCTCGTAATCGGTGGTCTGGGTGGGATCGAGACCGCTCGGCACCGGGTCCCCCGGCCCGATGACGCTGGTCGGCGCCTTGGTGAAGATGATGGGAAGCTCCGGCACGTCGGTGCCGCCGGACGACTTGTCGAAGCCCGAGCCCTGAAACTCCCGCGCGTGGGCGTGATAGTTCTTGCCGACGCAGAGAATGTTCTTTTCCGGCCGCGGGATCGGCGCCAAAAGCCGCACGGCATCGGCGGCCAGCCAGTCGCCTTGCCCCGCGCCGTCCACCAGAGACCGCGCCCGGGCGAGCGCCTCGGCGCCGCCCCTGATCAGCGCGGTCATGTCGGGCGCCACCGCGGAAAGGTCCAGCACCCGCCCCGCTTCGTCCAGAGCGCCGGGAACGGGCGCGCCGCCGCCGGCGGCGAAGGTGACGAGCCGCATGGGTCTAGGCCGGGTCGGTCACCGGGGTCCGGATGTCGCCGACGCCGTCGACATGACCCTCCATGACCTCGCCGGCGACCACCGGGCCGACGCCTTCCGGCGTGCCGGTATAGATCAGGTCGCCCGGCTGCAGTTCCACCAGGTCGGAGAGATGCGCGATGGTCTCACTGACGTTCCAGATCAGGTGGCTGATGTCGCTTTCCTGCTTGATCGCGCCGTCGACCTTCAGCCAGATCGCGCCCGCCTCCGGATGGCCGATCTTCGACGCCGGCTGAATCTCCGAACACGGCGCCGAACGGTCGAAGGCCTTGCCCATTTCCCAGGGCCGGCCGGTGTCCTTGGCGGCGTTCTGCAGATCGCGCCGGGTCATGTCCAGCCCCACGGCATAGCCATAGACGTGCTCCAAGGCCTTCTCCGCCGGGATCTTGAACCCGGCCTTGCCGATGGCGACCACCAGCTCGATCTCGTAATGCAGGTTTCCGGTGCCCGGCGGATAGGGGATGGCCTCGCCGTTCTGAACGATGGCATCGGTCGGCTTTTGGAAGAAGAAGGGGGGCTCGCGATCGGGGTCGGACCCCATCTCCCTTGCATGAGCGGCATAGTTTCGCCCGACGCACCAGATGCGGCGGACGGGGTAGGTTTCTTCGCTTCCGGCGATCGGCAGGGTCACGGCCGGCGGTGCGGTCACGGCGTGGGTCATGGCGGATTCCTCGGGCTCCCGTTGATCGATGCGGGGCTTGGTATACGGTCAATCTCACGCCCTGGCAAGCCGCCCCCGGGCGCCCCCGATCACGAGTATGTTGACTGCTCCGGTGCCTGGTTGTGACTGGGGCGGGTTAACCTAATGTCCGCTTCTGACCCAAGGCGGACGTCAGGATCAGCGACATTCAGGAGAACACCCGTTTATCCGCCTCTGGATTCATTACCCAAACCACCCGCGCGACTTTGGTCGTTCGATGAAGACAGACGGATGCGATCCCAAACATGGTCGCTAGTTGTATAGCGAGAATGAGTGGCAGCATCATTTACTCGATCAGCCACCTGCCAATCGGTGTAGCCGCAGGCTGAGACCGCCCAAACCAAGAACCAAGATCGCGAGGAAAACCAACCAGCCAACAATCGGAATCCAGCCAATCAGCATCAACACGATCAAGGTGATTGCCAGGAAGCCCGCGCGCTGCCCCGTCCGATGGGACCGGTCACCACCAAGCCACGAGAGGACTCGCTCGGCGAGCCACAACGCACCCGTCAAATAGGCGGCGAGAAGCGCAGTCAGGTATAGCGCAAGCAGGGCGAGCCCGAGCGGCACGCCGATCAACATCATAAAGCTGATCAGTGAGGCCAAGGGCACCGCCGCCAAAAGCGCAAAGCCCACCAAGGCGCATCGCCCGGAATTCTCTTGGATCGTCTCGGTGAGGCGGGCCGTTGCAGTTGGAAAAACGAGGACAAGGGCCATGCCCATTACGATCAATCCGACCAACCACAATCCGCCCATAATGCCGATCGCGACGGCAGCTGACGGCACCGCCATTTTCGTCGGCGGCAAGCGCTTGACCGCACCGTCGATCCTGGCGCCAGCGTCGATAATGGCCTCGCGCCTGCTGGTATAGGTGAGATCACCTGCGATACGTGCGGCCGAGCCAATGCGAACCTGTCGCCCGATGACGTGAACATCGCCATTCACGATCCCGTTGATGACCACTTTGCCGCCTGTGGCTTTGAGCTCTCCCCCGATCCGACCAAGGACCTCAACGCGCCCACCACCAAGCCATGCCCGCCCCGAGACCTCCGAGTCTCGGAGCACGAAAACCGACCCACCGGCTGCGACAAGGTCACCACCGAGCTTGGCGCCGATAGTGAGCATGCCGCCAGCCAGCCTTGCATCGTCGAGAACCCGGCCGAAGAGGTCGATAGCGCCACCGGCGGCGTTCACGTCGCCTCCGACCTGACCGTCCACAAGAATTTTTCCACCGGCGGCGGTCACATCGCCGGCCACCTGCGTACGTACCGTAACGGTTCCGCCCGCGAGATACTGATCCTCGGCCACCGGAGAATCGATGGAGACAGCCGCACCCGCCTGCTGTGCGACCGCCGACGAGCTCGCTGCCAACAAAAGTATGGTTCCGGCAAAGGCTAGCGCACGCGTGAGATTCTGAATCATGACCTTGACCACATCTCCCTGTGGGGCGCCTTAGCATCAACTGACAAGTCCCAGCGGACAAGCAAGGAGCCCGCTATTCCCAAATAAGGAAGACCACCGCGTCTGTCGACCAAGAATGTCGCCTTTCGGTCGAGAGGGCTAACGGAGATGCACACATTTTCATATCGCGGGCGAACCGCGAAAAAACCAATGCGGACGATGTCGATTCGATTGCCGATTGGTGTCGGTATGACTGGCGGGCTAATGATGCGCCGTTTTGTTACTCATGTCCGCTGTTGGCTATTGGCGGATATTAATCCGATGACCGCTTTTGACCCAAAGCAGACATTGGGATCACGCAAACACTCTAGATAAAGCCCCCTGGCAGAGGGGGCTAGTCGGCCAAAGCTTGGATTATGAATAGTCTGCGCGTGGAGTATTAACGAGCGCCTAACAGGCTGGCTAAGCTGGGGATGGTATCTAAAATTAAAAGGGCCGCCCCGAAGGGCGGCCCAGTAAGCGGCTACTGATAGATGGGCTCGCAAATGTTTGGCGTGAACAAGCCCGCCTTAAAGCGATATGGCCATGCGCGCAGTTTCATACAAGGGCCCCGCGATCTTTGGCGAACAAAAGAAGCCCCCGCGAATAATGGGGGCCAAAGGCTCAACATCTACATACGAGCAAACATTGAAACCCTACTCCGCACCGCTAGGGCTGGCAAGGCGGGGCTGGGAATTCGTGTGAACCGTGTCGCTCAATTGATGCCTTCTTCTGACCCGAAGAGGACATAGCGGCCAGAATCGCACCAACGCTTCTTGCCCCCCTTGAGCACCGAACCAAGTTCACCACACCACCGAAAGGCGGGGGCGTCAGCAACCGTTGGCGAATATATTCGCCGCTGCCTATTGTTATAGTTGACCGGAGTTCCCATGTAGCATTGACGTAGGCCATGAGGCTCCTGACACGGAAGACCCGGCCTTACGGGAAGGTTCCAGAAATGACTGATCAGCCACCTGGGGGCGTAAATGCCGATACCAAGGGTTCGCGGCCCAGTATTCTTAGTTACGTCATAATGGGCGGAGCTCTCCTCGCGTTCGTCTTATTCCTTATTCTCAATTAGACAAGCCGAATATCGACTCGACGGGCGAAACGGGCGGCAGTGCGCCACTGCCCCCGGATTGCGCCTTATCGCCGGTATTTGGCCCCACATCTTTTAGATAAAGAAAAAAAGCATGAAATTTCGGGCGTTTCATTCCCTGCGTACCGCCGGATTCTGACCCTGATTCATTTGCATGCGGAGCGACAATTCCCGGGGCGTATACGCACAATGACGATCGACCCGATTGCGCTGGATGCCACTTTGATACGCGATCAAGCGCCGAAGGCACACCAACGACCAGGAGGAAATCAAGAGTGCCTTGAACCAAAAGGATGAGGCGCTCGCAAAAAAAGCCGACATTCGGGCCTTAGCACGAGCCGATGCCGAGGGGATGATAGTTCGACCAAAATGAACGATTGGCCCAAAAAGCGCCAGGAATTCGCATCGAGAGCGTTCTTCTGGCCGCGAATCAATTGGCACACCAAATGTGATTTTACGCGACAAAGGAATCGGAAAGCCCAATGACATCACAGAACAGCAATGGCGGACAAGGTGGCCCGTGGGGGACAGGCGGCCCTCTCGGTTCTGACCTCGAAAATATGTTGCGCCAGGGACAAGCGCGACTCAAACAAATTATTCCAGGTGGTGGGCCGCGCGGAATCATCATCATTACCGTCCTAGCTCTCGCCGCTTGGGGTGCATGGTCGGCCTATTACACCGTGCCGAGTGATTCCGTCGCTGTCGTGCAGCGCTTTGGCAAATACGTCAAGCAGGTTCCACCAGGCCTGCATTTCAAACTTCCACTTGGAATTGACGCGGCGACCATCGTTCCCGTTAAACGTCAGCTGAAACAGGAATTCGGTTTTACGACCCCTGGCGCCAGAGATCCTTACCAAAGCCCTCGTCCTCGCGATACAACCCGGGAAACACAGATGGTGACCGGTGACCTGAATGCGGCCCTGGTGGAGTGGGTGGTCCAATATCGCATCGCGGATCCTGTCAAGTTCCTCTTCGAGGTTCGGGAACCAGCTGAAACCCTTCGCTATGTCTCCGAATCCGTCATGCGGGAAGTCGTCGGCGATCGCACCGTGGATGAGGTGATTACGATCGGGCGGCAGGAAATCGAAACGGAAGCGTTGACCAAGATGCAGGCGCTCTCAACCAAATATGCAATGGGGATCAGCATCGATCAGGTCCAATTAAAGAACATTAACCCGCCCCAACCGGTGCAGGAATCCTTCAACGAGGTCAACCAGGCTCAGCAAGAGAAAGAGAAACTGATCAACGAAGCCCGCCGAGACTACAACAAGGTAATCCCCTTGGCCGAGGGCGAGAAGGATCAGCGTATCCGGGAGGCGGACGGTTACCGGCTCAAGAGGATAAATGAGGCGGAAGGCGATGCCGCCCGATTCAGTGCGCTCCTGGCGGAATACAGCAAGGCCCCGGAGGTCACCCGCCGCCGCATTTATATCGAAACCCTTCAAGACGTCCTGCCGAGCATACGCTCCAAGATCATCGTCGATGAACAGACTCGCAGCATCCTGCCTCTTCTCGATCTGGGCGCCCAGAAGGGAGACCAGCCATGAACAAGATCATGCAAATAGCAATCCTTGTGGTTTTGGGGGCCAGTTCGTTCGTCGCGTCGAGTTCCATCTATACGGTGAGCGAAGTCGAGCAGGCGATCATCACGCAGTTCGGCAAGCCGGTGGGCGCGCCCGTGACCACCGCCGGCCTAAAGTTCAAGGTACCCTTCATTCAGGATGTCAATCCGATTGACCGACGCGTCCTCGAGTGGGATGGAAATCCATCAGATATGCCGACCAAGGACAAGCTCTACATCTCGGTCGACCTGTTCGCCCGCTGGCGGATCACGGATCCGCTCCAGTACTTTCTGCGGCTGCGCGACGAACGCAGCGCCCAGTCCCGCCTGGACGATATCCTCGGCAGCGAAACCCGCAACGCGGTCGCCAAGCATGAGCTGATCGAGATCATCCGCACCACGAAGGATCGTGAGCCGCTGCGCGACGCTCTTTTAACCGACGCTGAGCGCGAACAGAACATGGGGGCACTTGTGCCAATCCAGAAGGGGCGCATGCTGGTCGAGCAGGAAATCTTTTCCGCGGCCGCTGAGAAGGTGCGCGTGTTCGGTATTCAATTGCTCGATATCCGGTTCAAGCGCATCAACTACAATGAAAGCGTACGCCCCAAGATCTACGATCGAATGATCAGCGAACGGCGGCAGATAGCCGAACGATTCTTATCCGAAGGCAACGGAGAGGCCGCTCGAATTCGTGGTAATCGTGAACGTGACCTCAATAAGATCCAGTCTGAAGCCTACCGAAAGGTCGAGGAAATTCGTGGCGTGGCGGATGCCAAAGCCACGGAAATCTACGCAAAGGCTTACAACCAAAGCCCGGCATCAGTGGAATTCTACGAATTTACACGGACCATGCAGTCCTATGGAACCATCATCGCCAAGAACACCACGCTCGTCCTTTCCACGGACAGTGATCTCTTCAAGTTCCTAAAGGGAATGTCTCCCCATGGCGCCGGCGTTCCGGTCCGACCTTCCGGCAACATTGCAAAGTAGAGGCTTCAGATGTTCATTCAAACCGAAGCAACCCCGAACCCGGCGACACTCAAGTTCCTCCCGGGCGAATCCGTTATGGAAAGCGGCACAGCTAATTTCGCGACGCGGGACGACGCGGCTTCCTCACCTTTGGCTATGCGTCTTTACGAGATCGAAGGCGTAACCGGCGTGTTTTTTGGTGGCGACTTCATCACGGTGACGAAGTCTGATGACCAGGACTGGTCGTTTCTCAAGTCGCCGATCCTCGGCGCAATCATGGAGCATTTCACCGCCGGCGCGCCGCTGTTCACGGATGATAGCGCCATTTCGGTGCATGCAGACTCCGGCGAGGATGACGAACTCGTGACCAAGATCAAAGAACTTCTTGAGACTCGCATCCGTCCCGCGGTGGCTCAGGACGGGGGCGACATCCTGTTCCATGGTTTCCAGCGCGGCGTTGTCTACCTGCGTATGCAAGGCTCCTGCTCGGGTTGTCCCAGCTCTACCGCGACTCTAAAGGTCGGGATCGAGAATTTATTGCGGCATCACATCCCGGAAGTGATTGAGGTGCGGGCGGTATGATGCGGCAATTAATGGCACACCAAGGATAAAGAGACGGTGAGGATGGGAACGAACGCCTAGGCCAGGCCAGGTTCACGACCGCCGGCCTCGGGACAAGGGCGATGCCAAGAAACGAACACTTTTGTTTGATTGGTTCCCAGCCAATTTCTCTTCAAGTAGAAGGATCTTTCCATGAGTTACACGGTGAAACCCCAACCTGATGTTGATATGGCTTCAAAAGTGCGTGACTGCCTCAGCTGCCAGCGTCCATTCACCAGCGCATGGGCGGGCGAGCGCATCTGTCCCAAATGCAAACACACGTCAATGTGGCGCAGCGGATCTGCTCGCCAGGGGGCTACGCATCGTAGGAGATAGTGCCGCCGTTCTCGGTTGTCTTACACGCGGCAATCACTACCGCAACCGACATAGCAACTCATCGATAACCGAGATCGGGGCGTGACATAGCCCTACGTGCAGAACACGCGCTCGGCCACTCGAAAGGATAAAAGGAATATGCGTCGCTTCACATTTATCACAGTCGCAGCGTTTGGTGTTTTCTTTGGCACGTACCTCAGCGATGCGCACGTAGCATCCGCTGGAGGTATGAGCGGTGCGGAATTTGGGAAGCTGATGCTTGGTAATACCTTGGAGAGGATAAGTGGATTTGAGAAGAAAAACGGTAAAGGCGAAGTGCGTACCTATTATTTCATCGACGACAAGAAACTCGTTTATGAAAGGGATCGTAACAACGGCTATCCTCAACCTCTACAGACGACCTGGACAGTGAGCAAAAGTGGAAGGTTTTGTTGGTTTTATCGCAAAATTTTTGCTGAAATTTGCTACCATAGCTTTCGTCTTAAGGGCGAAAAGATGATTGCCACGAGTGCCAGATCAAATACTGAACTTACATTTACTTTCGTGAGAGGTTTGCGGAGTCTTGACGATAAAAAATCTTCAGACTAAGCAAACTGAATAATCGTCCTTCTGAAACTGCAAGAAATCAACGGCGCTTTCACCAACCCGCGCTCCTGACTTTGATCTAAAGGCAGTGTTAGAGAGGCAAAAAAAACTATTCCAACCTTGAAGCTCATCATGTCCGCTTCTTTAATCGGGCATTGGGTTAACGGTACCGCCTTGCCAGCCCCGCGACTGAGGATTAGTGTTACTGGGCTTATGGAAATTTTCTCCCTGGCCCCCGCTTCGGCGGGGGTTTCTTTTTTTGCAGTAACCTTTCCGCCGCTTATGTCCGCTTATGGCTATTAGCGGACATCGGGTTAACAAGCCGTTGGGCCGTTTCGGCCTCCACCTCGGCTGCACCGCCCCCCGCATGGGTAATTTAGTTCAATGTTAGGACGTGCGGCCCCCGTGGCGGCGGGATTTGAGGGCGGCATAGATCGCCAAGTTGGCCGGCGTCGGAATGCCCGCGGCCTTTCCCATCTCCACCACCGCGCCGGTCAGCCAATCGAGCTCGAGCGGCTTTCCCGCAGACAAATCGTGATACATCGACGAGCGCATGTCTTCGGGCAGGGTATCGGCGAAGGCGAGCCTTTGGTCGGCATAATCGGAAGGAAAGTCGACGCCGCGCGCGCGGCCGACCGCCACCGTCTCCTTCATCACCTCATGCAGGAAAGCGCGCATGTCGGGATCGGCGCGGATGACACCGATCGGTTCGCCGGTGAGCGACGTGACACCGGCGAGCGCCACCAGGAACGAAAACTTGTCCCACATGGCGCGCACGATGTCCGCCACCGCCTCGCCGTCGATGCCGGCGGCGCGAAGCCGGGCGGCGATAGCCTCGCACCGGGCGCTGGTGCCGCCCGCGAGCTCGCCAACCTGGATGCGCTGATTGGCGCCGATATGCTGGATCAGCCCCGGCCGCGCGACCTGGGCGGCGATATAAGCCACGCCGCCCGCGACCCGGGCCGCGCCGAAGGCGTCGATCAACGCGTCATCGGCGGCCAGGCCATTCTGCAACGAAATCACGACCGTATCCGGCCCCACCGCCGCGCGGCAGGCTGCGATGGCGTCCCCGGTATCGCCGATCTTGACGGCCACGAAGACGACATCCATGGGATCCAGCCCCCGGGCCGTCTCCACCGCCTGGACCGGATCGACCCGGGCATCGCCCAAGGGGCTCTCGATGCGAAGGCCGGTCTCGCGCATCGCCGCGAGATGCGCACCGCGGGCAATGAAGGTGACGTCGTCGCCCGCCGCCGCCAACCTGCCGCCGAAATAACCGCCGACACCGCCGGCCCCGACCATCAGGATTCTCATGGCCACGCCCGATCTTTCACCGTTTCAGCACCCGGCCACCCTACGCCTCGAGTCGCGCCGCACGCAACCGCGCAGCGGGGCGCGCCAAGTCTCGCCTTGACCGCCCGTCCCGGACCGATGCATCATCGCGGCCACGGTAGACAAAAATAAATAGGGAAAACCGCAGTTTGAAAGGGAGCCGAGGAAGAACCGAACATACCGCCATCAAGGGCGGTGCGCTACGGCCCATTCAATAAATATCCCTGTTGGGTCAAACCTATGATCCAATGGGTTCGGGCTGAGGTTGGCAAGAAGCGGTCCCGAAAAAATTCTGCCGCGACGATTTGCGCGCTGCGCGCGATAACTGGGAGAAAAACATGTTTGACGATTATTTTGACGAACTCGACCGTCGCCGTTTCCTGACCGGATCCGCCGCGGCCGTGGGCGCCGGCCTGCTTGCGGGCCTGCCCGCCACCTCCGCCTTTGCCGCCGGTTTCCCCTCCAGAAATATGAAGGTCTACGTGCCGACCCGCGAAGGCGGCGGCGCCGACCGCAACCTTCGTGCCTTTACGACCATTTGGAAAAAGTACCTCAAGGTCAATTTCGAACCGGCCTTCTATCCCGGCGCCGCCGGCCGCGTCGGTTACGAAAAGTACATGGGCATCGGCAGCGACGACGGCCACGACCTGCTGTTCGGCAACATGGGCCCCGAGGTCCTGAACTGGGTGGTCAAGAAGCCGACCGGCTTCAAGGTCTCCGACTTGGTCTATTTCGGCCAGATGGACCGTGACCCGGGCATCGTCTTCGTCGGCCGCAAATCCAAATTCAAAACCATGAAAGACATCGTCGAGGAAGGCAAGAAGCGCACCATCAAGGTCGGCGTCAGCCGTCTCGCCCATCCCGCGACCCTCGGCATCCTGGCACTCGGTCGCCACACCGGCGCCAAGTTCAATGTCGTGCCGCTGTCGGGCGGCAAGCGGACCCGGGCCGGCGTCGCCACCGGCGAAATGGACTGCGGCGCCCTGCCGTCGGGCGGCATCGCCCGGCGCGGCAAGAACTTCCGCATCCTGGCCATCTTCGACGACAGCAATCCAATGCCGAAGCTGGTCAAGGAGGCGGTCCTGATCAACAAAGAGTTCGGCATGAACCTGCCGCCGTTGATCGCCGGCGCCCGTGCCTTCGGCATCAAGAAGGCGGTCATCGACAAGCATCCCGACAACTTCAAGGTCCTCACGGACACGTCGGACCAAGTGTTCAAGGACCCCGACTACCAGAAGGTCCTGAAGAAGACCAAGGTGCCGATGGAGCTGTTCACCAAGAGCTCGTCCCAGGCCGCGATCGCGAAGTACGTCGCGAACATTACGAAGATCGGCGAAGAGTACAAAGACCTGCTCACCGGCAAGTCGTAAGGCCTGAACCGCGTTGCTCCGCAGCGATACGGGTGGCATGCCCGGAAACGGACATGCCACCCGCCTAACATTTCGACCAAGTTTCGCTGGACGGCACGGGGGCGCCGTCCGGGAAAGCACCGCGTCATGGGGGGCGGGGAATGACGGACGATAACGAAACGGACAATCCCGAAAAGAAATCAGTCGGCGGCGAGCTGATCCTTCCCGGCGCTGCGCTCCTGTTCACGCTATATTACTTTTACACGATCTGGGACGTCCCCCGCATCGCGCAGGTCAGCGCCTTGTTCGTCGGCACTATCCTGATTGTGCTGGTGATCCTGCTGGGAATCCGTATCGCCAAGCAAGTGAAGGCGGGCGAGGCGGACCTTGGGCTCGGGCGCATCGTGGAACCCAAGAACTTCATTCCCAAGCGGCTCGCGCTGCTCGGCCTGACCATCGCTTTCATCTACTTCGTGGATTGGCTGGGCTTCACGCTTACGGTCTTTGCATTCCTGGCGCTGGCCATGCTGCTGCTGAGCGAGGGCAAGAAAAAATTGCTGATTGTCAGCCTTTCCGCGGTGGTCGCCATCGGCGGCTATTTCCTGTTCATCGTCGCCTTCCAGACGCGGTTCCCCGCGGGCCCGTTCGAGAAGCTCATGGCGGGGCTGTTCTAAGATGGAATTCGATCCCGGCCTCTTCGTCGACCTGTTCATCCGCAACTTCGAATTCTGGTGGATCATCCTGCCGGCGATTTTCTTGGGCCTGATCGTCGGCGCGATCCCCGGTTTCTCCGCCGCCAACACCATCATCATCCTGCTGCCCATGACCCTGGCCATGGATCCCGAGATCGGGCTGGTCTTCATGGTGGCGCTTTACGCGTCCTCGCGCATGGGCGCCGGCATCCCGGCGATCCTGGTCAACATCCCCGGCACCGCGGGCGCGGCGGCGACGCCGCTTGACGGCTATCCCATGACCAAGCAGGGGCGCGGCCAGCAGGCCCTGGCGATCTCCTTCGTCTCCTCGGTCCTCGGCGGGCTTCTGACCACGGTGGTGACCCTGCTGGCGATGCCGTGGCTGTCCCAGGTCGCGTTCTACCTGCATTCGGTGGAAATGATCGTGGTGATGCTGTTCGGCATCTCCCTGATCGCCTCGATCGCCGCGCGCGACACGCTGAAGGGCCTGATCGCCGGGTTCTTCGGTCTGATGCTGGGCTATATCGGCGCCGACGTGGTCTATGAGACGCCGCGCGGCACCTTCGGATTCCTCGAGCTTTACGACAAGGTGCCGCTGATCCCCGCCCTGGTCGGCCTGTTCGCGGTGTCCGAGGCGTTCGCCGTCATCGAAGGCGAATCGATCCTCTCCCAGCGCGGCAAGGAAGCCATGCAGAAGGCGAGCTGGGCCGAAACCATGGAAGGGGTCCGCATCGCCCTGTCCAAGTGGTGGCACATCATCTGGACTTCGATGATCGGCCTGGTGATCGGCGTGGTGCCCGGGGCCGGCGCCGCCATCGCCTCGTTCGTCGCCTACCAGCAGTCCCGCACCTATTCCAAAACGCCGGAGCTGTACGGCACCGGCCATGTGGAAGGCCTGGTGGCGCCCGAATCGGCCAATAACGGCGTGACCTCCGGCACTCTAGTGCCGCTCCTGGTCATCGGCATCCCCGGCGGCGCCACCGCCGCCATCATGCTGGTGGTCCTGCAGTACCACGGTGTCACCATGGGCCCGGACCTGTTCATGGACAATCCCGAGCTCGCCTACGGACCGTTCGCCGCGATGGCGGTGACCTACTTCATCATGATCTTCACTATCGCGCCGCTGGCGCGCTACATGTCGCGGATCACCGTGGTCTCGACCACCTACATGTCGCCGATCATCATCTCCTTCACCCTGGTGGGGTCCTTCGTGCCGCGCCAATACATGTTCGACATGTACCTGGCCCTGGTCTTCGGGGTGATCGGCTACGTCGCGCGCAAGACGGGCTACCATACCGCGGCGATCCTGATCGGCGTCATCCTGGGACCACTGCTGGAGACCTATTTCCTGCGGGCGCTCAAGATTTCCGAGGGCGATATCATGGTGATCTTCTCGTCCAACCTGGGCAACATCCTGTGGGTGGGCCTGGCGCTGTCGCTTGCGGTGCCATACCTGATCCAACTTCGGCGCGCCAAGCAGGCGGCGGCCTGAGCCGCCGGACCGCCGGGACCGCTGCCATGGCCGCGCCCCCCAACGATGCCGATAGCCAGGCGAGCGCGGCGGCGCCGCTCTGCGCCGCGCCGGATCCCGATCCCCGCCCGCCGGCGCGGCGGCTGCCCGCCGACGCCTGCGATTGCCACGCCCATATCTGCGGGCCGGCATCGGCGTTCGACTACGATCCGGCACGCATCTATACGCCGCCCGACGCCCTGCTGCCGGATTACCGCGCCATGCTGGCGACCCTCGGGCTCAGCCGCGCGGTGCTGGTTCAGCCCAGCGTTTACGGCACCGACAACCGGGTGCTCCTGAAGGCGCTGTCGGACATGGGGAGCTGCGCCCGGGGCGTCGCCGTGGTGGACCCGGCGGTGGAAGACAGGACCCTCGATGCGCTGCACGGCGCAGGCGTGCGCGGCGCCCGGCTCAACCTGGTGGACGTGGCCGATCCCAGCGCCACCTTGCCGCTGGATGAGGCCCGGGCGCTGGCGGCCCGCATCGCACGCCTCGGCTGGCATGTGGAATTCCTGGTCCATGTCGACAACGTGCCGGACCTGGACAGCCAGTTCGCCGATTTCCCGGCCCCCGTGGTGTTCGGCCATCTCGGCTATTTCCGCCCGGGACAGGATCCCGACGTCCCCGGCTTCCAGGCGCTGTTGCGGCTGCTCAAGGGCGGCCGCGCCTGGGTCAAGCTGACCGGTCCCTACCGGATTTCGGCCGAGCCGGCGCCCTATGCCGACACCGACCCCTTCGCCCGGGCGCTGCTGGAGGCGGCCCCGGACCGGGTGGTCTGGGGCTCGGACTGGCCCCATGTCATGGTCAAGAGCGCCATGCCCAATGACGGGACACTGGCCGATATCCTGTGCGGCTGGGCCGGGGACACGGCAACCTTGGAAAGGGTCCTGGTGGACAACCCCAAGGAATTGTACGGTTTCGATTAGGGAACGCGGAGGCCGGAACCATGGACGCGTCACACGCCGACGGCACGCCGCTGGCACGGAACGTCAAGCGCCTCGGCCATCTGGATCTGCCCGGCGCGGGTCAGGTCTATGTGGCGGGGGATCACGCCTATATCGGTCATTTGCCCAACAAGGCGGGGCTCGGCACTTCGGTGGTCGACGTCTCCGACCCAAGGGCGCCCAAGGTCGTCGCCCAGATCAACGTCGACGATCCCGAATCCCACAGCCACAAGGTGCGGGTGGTCGACGGCCTGATGGCGGTCAACGTGGAGCGCAACAATTTCGGCATCGGCCGCAAGGCGGAGCAGCTTCCGCCCATGAAGAAGCGCCTGGAGGTGGAGCTCGGCCGTCCGCCCAGCGACAGGGAACTGGCGGACAAGCTGGGGGTCGAAGAAAAGAACATCGCGGCCCTGGAAGCATCGGAAATCCATCAATACACCAACGGCGGCTTCAAGCTATTCGACGCCGCCAACCCGGCCGACCCCAAACTGATCACCCATCACAAGACCGGCGGCATCGGCGTCCACCGCTTCGACATGGATGAAAACTACGCCTACATCTCGACCGAGATGGAGGGATTCATCGGCAACATCCTGGTGATCTACGACATCCGCGACCCCGCCAAGCCGCAAGAGGTCTCGCGCTGGTGGATGGACGGCCAGCACCTGGCCGGCGGCGAAGTGCCCACCTGGGAAGGCCGCGAGTGCCGCCTGCATCACGCCATGCGGGTGGGCGATCAGCTCTGGGCCGGGGTCTGGCAGGCCGGGCTGCGGGTGATCGACATCTCCGACATCACGCGGCCCACCACGGTCGGCGCCTATAACTACCACCCGCCGTTCCCGGAACCGTCGCACACCTTCATGCGGGTCCCCTTCCCGGTCGGCGGGCGGACGATCGCGCTCGCCATTGACGAAGAGGACCAGTACTACAGCCCGCGCGAGGCCGAGGCCCGGCGCGGCCGCCCCCATGCCAACCTCTGGGTGTTCGACGCCGAGAATGTCGCCGACCTCAAGCCGCTGGCCATCTATCAGGGATCGGAATCGTCCACCCCCTGGGCCGAGACCCGGGGCACCCGCTACGGCGCGCACCAGTTCCAGGAACATTTCGAGGATACGCTGGTCTATTGCGCGTGGTTCTCGGGCGGCTTGCGCATCGTCGACGTCAAGGATCCGATGGCGCCGCTGGAGGCGGGCTACTTCATTCCCGAACCGGTGGCGGACGCGCCGGCGCCCCAGTCCAACGACGTCGATACCGACGCCCGCGGCCTGGTCTATCTGGTCGACCGTTTCACCGGCTTCGACATCCTGGAATTCGACCGGCCCTGAGGGCCAACCGCGCTATTCCACCCCGGAGGCGACCAGGATCTTGCGCGCCGCGTCGGTGGCGAGATAACCGACGTAGGCCTTGGCCGCATCCGGGTCCCGGGCGCCGGCAAGGGGTGCGGCGGCGTAAGTGGTGATGTTCTCCACCTCCTTGGGCAAGGCGCCGACCAGCCGGATCCTGCCCTCCGGTTCCAGACGGCGAAT
Organism: Alphaproteobacteria bacterium; assembly: GCA_029863585.1. Taxonomy (GTDB): domain Bacteria; phylum Pseudomonadota; class Alphaproteobacteria; order SMXQ01; family SMXQ01; genus SMXQ01. The sequence goes on along the minus strand of JAOTVC010000001.1, from coordinate 25,403 downwards.
CTCGGTCAGCTGGCCGAAGCCGATCTCCTTCTGAACGTCGCTTTCGGCGAGATGTGCCAGCACATCGCCGCCGGTCGGCAGGGTCACGGTCTTGTCCTTCACCTGATCGGCGATGCCCAGGCCTTCGATCATCCGCGCGATGTAAAGGCCCGAAGACGCTTCGTTGCGGACGATGGATTGGGCATCGAGCAGCGCCTGCTTGAGGGTCTCGGCGGAAGAAATGTCGGGCACGTCGGCGCCGATGCGGATGACGACACCCGCCTTGATGGATCCGAGCACCGTCATCGCCCCTTCCAGGGTCAATCCCTCGGTCCCGAACGCCTCGACCGCATCCGCCGTCGCCACCACGACGTCGGCCTCCGCCGTGCCGCCCTCGACCGCCGCTCTGATGGTCGGCGCGGTGGCGAAGCTGATCTGAAAACTATGGCCGGTGTCGGACTCGAAGGCTTCCGCGGTCAGGCCCACGCCGCCCTTGGGCGCGCCCGCGCTCAAGACCCTGATGACGCTCATCGATCTCTCCTCTCCCTTTGGGGCCCGCCGCAGCGGGCCGCGTCCGGGCCCAACAATAGGGGCTCGGGCCGGGCCTGTCGAACGCCGCCGGCCGACCCGCCGGCGGTCAGCCGATTGACGGGGACAGGCCGGTCGGCTAGCTATGGCCGCGGGAGAGCATCCGGAGCGAGGCATCGCGACGCCGCTGCGGCGGCGTCGACCCCGTAAGAGCGGGCGAAGATCCGCTGGCCGCCGGCAGAGGAAACACGGGTTATCAACAGAGAGGACCGAACGATGACCGATACCGATGCGAGCGGCTTCCTGCCGCCGGACGTGGACCCAGACAAGTCGCTCCTCGGCGTGCGCGAAATCCGGGCGACCAACAAAGCGGAACCGAAGACGGTGTCGACGGTCCGCGACTTCACCGTCGTTACCGACGAAAAGACCGGCACCAATATCGCGCCGTCGCCTCTGGAAACCGTGCTCTGCGCACTGACCGGTTGCGAGGGCGTGATCATCAACCGCTGCGCCAAGGTCATGAACTTCAAGTACACCGGCGTGGATTTCGAATGCGACGGCTGGGTCGACGCGCGCGGATCGCGCGGGGTGCGGGGTGTCCGGCCGCATTTTCAGAAGGTTGAATTCAAGGTCCTCTTGAAGACCGACGAACCGCCGGAGCGGATCGAAAAGCTGCGCAAGAACGTGGAGATGCGCTGTCCGGTGATGAACCTTCTGGCCGATGCCGGGGTCGAACTCAACGTGATTTGGGAGCGGGTCGCCCCCTGAGGCCTTGCCCTTTTCGCCGGCGGCGATCAAATCCGCGTGTCGGGTCGGTGTCACGTCTAGGACGCGGCGGTTTTACGTGGTATACCACATACAAACACTGCCTGGCGTAGCTCATTAATTCGTACCGCGTAACAACGACGGTGAAACGAGCCGAAACGGGTCGCACGCTTCAGACAGGGGCCCCAGATAGAACCACGGCAGGTTTGTTTCATGGCAGCATCACGTCCATGTTGAACTGGGAGAATTTATTATGAAACAAGCAGTGGGAATGGGCGCAATCGCGCTCGGAGCGGTGTTCGCGTTCGGTCTGGGAAGCTTTGTCCAATCGACCGATGCCGCGGCGGCATGGAAGCCGAGAAAACCCGTAGAATTCGTGATCATGGCCGGCAAGGGCGGTGGTGCCGACCGGCTGGCACGCTTCATCCAGGGCATTATCGAAAAGCACAAATTTTCCCCGAAGCCCTTCATTCCCAATAACAAGGGCGGCGGTTCGGGCGCCGAGGCACTCAGGTATCTGAAGGACAATGCGGGCAACCCGCATATCATCCTGGCGACGCTGAACAGCCTCTACACGACGCCGCTGCGCAATCCCGGCATCGGGGTCGACATTTCCAAATTCACGCCGATCGCGCGGCTCGCGGAGGACACCTTCCAGCTTTGGGTTGTCAGCGACAGTGGTATCAAGTCCGTCGAGGACTACGTCGCGGCGGTCAAGAAGGCGGGAGCCGCCGGCTGGAAGATGGGCGGCACCGGGAAGGGCCAGGAAGATTCCCTGGTCACCGCCCTGCTGGAGAAGAAATTCGGCATCAAGATGACCTACGTTCCCTTCAAGGGGGGCGGAACCGTGGCCAAGCAGCTGATCGGCAAGCACATCAATTCGACCGTCAACAACCCGTCCGAGCAGGTCGGCTTCTGGGATGCGAAGAAATCCATCCCGCTGGCGAGCTTCACGCCCAAGGGCAAGTTGAAGGGCAAATGGGGTCAGATCCCGACCTTCGAGGAACTCGGCCACGGATCCGACATGGTCTATTACATGCAGCGGTCGATCATTGCGCCTCCGGGGATTCCAAAGGACGCCCAGGACTTTTACGTGTCGGTCTTCGACAAGGTCTACAACTCCAAGGAGTGGCAGTCCTATCTGTCTAAGAAAGGGCTGGTGCCCGGTTGGCTGACCGGCAAGGAGCTGACTGCGTACTTCACCCAGGAACGCGAGGTGCATCGCAAGCTGCTGAAAGACCTTGGGGAAATCAAGTAGGCCTTTTTAGCCTGCATCGGATACGCGGAACGGGGGGGGACCGCCATGCGTCGGGCGGAATTGATCATGGCCGTCGTCATGGCGGGCTTCTCCGCCTATCTGATGTGGAAAAGTGCGGAACTCCCCGTCGGCTGGATCCCCAGATCGGGTCCGGGCGGCGGGGCGTTCCCGTTCTGGCTGGGCGCCGGCATGCTGGCATGCTGCGCGTGGATCATCCTGCGTTGGGCCCGGCGGTTGAGCCCGCCGTCCCAATCCACCGAGCCATACATGGACCGCCGTTCGCTGAAGCTGTTCCTGATCGGTGCCGGATCCCTGACCATGATGATCGGCCTGATCCACATCTTGGGCGTATACGTTTCCGTTCCGCTCTACCTGGTCTTCTACCTACGCTGGATCGGCAACCACGCCTGGCCCTTGACCGGCGCCGTCGGGCTGCTGACGCCGATGGCCACCTTCTTCTTCTTCGAGATCGGTTTGAAGATCGAACTCCCCAAGGGCCTGGCCGGCCAATATTTCCTCAACGAACTCATCTATTACCCGCTCTATGACATCTTCCTCTAGCCGTCCCCGCGGCGGCCGGCCGGAGCCGGTTCTCCACGGGCCCCAGGGCGGCAAACGGCATCGGGTCGCCAGCTTGGATCGCGGATCATGATCGATATTTTCAATCATCTGCTCGATGGTTTCGCCGTCGCCCTGCAATGGCAGAATCTGCTTCTGGTGGCGGCGGGCTGCGTCGCCGGCCTGTTCATCGGGGCGATGCCGGGTTTGGGCTCGGTCAACGGCGTCGCCATCCTGCTGCCGCTGACCTTCCTGGTGCCGCCCACCGGCGCCATCATCTTTCTCGGCGCGCTCTATTACGGCGCCATGTATGGCGGCGCCATCAGCTCCATCATGCTGGGCATTCCCGGCGCCTCGACCGCGGTGGCGACAACCTTCGACGGCCGCCCCATGGCGCTCAAAGGGGAAGCCGATCGGGCGCTTGTCGCCGCGGCCACCGCCAGCTTCGTCGGCGGCACCATTTCCGTGGTGCTGTTCACCCTGTTCGCGCCGCCGCTCGCCGATGTCGCGTTGAAGTTCGGCCCGCCGGAGGAATTCACCCTGATGATCCTGGCCTTCGCCACCTTCGTCGGGCTCGGCAGCGACGACATCCCCAAGACCCTGTTCTCCATCATGATCGGCCTGGCCCTGAGCACCGTAGGGCTCGACATCGTCAGCGGCAAGCCGCGGCTGATCTTCTTCGATCTGCCCGGCTTCTATCACGGCATCAATTTCCTGGTGCTGGCCATCGGCATCTACGGCATCGGCGAGATGCTCTGGGTGATCGAACAATCCAAGGGCAAGATGGTGATCACCAAGGCCGAGGTTTCCCTCCGGCGCATCCTGGACACGGTCAGGCAGCTCAAGGGCAGCATCCGCCAGATGCTGATGGGCTCCTTCCTGGGCTACTTCGTCGGCATCCTGCCGGCGGCGGGGGCGACCCCGGGTTCGCTGATGGCCTACGGCGTCGCCAAGACCATGGACAAGGAGCCCGAGACCTTCGGCAAGGGCAATATCAAGGGCGTGGTGGCCCCGGAAGCGGCCAACAACGCAGCCAGCACCGGCTCCATGCTGCCGATGCTGACCCTCGGCATCCCCGGCTCGCCCACCACCGCGATCCTGCTCGGCGGAATGGTGATCTGGGGGCTGGAGCCGGGCCCCCGCCTGTTCCTCGACCACCAGGATTTCGTGTGGGGCCTGATTGCCAGCCTATATGCCGCCAATCTGTTCGCGCTTCTGATCAACATCGCCTTCATTCCGGCCTTCATCGCGGTGCTGCGGATGCCCTTCACGATCCTGGCCCCGGTGATCTACGTGCTGTGCGTGGTGGGCGGCTACGCGCCGACCAAGGACATGCACGACGTCTGGCTGATGCTGATCTTCGGGGTCGTCGGCTATCTCATGCGCAAGCTCGATTATCCCCTGGCACCGGCGGTGCTGGCGATCGTGCTCGGCCCCCTTGCCGAAGCCAGCATGCGCCAGTCCCTGATCATGAACCAGGGCGGGTTCGATATCTTCGTCAGCCGCCCGATCTCGGGCTCCATCCTGGCGATCGCCATCGTGTTGCTCCTCTGGCCGCTGATCAAGGCCATGCAAAAGCGCAAATCCGTCAAGGCATGATGTGATGCGCCCCGAAGCCGATCATCGCTGCCGGCCTGAACCGCGCTTCTTTCCGCCGCTTGCAGGCGTCCGCCCGGCATCCGCGATTGAAGGGTTGGGTGCCTTGGTATATTGTATACCAGATTTCTCCCAGGTCCGATCCACCCGCTATTGGGCGGCCGGGAAACACAGTCAAACGCGGATCGGCGGGTCGGGGCGACGAATCGCGGCGCGCCAGGCCGGGCCGGGCGCGTTGTCGGCCGCCGGTCCCAGTCGCGGGACCGCTTTCCGCTTCACCCCGCCGCAACAGGAACCAGGAGACGCCCGTCTCCGGGTCACGAGGACACAGGGACCAAGAAGAAAAAGATCATGAACGAAACCGTCTTACGAATTCAGCCGATCGGCGAGAACTTCAGCCTCAAGGCGCGGATTTACGACGAGCTGAAAGCCGCCATCACCACCATGAACATCTACGACGACGACGCGGAGCTCCGTCTCGACGAACGCAGCCTGTCGGAACAGTTGGGCATCAGCCGCACGCCGCTGCGCGAAGCCCTGGTGCGCCTCGACCAGGAAGGGCTGGTGCGCATCGAGCCGCGCCGCGGCATCTACATCCGACGCAAGTCGAAGCAGGAAATTCTCGACATGATCACGGTGTGGGCGGCGCTGGAAAGCATGGCGGCGCGGCTGATCACCACCGAGGCCGGGGACGCGGAGATTGCCGGCCTGCGCCGCATGCTGAGCGTCTACGACACCGAGGCGGTCAACGGCCATATCGATGATTATTCCGAAACCAATATTTCCTTCCATCAGGCGATCATCTCGCTGTCGAAATGCCAGCTGATCGCCGAGATCACCGACCGCCTGTTCATGCATGTCCGGGCCATCCGGGCACGCACCATTTTCGAAGAGGACCGCGCCAAGCGCTCGATCGAGGATCACCTCGCCATCGTCGACGCCCTGGAGGCGCGGGACACCGAACGGGCCGAACGTTTGGTGCGCGAGCACACCCTGAAACTGCGCGACCATGTGGCGCGCCATGTCGAACTCGACTGAACGACCAAGGAATTCCGGGACCGCAGCGGTCCCGTAAGGGAGAGCCCCATGACAGAACTCGAGACCGTTACGGAAGTGGAGCCCCACGACTTGACCGACGGCTTCCACCTGATCATCGACGCACTGAAGCTCAATGGTCTGGACACGATCTACACGGTGCCGGGCATTCCGATCACCGATTTGGGGCGCTTCGCGCAGGCGGCAGGGATGCGCGTGATATCGTTCCGTCACGAGCAGCACGCCGGCAATGCCGCGGCGATGGCGGGCTTTCTCTCCAAGAAACCGGGTCTCTGCCTCACGGTCTCGGCCCCGGGCTTCCTGAACGGCCTGACGGCGCTGGCCAACGCGACTACCAACTGCTTCCCGATGATCCTGATGTCGGGTTCGTCCGAGCGCGAGATCATCGATCTGCAGCAGGGCGACTATGAAGAGATGGACCAGCTCGCGATCGCCAAGCCGCTCTGCAAGGCGGCTTTCCGCATTCTTCACGCCGAGGACATCGGCATCGGCGTAGCGCGCGCCATCCGCGCCGCGCTGTCGGGCCGACCGGGGGGCGTGTATCTCGATCTTCCGGGCAAGCTCCTGGGCCAGACCATGGATGCGGAGGCGGGCCGGAAATCGCTCGTCGAGGTCATCGATCCGGCGCCGCCCCAGATCCCCTCGGCCGGCGCGGTCGCCCGCGCGCTTGATCTTCTAAAGAGCGCCAAGCGGCCGCTGATCATTCTCGGCAAGGGGGCCGCCTATGCGCAGGCCGATGCGGAAATTCGCGGCCTTGTCGAGAAGAGCGGCATTCCCTATCTGCCCATGAGCATGGCGAAGGGCCTTTTGCCCGACACCCATCCCCAGTCGGCGGCCGCGGCGCGCTCGTTGGTCCTGCAGAAGTCCGACGTCGTGATGATGATCGGCGCGCGCCTCAATTGGCTCCTGTCGCACGGCAAGGGCAAGGCATGGGGGCCGCCGCATTCAAAGCAGTTCATCCAGATCGACATCGAGCCCAGGGAGATGGACTCCAATGTCGAGATCGCGGCGCCGGTGGTGGGCGACATCGGCTCTTGCGTTTCCGCGCTTCTCGAAGCGATGGGCGACAACTGGGACGCGCCGCCCTCCGATTGGACCGGCGAGGTCACGGAGAAGGTCGCAAGCAATGTCGAGCGCATGGCGCCGCGCCTGCAAAACAACAATGTGCCCATGGACTATCACGGTGCGCTCGGCGCGCTGCGCCGGATCATCAAGGATCGCCCGGACACGGTGCTGGTCAACGAGGGCGCCAACACGCTCGACTTCGCCCGTTCCATCATAGACATCTATCAGCCGCGCAAGCGCCTCGACGTCGGCACTTGGGGGGTCATGGGCATCGGCATGGGCTTCGCCGTTGCAGCCGCGATCGAAACCGGAAAGCCGGTCCTGGCCGTCGAAGGGGACAGCGCCTTTGGCTTTTCCGGCATGGAGATCGAGACGATCTGCCGTTACAACCTCCCGGTCTGCATCGTGGTCTTCAACAACAACGGCATCTACCGGGGCACCGATGTCAACCCGACCGGGGGTCCCGATGTGGCGCCCACGGTATTCGTCAAGGATGCGCGCTACGAGCTGATGATGGAGGCCTTCGGCGGCAGGGGCGTCTATGCCACCAGCCCCGACGAACTGACGCGCGCGGTGATCGAAGCCCTGGAGTCGGGAAAACCGACCCTCGTCAACGCCATCATCGACGAGCAGGCCGGCACCGAAAGCGGGCGCATCGGCAACCTCAATCCGCAGAGCGTCGTCGCGAAGAAATGAGTGAACCCTGTCAATCGAGCCGGGTCCCTGAAGGGAGCATCGAATGGAAGCACTAAAAGACGTCAGAATCCTGGACTTCACCCATGTCCAATCGGGTCCGACCTGCACCCAGCTGCTGGCCTGGTTCGGAGCCGACGTCATCAAGGTGGAGCGGCCCGGCATCGGCGACATCACCCGCGGCCAGCTGCGCGACATCCCCGATGTCGATTCGCTCTATTTCACCATGCTCAACCACAACAAGCGCTCGATCACGCTGAACACCAAGAATGAGAAGGGCAAGGAGGTGCTGGAGCGCCTGGTCAAGACCTGCGACGTGCTGGTGGAGAATTTCGCCCCCGGCGCGCTCGACCGCATGGGTTTCGGCTGGGACCGCATCCAGGAGATCAATCCCCGGATGATCTACGCCTCGATCAAGGGCTTCGGCCCCGGGCCCTATGAGGACTGCAAGGTCTATGAGAACGTCGCGCAATGCGCCGGCGGCGCCGCCTCAACCACCGGCTTCCTGGACGGGCCGCCTCTGGTCACTGGCGCCCAGATCGGCGATTCGGGCACCGGCCTGCACCTGGCGCTCGGCATCGTCACGGCGCTGTACCATCGCGAACGCTCGGGCAGGGGCCAGCGCGTTCAGGCCGCCATGCAGGACGGCGTGCTGAACCTGTGCCGGGTCAAGCTGCGCGACCAGCAGCGCCTCGCCCACGGGCCGCTTACCGAATACAGCCAGTACGGCCAGGACATCCCCTTCGGCGACGCCACGCCGCGCGCCGGCAACGATTCCGGCGGCGGCCAGCCCGGCTGGATCCTCAAATGCAAGGGCTACGAGACCGATCCCAACGCCTATATCTACTTCATCACCCAGGCGCCGATCTGGGGCAACATCTGCGACGTCATCGGCAAGCCGGAATGGAAGGAAGACCCAGAATACGCCAAGCCCAACGCCCGGCTGAACAAGCTCACCCACATCTTCGACACCATCGAGGAATGGACCAAGACCAAGACCAAGTTCGAGGTCATGGAGATCTGCAACCCGCTGGACATTCCCTGCGGGCCGATCCTGTCCATGAAGGAGCTGGCCGAGGAGCAGGCCCTGCGCGACACCGGCACCATCGTCGAAGTCGACCATCCGACCCGGGGCAAGTACCTAACCGTCGGCAATCCCGTGAAGCTTTCGGATTCGCCTGCCGAAGTCACCCGCTCGCCGCTTCTCGGCGAACATACGGAAGAGATCCTGCAGCAGGTCTTGGACTACGGCGCGGACGAGATTGAGGAGATCAGGAAATCCGGCGCCATCGGCGAATAGACCGCGGTGGGGCGGCCCGCATCGGCCGCCCGCCGGAAACCCAGTCAATCACATCGAAGGCCAAACCTGGTTGGGCCGACATTCTTGGGGGAGGACATCATGAGTTCAGACAAAGCAGCCGTCCGCAGCGTCCTGGACAAGGTCAAGGCCGCGGGGCGAACCAGCCTGACCGCGCCGGAAGCCAAGGCCGTCTGCGACGCCTATGGCATTCCGCTGCCGGCCGAGGGGATCGCCACGTCCGCGCCCGAGGCGGCGGAGATTGCCGGCGGCATCGGCTTTCCGGTGGTCATGAAGATCGTGTCGGCCGACATCCTGCACAAGACCGAGGCCGGCGGCGTGAAGATCGGCGTCAAGGACGCGGGCGAAGCCGCCGCCGCCTATGACGAGATCGTCGCCGCCGCCAGGGCCCATAAGCCGGACGCCGCGATCGACGGGGTCCAGGTGCAGGAGATGGGCCCAGCGGGCGCCCAGGAGGTCATCATCGGCGCCGTCACCGACCCCAGCTTCGGCAAGTTGGTGGCCTTCGGCCTTGGCGGCATCCTGGTCGAGGTCCTCAAGGACATCACCTTCCACCTGGCGCCGGCCTCGCAAGCGGAGGCGCGCGGCATGCTTCAGTCCATCGCCGCCGCCGAGGTGCTGGACGGCGTGCGCGGCGCCGAAGCGGTCGACAAGGACGCGATCGCCGCAATCATCTCCAAAGTCTCGAACCTGATCAGCGATTTCCCGGAAATCCAGGAAATGGATCTCAACCCGGTGTTCGCAACCCCCGGCGGGGCCACCGCCGTGGATGCCCTGATCACCGTCGATTTCGCCCCGCCCAAGGAAGTGTTCCGGCCGTCCCAGGAAGAGATCCTCACGGCCATGAACCGGATCTTCCATCCCAAATCCGTCGCCGTGATCGGCGCCTCGGCCGAGGACGGCAAGATCGGCAATTCGGTGATGAAGAACCTGATCAACGGCGGGTTCAAAGGCGAAATCCACCCGGTCCACCCCAAGGCGGAGGAGATCCTCGGCAAGAAGGTCTATGCCAGCGTTCTCGACATCCCAGGCCCGGTCGATCTGGCGGTATTCGCGATCCCGTCCAAGTTCTGCAACGGCGCCATGGAAGAGGTCGGCCGGAAAGGCATCCCCGGCGCGGTGATGATTCCGTCGGGCTTCGGCGAGGTCGGGGAAATCGATCTCCAGAACGAACTGGTCGCCACCGCCCGCAAGCACGGTGTGCGCATCATGGGCCCCAACATCTACGGCTTCTACTACACGCCGGAGAACCTTTGCGCGACCTTCTGCACCGCCTTCGACGTCCGCGGCAAGACGGCCCTGTCGTCGCAGTCCGGCGGCGTCGGCATGTCGATCATCGGCTTCGCGCGGTCCACCAAGATGGGGGTGTCGGCGATCGTCGGGCTCGGCAACAAGTCGGATCTCGACGAGGACGATCTCCTCACTTATTTCGAACAGGACCCGAACACCCAGGTCATCGCCATGCATGCCGAGGACCTCAAGGACGGGCGCAGTTTCGCCGAGGTCGCCAAGCGGGTCTCCAAGGAGAAGCCGGTGATCATGCTGAAGGCCGGGCGGACCGCCTACGGGGCCCGGGCTGCGGCCTCCCACACCGGGGCCCTGGCCGGCAACGACAAGATCTATGACGACGTGCTGCGCGAATCCGGCGTCATCCGCGCCCCCAGCCTGCGTTCGATGCTCGAATACGCCCGCAGCCTGCAGGTGCTGCCGACGCCCAAGGGCGAGAACGTGGTCATCATCACCGGCGCCGGCGGCTCCGGCGTGCTGCTGTCCGACGCCTGCGCGGACAACGGGCTCAGCCTGATGAAATTCCCGCCCGACCTGGACGAGGCCTTCAAGCAATTCATCCCGCCCTTCGGCGCCTCGGGCAACCCGGTGGACATCACCGGCGGCGAACCGCCCACGACTTACCAGAACACCATCCGCCTGGGGCTGGAAGACGACCGCATCCACGCCCTGATCCTGGGCTATTGGCATACCATCATCACGCCGCCCATGGTGTTCGCCAAGCTCACCGCCGAGGTGGTCGAGGAATGCCGGGCCAAGGGCATCGACAAGCCCATCGTCGCCTCCCTGGTGGGGGATACCGAGGTCGAAGAGGCATCGGAATACCTTTACGAGCGCGGCGTGGTGGCCTACCCATACACCACGGAAGTGCCGGTGGAAGTTCTGGGCGCCAAGTACCGCTGGGCGCGGAATGCCGGGCTGCTTTAACCATCGGTTGATCGATCCCTTCTTCCCCGAGCGCTTCGAGTTAAGGCAAATTGCAAGGAAATCCTTTGCAGAGACGCCCCATATGCTAAAAGGGATCGCAAGACGGGGAGCGACGAGTGGCCTCTGAAAGGACAGTGGAACGAATGGACGCGGCCGGCCAAAGCCTTCAGGTTCCATCATATTGCGAGTATCCGCCGGAAAGCGTCGACCTCGACAGTCCGATGACCGAGGAATACCGCGCCACGCTGCTCCGGCTGATGGCGAACCAGGCCTATGGCGAACGCCATGCGTCGAACACCTATGCGCCCTGGATCAACCGGGCCCCCGGGATCGAGGAACGGCGCATCATCGGCGAAATCGTGACCGAGGAACTGTCCCATTGGCGCACCGTGGTTGAGCTGATGAGCGATCTCGGCGTGCCCTGGGACGAGGCGCCGAGCTATCAGAGCTTCCACCATTTCTACCCGCTCTGCCGATGCTTCGTGCCGGTCATGCGTTGGACCGACATCGTGATGTCGACTTTCCTGATCGACCGGGCGGCCTATTACATGCTGGAGGATTACGCCCGCTCCAGTTACGCGCCCTGGGCCCGGGCGGTGCAGGCCAGCCTGGAGGAGGAAGAACGCCACGCCGATCTCGGCATGGAGTTCCTGGCGACCCAGATGGAGAAGCTCGGGACCCAGCCGCTGCAGCGGGCCCTGAACAAGTGGTGGCGCTTCGCGCTCAACATGTACGGCCCGTCCAAGAGCCGTCACCACGACACCTACCTGCGCCTCGGCCTCAAGTTCCGCTCCAACGAGGACCGGCGCCGGGCCTTCACAATCGACGGGATCAGGCGCATCGAAGAGGTCGGCCTGACCGTGCCGAAGCTGATCCACAACAGCTATCCTTATTTCTAGAGCGTCGCGTTAGGCGTCCGGCCGCCATCCGTCAGGATGGCGAGGATAGCGGCGCGGTCCCATTCAAGCCCCGGTCCCACGGCGAATGGTGCGCGGTCGTCAGGGTTGCTAGACTGCGTCATGACCCTGGCGCTCGGCCTTTATTACGCACTGCTTGCCCTGTGGCTGGTTTTGCTGGTCCCCGCGGTCCGCATCTCCGGCGGCGCGCGGATCACTCTATGGCTGACCATCGGCCTCGGGATCTTGGCCGTCGCGCACGAAGTGCGGATGACCTTTTTCACCCGGGAAGCCATCCGCATCGATATCTTCCTGATCACCGTCATCCTGGGCGGCCTGCATGTGGTCGCCGCCGGCCAACTGTTCCTGAGGGGCTGGCGCAAGACCGGCGGCGCCCTCGGCGCGGCACTCAGCGTGATCGCCCTCGGCATGGGATACGAGATCGTCCAGGCGGGCCGCGAGGGCGCGCGCCTCACCGCCAACTTCAACGCCCGCAACGCCCTCCTGTTCGAGGCCAAGTTCCGCGACCGGGAGACCTTCGAGCGGGTCTTCGGGCCCTTCGCCGCCGATGACAAGCCGGACCTGCCGATCGGCCACTGGCAGGGGGAGGACAAGGCCGCCTATCCCCGTCTGATCGTCAATGCCCGGGGGCGGGCCTGGCTGTTCTATCGCTGCTCCGGCACCGAATGTGCCGTCGGCCCCGGCGGAACGCCGCTCACGCTCGCGGGCGGCGGGCCGGGCGGTCTGGCCTGGCAAGCGGAGCTCAAGCCCAATATCGGCGAACCCTGGCGGGTGCGCATAACCCGGTCCGGGCCCCAAGGCCTGCGCCTCGAAACCAGGGGAAAGTCGGTCGACATGGTGCGCGCGCCGCCGCCGATCCCCGCGGCATCAAAGCCCCGGCGCCTTTCCTATCTCGGCCGTTTCGCCGCCGTCGCCTGCAGCCGCGCCCATGCCGACGTGCGCCAGGTCTGGCTGTGGCGGGAGGATGAGCGCCTGTTCGCCGTGGGCGTGTTTCAGACCCTTCTCCACGGCCGCGAAGCGAGGTTCGTCACACCCGTGGTGCTCGGCGAAGGGAGGAGAGACGCCGCCGGCTGGCGTTTCGAATGGAGCCGGGAGGGACGCCCCCACGCGGTGTTCGTCGAGATCGAGGGCGTCCGGGTGACGCTCACCCTCACCCGCCCGGGACGCGGGCCGGTGCGCGCCGCGCTCAGCGCCAAGCCTGTCTTTTCCGATCCGGCCATCGAGCTTGCGCCGCTCTCCAGCCCCGAGGACTGGACGCACTGGTTCAAGGTGGTGCTGATGGTGCACTTCACGTCCGGCCACGTGCCCCCCTGTTGAGGCAGACGGACGCGGCCGCAAACGATGTACGTCCTCGCCCCTGGAATAAGAGACGATCCGGTTCGGCGCTGGGCGCTGCCCGACCCGGCCTTCGTTGCCTGCGGGGCCTGTCATCTCCTGGCCCGCGCTTTTCTCGACCGCCATCCCGAGAGTGGTTTCTCTCCGCTCTGGCAATAGCCGGCGGAAGGATTCGGTGGCAACCACATTTTCCGCGCCCGCGGCGACACCCTCTTCGATTCCCACGGCTATTCGGACCGCGCGGCCTTCCTGGCGCACACCGCCGCGAAGGCGAAGCGCTGGTGGCCGGGCTGGCAAGCGACGCTCGTTCCCTTACCGTCCTCTGTCCTGACATCGGAGGCGGAATCTCGCGGCCACGAAGGCCTCTGATTGCGCGAACCCAGGCAGTTCCTGCACCATGCCTTGCCCCCGGGCCCTTGCCCATCTCGACCGGTTTCCCTCACCCCGTCGAAATCGCGCGACAAGGGCGGCGATTGTGCCGGAGGCCCGGGCTTGGTAGCATCCGGCCCAATACCGCTCTGGCCAAGTCCCGGACCAACCGGGCGCCGGGGCCCAATTCCTGCCGGCGGTTCGGCCCGCCGCGCGAGAACAACGCGGGAGGCTTCAAACCATGTTCAAAGACATCCGAAATTCTGCGCGCGGCGCACTTGCCCTATCGGTTTTCGCCGCGTCCGCCTGGGCGCTTGTCGCGCCCGCCGCCGCCGACGCGGTCGGCGACTTCTACAAGGGCAAGAGCATCTCGCTGGTCATCGGCTTCCCGCCGGGCGGCGGCTACAACAGCTATGCCCGCACCGTCGGCGCCCATATCAGCAACCACATTCCAGGCTCCCCCAAGGTCATCATCAAGAACATGCCCGGCGCCTCGAGCCTGCGCGCGGCAAACTATATTTACAATTCCGCGCCGCGCGACGGCACGGCCATGGGCGCGTTCAGCGCAGGATCCCTGTTCTCGCCACTGTTCGGCAACAAGAAGGCGCGCTTCGATACCGCCAAGTTCACCTGGATCGGCAACATGGAAAGGTCCATCGGCACCTGCGCGATGTGGCACACGTCCGGGATCAAGAGCGTCAAGGACATCATCGCGCGCCCGTCGATCTTCGGCGCCAGCGGCGCCACCGGCGTTCTGAGCGAGTATCCCCGCGCCATGAACGCGCTGATCGGCACGCGGGCCCAGGTAATCCACGGCTATGCCGGTGGCACCGGCGTGTTGCTCGCCATGCAGCGGGGCGAGGTCCAGGGCAGCTGCGCCATGGCGCTTTCGACCCTGAAGTCCGTGCGCCTAGGCGACTGGCAGTCGGGCCGCCTCATCGTGATCGTCCAGAACGGGTTTGAACCGACGCCGGAGCTCAAGGGAGTGCCCCATATCTACGACTTCGCCCGGAACGAGGAGGACCGCAAGGCGATGGAGCTGATCTTCGGCCGCCAGACGCTGGGCCGGCCGCTGGCCGCGCCGCCGTCGCTGCCCCCTGAGCGCGCCAAGGCCCTGCGTGCGGCCTTCATGGCGACCATGAAGGACCCGGCCTTCCTGAAACACGCCAAGCGGCGCAAGCTCAACATCGCGCCCATGAGCGGCGATGAGGTCGACCAACTGGTCGCCCGCTTCCTGTCCTACCCGAAGAATGTGGTGGCCCGGGCAAGCAAGGCGCTCGAGATCGGCAAGATCACCAAGGTCAAGCTCAAGAAGCTCGCGGGCACCATCGCCAAGCTTTCCAAGAAGAGCATTTCGGTGCAGGGAGAGGACGGCAAGACCCACGTCTTCAAGATTCATAACCGGCGTTCGAAGGTGACGGTCGGCGGCAAGAAGGCCAAGACCAAGGCGCTCAAGGTGGGCATGGCCTGCGACTTCCGCCATTTCGGCGAAAAAGACCTGGCCACGAAGATCACCTGCAAGTAGGGCCGCTCGGGGCCGGGGAATATCCCCGGCCTCCCCGCCGCCGCCGTTAGTAGCCCGCCTGCCGGTCGATGGTGGCGCGCAGGGGCTCGCCGTTTTGATAGCGCCGGATGTTCTCGATCACGATATCGACCGCGCCCCAGGCGCTTGAGGTCGAGGAATTGTGCGGTGTCACGGTGATCTTGGGATGATCCCAGAACACGTGATCGGCGGGCAGCGGCTCTTGCCGGAAGACATCGAGGGCGGCGCCGGACAGATGGCCTGAATCGAGGGCCGCCAGCAGGTCCTTCTCGACGATCAATTCGCCGCGCCCGCAATTGATCACATAAGCCCCCTTGGGCAGGGCGGCGAATGCCGGCCCATCCAACAGGCGATCGGTCTCCCGGGTGAACGGCAGGATGCCGATCAGGATCTCCGTTCGGGCAAGAAACGCCATGAGGCCGTCGGGGCCGATGAAATCGTCCACGCCCTCGATCCCCCGCCCGCCCCGCGACCAGCCGGCGACGTCGTAGCCGAGGTCGGCGAGCGATCGCGCCGCCGCGCCGCCCAACTGGCCCAGCCCCATGACGCCGACGCGCACGAAACGCGGCTGGAGCACCGGCCGCCGGTCCCATCGATGCGCCTTCTGGTCGGCCTCGTATTGCGGCATTTCCCGGTGGTGGCGGATCACCTGATAGACCACCCAGGCCTTCATGGTCAGGGCCTGTTCCGGGTTGTAGGCGCGCACGATCGGAAGGTGGGCCGGGATATCGGGATCGGCGAGGAAGCGGTCGGCCCCCGCCGCCACCAGGGCCACGAACTTGAGGTTGGGGAAGCTCGCGACCTCGCCCTTGGGGATGCGGGTGGTGAACAGCACATCGACCTCCGCCCGGTCGCCGCAATCGGGCCACACCCGGACCTCGAGCTCCGGCATCTTGGCGGCGAACGCCTCGATCCAATCTTGCGCGGACAGGCGGCCGGATTTCAGTGCGAGGATCAACGCCCGCCCCTCAGTCGAAGCCGTAGAGCCGCGCCGGGTTATCGACCAGGACGGCCCGGCGCTGGGCGTCGTCCGGCGCAAACTCGGCAACCAGGTCCAGAAGATCGCCTTCGTTCGGCGTGCGCCCCGGGGTGAAGGTGTTGCCGTGGGGCCAATCCGAACCCCAGATGACGCGATCAGGCGCGCGGGCGATCACGGCGCGGGCGAAAGGAATGACGTCTTCGAACGGCAGGCCGGCCTCCACCCGCGCCTGGGGCCGGGTGCTGATCTTGTCGACGCAGCAGATCTTGGTCCAGAAGCGGTCATCGCCCAGAAGATCCAGCAACAACTGGAACGCCGGCTGATCCAGCCCGGCGCCCGGATCGATGCGCGCCATGTGATCAATGACGGTGGCGACCGGCAGGGCGCGGATGAAGTCTTCGTGGGCGAGGAAGAATTGCGGCTCGATATGCAGCACCAGCGACCAGCCCATCGCCTCGATCCGGGCGAGCTGGCTTTCGATGGCCGCCGTGCTTCCGGTCCGGTCCGACATCAGGGAAACCCGCGCCCCGCGCGCGCCGGCCGCCTTCATGTCCGCAAGCTGGGCATCGGTGACCGTTTCGTCGATGCAGACGACGCCGCGCATCCGCCCCTCCGATCGGGCCACGGCGTCGAGGATGGCGGCGTTGTCGAAACCATGTGCCGTCGGCTGCACGGCGACGGCCCGGGATAGCCCGGTGATTTTCTGCACGTTCCAGTAATGCTCGACCGGGGCCGCCGGCGGCTCATAACGGCGCGTGGCCGCGAAGGGGAAGCGGTCGGGGGGCCCGAAGACGTGGAAATGGGTGTCGCAGGCGCCCGCCGGCACCACCCAGCGCGGCGGGCGCGTATTGGGATCAGGCGGCAGGGCGACGGGAAGCGAAGGGGCAGGCGGTGCGGTCACGACCATGGCCGGGCGCCCCGGCCCCTACACGTCGCAGCGCGGCGGCATGGCGAAGAACGTCTTGAGCACGTGCCAGAAGCGCCAGCGGTTGAGCCCCAGGGCCGCCGCATGGGACTGGCCGTCCATCTGGGTGAACTGCTTGTCCTTGTTAGGCAGTCGTGCCCAGAATTCCATCACGTCCGCGTCGGTCGCGATGCCGTCATGCTCGGACCGCACCAGCAGCGTCGGGCATTTCACGTCCTCGGGCTCCACCAGGGGCAGATGCGCGCACATGTTGATATAGGTGCCGGTCGGCACATGGGTACAGAGCGCCGCTTCCGAATCGGCCAGCGCCACCGCCACCTCGTCCTCCGCCGTGCCGGGCTTGTCTCGGTTGAAGATCGAGGCGAAGAAAGCGTGATCCACCGCCCGCTTGTTCGACGACCGCCATTCATCGAGCTTTTCCGCCCGCTTGGCCAGGGTCGGTGAGCCCTGGCCGGTATAGACCATGGCGGCCAGCGCCAGGCGGTCGACATTCTCCGGGCAGGCGGCGGCGAAGCAGGCGGCGCGCAAGGCGCCCGACGACCCGCCATACATGGAGACCTTGGCATGGCCCGTCGCGGTCTCGATCACCTCCATCGCCGCCTTGAGGTCGTCGACGCCCTCTTTGACATAAGCGAAGGCGCCCTCGCCCCAGTCGGAGCGCCCGTAGCCCTCGTGATCCATCAGCCAGACGTCGAACCCCCATTCCGCGAAGGCTTCCATCATCGAATATCCGGGCTTGCCGGGGACCTGCAGGTCGAACCCCGAACGGCCGGAGAACGACGATCCATGGACCAGGAACAGGAGCGGCTTGTCCGCCTGGCCGGCGTTGGGCGCACCGATCCGCTTGCGCCACACATGCAGGCCGACATCGCCCTTGTGGGCCCGGTATTCCGATGACCACATCTCGCTCATGACCGGCCTCCGGCGCGCCTGCGCTCTTCGATCTTCTGGCGGTCTTCGTCCTCATAGGGGTCCCGGCGCGCCGGCATCTTGAAGAACCCATCCATGACGTGCCAGAAGCGCCGGCGGTTGAGGCCCAGCGGCGCCACATGGGCCTGGCCGGCGATGATGGAGAACTGCTTGTCCTGGTTGGGCAAGAGCTGGAAGAAGGCGATCAGGTCTTCCTCGGTGGCGATGCCGTCATGTTCGCCGCGCAGGATCAACACCGGGCAGGTGATATCCAGCGGATCCACCACCGGCAAATGCGCGCACATATCCAGATACGTCCCCGTCGGCACCTCGGAGCAGAGCTGCAATTCCGCATCGGCCAGCGCGTCGGGCACCGCCGCTTCCGAGGTGCCCGGCAGGTCCCGGTTGAAGATCGAATGATAGAAAGCACGGTCGACCGGGCGCATGTTCGACGCCCGCCACTGGTCGAGCTTCTTCGCGCGTTCGATCAGGGTGGGAGCTCCCTCCCCGGTCCAGACGAAGGCGTCCAGTACCACGCGCCGGACGGTCTCGGGCCGGGCGGCGGCGAAACAGGCGGCGCGCAGCGCGCCCGACGACTGGCCGTAGAAGAAGTGGCTGGTCTGCCCGGTCTCTTTCTCCACCACGTCCATGCCGGCGATCAGGTCGTTGACCCCTTCGGAAATGGGCGCGTTGCCGTCGGTCCGCCCGGAGCGGCCATAGCCTTCGTGATCCAGGGTCCAGACGTCGTAGCCCAGGCGCGCGAACGCATCCATCAGGGAATAGTCGTCCCGCCCCGGCACCGTCAGGTCGAAACCGGACGGCCCCGAGAACGAAGAGCCGTGGACCAGGAACAGGACCGGGCGGGGATTGGCCGCATCGGGCGGGCCTTCGTGCTTGCGGAACATGTAAAGCGGCACGTCGCCCTTCTCGGCTGTGTATTCGGCACTCCAGATTTCGCTCATATGTTTGCTGATCCCCCGGTTATCTCACGCCACGGACCCGCGACCGCGCCCATGACCGAAGCGCGGCGTGCCGGCCCTCTTTTCGGATTCTTCGAAGCTCTCCCGGCGCAGGTTTTTCTGTTACTCTTGGCGTCAAGAATACCAGATGAGACCCCGAATGCCAGTGGCGGAACGGGGCACAAACCGCCAACCAGACGGGGAGAAGCATGAAGACAACCGAACTCGGCGCAAGCGGTATCGAGGTTTCCCGCATCGGACTGGGCTGCATGGCCATGACGCCGATCTACAGCCCGCCCAGCGAAGAGGAATCCATTGCTACCCTGCATCGGGCCATCGAGCTCGGCATCAATTTTCTCGACACTTCCGACGCCTATGCCAACGGCAAGAACGAGGAGCTGTTGGCCCGCGGCCTCAAGGGCAAGCGGGACCAGGTGGTGCTCGCCACCAAGTTCGGCAACATCCGCGCGCCGGACGGCAGCCGCGGCGCCAACGGCAAGCCCGACTACGTGATCGAGGCCGCCGAGGCCTGCCTCAAGCGGCTGCAGACCGACGTGATCGACGTCTTCTACGTTCACCGCATCGATCCCGACACGCCGATCGAGGACACCGTCGGCGCCATGGCCAAGCTGGTGGCGGACGGCAAGGTCCGAGCGCTGGGCCTGTCGGAAGCCGGCGTGGAGACCATCCGCCGGGCGCATGCGACCCATCCGATCGCCGCCCTTCAGACCGAATACTCCCTGTGGTCGCGCTTCGCCGAAGACGAAATCCTGCCGGCCTGCCGCGAACTCGGCATCTCCTATGTCGCCTACGGGCCCCTGGGGCGCGGCTTCCTCAGCGCATCCATCGCCTCTTTGGCGGATCTCGACGAGAACGACCGGCGCCGCGACATGCCGCGCTACAAGGAAGAGAACTTCGCCCACAATTACGCCCTGCTGGAAACCCTCAAGGCGGTGGCGGCGGACAAGGGCAAGACGCCGGCCCAGATCGCGCTGGCCTGGCTGATCGCCCAGGACGGCGTGATCCCCATCCCCGGATCCCATCGCATCCGGCATATCGAGGAGAACGCCGCCGCCGTCGACATCGAACTGTCGGCGGAAGAGGTCAGGCGGCTTGCGGACTCGATGCCCGAGGGCGCCGCCCAGGGCACCCGCTATCCCCAGGGGCAGCTCGCCGCCCTGGGGATCTGATCCTAGGGCCGGGCGGCCCCTTTCCTGCACAGGAGCACTTCAAACCGGGCCCCGAGAGGGCCCGGTTTCTCGTTATTTTGTGTCCCTGCCGGGATCGGACGGTGTCGGACCGAACCGGCCGGAAAGGAAAATCTTTACATTTTATTCATTTTTCTGATATCAAATTTACAGATTATATAATTATGGGCCTAAGAAATGCGTAATTGCATAAACTGCTCAACCGGCCTCCAGGTCACGAGAACCCGCTGCGGCGGCTGTGGTCTCAGTTATGAAGGGGACTTCGCCCTGCCCCGTCTGGCGCGGCTCGATACCGCAAATTACCAGCTTGCCGAGCGGATCATCCTGGCCGCCGGCAACCTCAAGCAGGTTGCGGAGGCCTTGGAGGTCAGCTACCCGACGCTGCGCAAAAGGATCGATGGCCTGATCACCGAATTGGGACGGCTGGAAACCGAGGACCAGGCCCGTGGGGCGGCGCTTCTCGACGATGTTGAAGCGGGGCGGCGGTCCGCCGAAGAAGCCGCCCGCCTTGTCAAGGAGATGAACGGTGTCATCTGAAGACCGCATCCTGCGCATGGAGGACGAGGGCATTCTGTCGGCCGATCAGGCCGAGATGCTGCGTCAAAGTTTTCAAAGCTTCGAGAAGGTGGCGACCGACACGCCTCGGCCTGCGGGCCGGCGCAATTTGCCTTATGTCGCCGTCGGCGTCGCGGTGCTCGCAGTCCTTGCCTATCTGATTTTTCCCTGGAGTGGCGCCGAAGACGGCACGATCCAGGATGTTACCCGTTCACTCAACCAACCAGGAGGGTATGGCGAAATGAACAAGTCTCTTTCGGGCATGATCGGGGTTGCCGTATTCCTGATCGTGCCTTTGATCGCCTGGGTCTGGCTGCATAACGGCCTGGTCTCCAAGGAGGAACGCGTTTTCCAAGCCTGGGCCCAAACCGAAAGCAATTTCCAGCGCCGCAGCGACCTGATCCCGGTTCTGATCGAAACGGTGTCGCGGTACACGCGCCACGAAAAGGAGACCTTGGAGTCCGTGACGGGCAAGCGAAGTGAGGGCACCGCGGCCCTGGCCAAGGCGGTCGACGGCCTGGCCAAGGCACAGAAGGAGTCGGTGACCCTTCTCAAGGGCCAGGGGCGCGACCTTCTGGAGAAAGACGAGGTCCTTAAGACCCTGCTCGCCGCCCAGACCCAGGTCGGCGGGCGGATCGGCGCCATCGTCGCCATCGCGGAGCAATACCCCGACCTGCGCTCATCCGATCAGTTCCTTCAGCTTCAGGCCCAGCTCGAGGGGACCGAAAACCGGATCAACCTGGCGCGAATTCGTTTCAACGAGGCGGTGAGCGCGTACAACGGGGCCATCCGGCAAATGCCCGGGTCCCTGGTCGCCCGGGCCGGCGGCTTCAAGAGAAAGGCCTATTTTCAATCCGACGCGGAAGCGCGAAATGCGCCGGAATTCAAAATTCCTTGAGCGGCTCGTCCTCGCCGCACTGCCGCTCATGGCTGCGGCGGCATGCGGCGAGGCGCCTTTGGTGGACGATGCCGCCATCCTGATAACCCGGGCGGACAAAGACCTTCTCGACCGGCATCACCGCTTCCTTCTCAAGGATCACGATATCGATTATCGCGTGGTGACGGGAAACAGGTTGGGCGACATCAACACCTTTGCCGCGGCCCGTTTCAAGACCGACGGAGTCGGCGCGCGGGGCCGGAGCGGCCGCGGCCTCCTCCTGGTGATCGACGCCGCGCAAGACCTGGTCCGCCTTGAAGTGTCCTCCAACCTGGAGGGCGTCTATCCCGACGCGTTCGTAGGCTACCTGGAACAACGCCAGATGGTGCCCTTCTTTCGCACCGAGCGCATCGCCGATGGCATCCTGGCGGCAACCGAGCTGATCGTGGCGCGCGCCCAGCGGGCCAAGGCCAATGCCGGCTTCGCGGGCGAAGCCTGGTATCTGGGGAGCGGCGGCGGCGGGGCAAAGACACGCGCGCGCATCGGAACCCCGGCGAAGGTCCCCGGGTCATCACAGCAGAAGCGGCCGGGTCCGCGTGTCGCTCCGGGCGCGACGCCCGGTGAAACACTCGCCGCCTATCTTCGCGCCATGCGAGATCGGAACGCGGCCCGGGATCTCCCGATCTACACGCCGGAAACGCAAGCCATGCTGCGCCGCTGGGTGGTGACCCCGGCACAGATGGATTCCGTGGCGCGGACATACGCGCGCTGCGGCACGAGCGAGACGCGGCTTGGCCCCAGGGGCACTCAGGCCACGATCCGGTACGCCGTAGACAAACGCCAATGCGCGCCGTTCTTCTTCCGGAAAACGGCGGCGGGCTGGGCACTCGACCTGACGATGATGCAGACCCTGATTCGCTTCGGACGCGACAACTCCTGGCATTTCGCCGCCGGGGTGCCCAATCCGCACGCCTACGCCTTCACCGACTGGCGGATCGATTCCCGAGGCTACCCTTGGCCCCGTGAGCGATAAGGAAATCGGGTCAAAATACGCCGGCCTCCCGGGCCGCGACCCAGATCAGGCGCAGCGCCAGCCCCGTCATCAGGATTTTGAAGACCAGCCGGTACCAATCCTCGCGGATGACATTCAACGCCGCGCGGCCGGTCCAACTGCCCAATGCCGCGGTCGCGATCATGGCCACGACCAGCGGCAGATAGGCGCCGATACCGACGCCGAGCGTGCCGAAAGCGATGATCTTCATGATATGGACCACCGTCATCAGCGCCGCCAGGGTGGACGAATGGTTGCGCCGGTCGGGACTGGCGGCGGCGACGAAAGGGCTGACCAGGGTGCCGGTGGCGCTCACGAAGATGCCGAGGAAGGTCGCGGCGAAGCCCAGAAGGGCGAAACGCCCCCGTTCGGGCCCGAACCGCCCGAAATGGGGCAGCCAGGTCACGGTGGCGATGAATACGCCGAGGAACCCCTGCAGCAGGATCGTCGGCAGGGTCACGAAGATTTGCGCCCCGGTCGCCGCCCCGATCGCCGCGCCGATGGCAAACGGCAGCACCGTCGGCCTGAGAATGTAGTGCCACATCAGGATCACCCGGCTGGTGCCGACGCCGAGCTGCACCAGGGTATGCACCGGGATCAGGATGGCCGGCGGGAAGAACATCGCCAGGATGGCCAGCAGCATCAGGCCGCCGCCCACCCCCATGGCCACGGAGAGGAATGTGGTGATGAAGGACGCCGCCGACAGCCCGGCCACCAGCCAACCGTCGACCCCCGGCATCCCCAGGAACGGTGCCTCCACTCTGTCTCCCCCCTCGACGGCGGCCTGGGCGGTTATCCCTCGGAACAAGGAAGGCCCGCGCCACGACGCCGGGGCCTAGACAAGCACGGCGGGCCAGCGACCGGCAAGGCCGATGACGCCGGCCCGGGCCGGCCGCGGCCCTGCGTTTCGCACCGCGCCGCGGCAGCGGCGATGGGGTCTTACTTCTTGGATTTCTTCTTCTTGTTCGGGACGATCTTGAGACCCTGACGGGTCAGCATCTCATGGGTGAACTTGAAGGCTTCGGGCGGCAGCTCGGCCAGGGCCTTGATCTTCATGCCCAGGTCGGCGGCGGTGATGATGCTGACCTCCTCGTTCATCTTCTTGCTGCGTGCCTTGAAGTCGGGATCGTCGATGGTCTTGGCGAAAGCCGCCCGGTAGGCCTCGGCGATGGGGCCCGGCGTCTTCGGCGGCAGGGCCGCCCATTTCAGGACCGAGCTCATGGCCCGCCAATATTCGAACGCCTTCTTGGCGATGGGGTCGGTGATCTTCGACTCGACCGCACTGGCGAACAACGGCACCCCGGCGATGCCCTCCATGGTGGCGGGTGTCGTCGCCCCATGAATGCCCGACTGGTAGGTGACGCGGTATTTCTTGGTGTCGAGGAGTTGGGGACGCATCTCCTGGTTGGCGAAGGACGTCATGCCGATCTCCCCGCGCTCCAGGGCCAGCATCAGGCTGGGGGTGCCGCGATATCCGGAGATCCACTTTGCGTTCCAGCCCAGGTACTCGATACCCCAGCCCGTCATGGTCATGCCCGAGCGCGGCAGTCCGGTCACCGAGCCCATGGCCACCGGCGGCTTTGACTTGTCGGTCAACGCCGCAAGCTGATCGGCGCGGACGATCAGGAAGGTCCCGCCGATATCGAGACCGCCGATCAGGGTATAGGTGGTGGGATCATATTTGGACTGCGGCACACGGTAGTTCACCGGATCGATCTGGGAACCGGACGCCACCAGGACGGTGCGGCCGTCGGGCTTCACCTGCTGGGCGAAATAGTTCTGGGCCTTCAAACCCTTGGCGCCGGGCCGGTTGGTCACGATGACATCCGGCTTGCCCGGCAGGTACTTGGCGAAGAACGGCCCCAGCAGGCGGGCGGAGGCATCGGTGCTGCCGCCCGGCGTGGAACCGACGATCACGGTGACGGACCGGCCCTTGAAGCTCACCGGATCGGCCGCCATTGATGCCGCCGGGACCAAGGCGGCGGCGGCCAGCAAGACCGCAGCGAAGCTGCTGAGCGCACGCGATGAAGGTGTCATGTGTGGTTCTCTCCCGCCCGGCCGCCTGGGGCCGAGGCTCTATGATGGAATGTGCGATATACGAAACAGTGTTTCTATTGGCGAAAATTACTGCTTCGCCGAACCACTGTCCATCGGACAATCGAGCCGAAAACGTGGCGGCGGCGGCGGCGGCAAGCCCCGGCGCAAGTGGGTTGAAATGCCGCCCTTATGTGAGATGCGCCAGCATCAGGGTCGCGAAGCTGAGCACCAGGAAGAAGCCGCAGATGTCGGTGACGGTGGTCAGGATCGGCCCCGACGCCACCGCCGGATCGACGCCCCAACGTTTCAAGAGCAGCGGCACCGTGCCGCCGATCGAGACTGCGACCAGGGTGTTGAGCGCCAGTGCCCCGCCCACCACCAGGCCGAGCGCCGGGTTTCCCTTCCAGGCCCAGGCGACGCCGCCCAGCAGGATGCCCAGGGCAAGGCCGTTGAGGGCGCCGACGGATATCTCCTTGAGCCATACCCGGAAGACCTCGAACGGCTTGACGATTCCCAGCGTCAGTTCCCGCATGCTGACTGCCACCGCCTGGTTTCCGGAGCAGCCGCTCATGTCCGAAATGATGGGCAGGAATACGGCCAGGGCGATGACCGCGCCCAGGGTGTCGATATAGACCGCGATCACGCTGGCCGCGGCGACGTTGAGCAGGATATTGACGCTGAGCCAGGATATCCGCCGCCTAAATCGCGT
>JAOTVC010000207.1 GCA_029863585.1 Alphaproteobacteria bacterium | reverse complement strand
ATCGAGGTGTTCATCATGGTCGGCGGCGACCAGGCTGTCCACCTCCTGATCCGAATAGGCGATGCCGATAGCCTCGATCCGGGTCCGGGCCCGCAACGCGGCCAGGGTACGATCGTAAAAGCCGCCACCGTAGCCGAGCCGGCGCCCGCTGCCGTCGAATGCCAAGAGGGGCAGCAGGAGCACCGCGGGCTCGATCACCTCGCCGTCGGCGGCGGGCTCGGGAATGGCACCGAACCCGGGGGCGAGAGGATCGCCCGGCCGCCATCGCAGGAACCGAAGCGGCGCGGCGCGGCGCATCACCCGGGGGAGCGCGACGCGATGGCCGCGTTGATCGAGCGCCGTCATCAGCGGGCGGATGTCGGCCTCTTCCCCCACCGGCCAGTAACCGGCGACGTCGACGCTCGGCGGATGTGAGAAGCGGGCGAAGAAATTGGCGGCGAGGATCGGACCGATGCGGGGGCCGAACCGGCGATGGGCGGCGCGGCGCGCCCTGCGCGCCCGGTCTCTCAACTCTTTCTTGGGGTCTGGGTCCGACGCCGGCACCGGGCCGTCATCCTCCGGGGCAAGGGGTGATAAGGAGACCGGCCCCGGCCGCCGGGGCGGGGGCGAACGGAGCCGCCCGGCCGTCGGCCTTACTTATTCACTAAGGCCCTCAGTCTAAGGTGGGCGCCGTGTACCGGAACCACGGCTCCGGCAGGGACAGCTCCCGAGGGCTTTGATGTTGGCCCCAGGAATACAGTGGCCTAACGCGCGAGGCAGCGTCCGTTCGAGTATGAAGTTAGGCGCGTTCCAGGCCCGCGGCAATATTATCTATGCGCTCGGCCAGCATGGTGATGCTTCTGGCGGCCTCTCCGCTGCCGGGAGATCCCCCGTTTTCCGCGCCTTTGCGGATCTTTTCGAGCTTGCCGTAGGTATCGGACAATTCGTCGGCGATCAGCAGCGCCGCCATCACCAGGAGCCGCGAATCGCCGACCTGTCCCATGCGCGTCACCAACTCGGCGAGCTTCTCATCCACATAGTGCCCGAGGCGCTGAACATGCTCTTCCTCGCCGTCATCGCAGGCGATGTCGTAGTTGCGTCCATTGACCTGAATGCTGATCTGCCCCATGACGTAAGAATCCCGCTTTCCCCACCGGCCTCTCAGGCGTCGTGGGCCGTGTCTTGTTCCAGGGTCGCGCGCAGCCGGGAGATGATGGTGTCGATGCGCCCCGACACCACGTCGGTAACTTCACGCAGATTGCGATATTCCCTGCGCGCCTGTTCGAGCGCCTGGCCCAGCGCGGCGCCGTCGTCGGCTTTGGGTTGTACCGCCAGCACGGTCTCAAGCCTCGCGACCGCCTTTTCAAGCTGCTCTCGCGCCGACGCCAGATCTTCCATGGATTCCGTCTCCCGGGCCCGGTGTTCCCATATTTGCAACCGCCCGCAGGACCCCCCAAGTCCTGTGCCCGCAGACGGTTCGCAGATTAAGACGCACGACGCCCGAGCGTCAACACTCCCCAGCCCGAAAAGCCCGCACCTTGTCAGATTCCCGGCCCGCGCCTAACGTGGGGCGGCCGCCCCCGAGGAGTTCATGAGCGATCTGCCGACCTTCATCGTCCACGACCTGGTCCATACCCGCGCCGCCCTCTCGGCCGCGGTCCGGTCCGGCGTCAAGGTGCGGCTGCTCAGCGCCCCCGGCGCGGCGGGGTTCGCCGGCGCCGGCTGGTTCGTCGCAATGGTAGCCGCGGCCCGCGCCGCCGAGCCGGGGGCGGCATCGGAGGCGGTGCTCGACTGCGGACGCGAAGCGGGTCTGGCACTGGCCGCCATCCGCGCCGGCAATGAGGCCATCCGCCTGGCCGCGCCGACCAGGGTTCGGGCACGCATCCAAGCCATCGCCGCGGCCAGCGGCTGCCGCCTGCTGTCCGGGCGGCGCGGCCCGGCGCTGGACCTACTGGACGCGACCGACCCCGAACGGGCGGCCGCCCTATGGCTCGCGCGGCGGCGCGGCGGGGCGCGTTGAGACCGCCGCCGGCGCCCTGGGATCGGTCGGATTTATGCCCACATTCCGCCGTCAAACGGTTCCATTTGGCGAGCCCATGATCTAGTTTATCGGGGAACCACACCGGAGTGCGGGGCGCCTGGCCGGGAGGACCAGCCGGGGCCCCCGAGCAGGGAGAATTTAAAGGCAATGAAGATCAGCCAACGGGTCAAGAAGATCCTCAGTTATTACGAAAGCGACAACCCCGGGACCAAGGGAAATCTCGCCCGTATCCTGATGCACGGCAAGCTGGGCGGCAGCGGCAAGCTGGTGATCCTGCCGGTCGACCAGGGCTTCGAACACGGCCCGGCGCGCTCCTTCGCGCCCAACCCGCCGGCCTACGATCCCCACTACCATTTCCAGCTCGCCATCGATGCCGGGCTTTCGGCCTACGCCGCCCCGCTCGGCATGATCGAGGCCGGCGCCGATACCTTCGCCGGCGCCATCCCGACGATCCTCAAGGTCAACAGCTCGAACTCGCTGGCGCGTTTCACGGATAACGCCGACCAGGCGGTCACCGCCTCGGTCAACGACGCGCTGCGGCTGGGCTGCGCCGCCATCGGCCTGACCATCTATCCCGGATCCGATGCCGCCTTCGACATGATCGAAGAAGCGCGGGAACTGGCGGAGGAGGCCAAGGCGGTCGGCCTCGCGGTGGTGATCTGGTCCTATCCGCGCGGCGGCGACCTGTCGAAGGCGGGCGAGACCGCGATCGACATCTCCGCCTACGCGGCTCAGATGGCGGCCCTGATTGGCGCCCACATCATCAAGGTCAAGCCGCCGACCGAGGCGCTGGAGCTGGCCGCCGCCAAGAAGGTCTACGAGGACCGCAACATCCCCCGCGCCACCCTGGCGGAGCGCATCGCCCATGTCGTGCAGTCGGCCTTCGCCGGCCGGCGCCTGGTGGTGTTCTCCGGTGGCGAGGCCAAGGACCTCGACGGCATCTTGGCCGAGGTCCGCGGCATCCGCGACGGCGGCGGCACCGGCTCGATCATCGGCCGCAACACCTTCCAGCGGCCCCGCGACGAAGCCATCGCCATGCTGAACACCATCATCGATATCTACAAAGGCAAGGACTAAGGCCGGCGGGGGCGCCGTGCCCCAAGCCGCGCAACCGAGATAGGGAGACAAGCCATGGGACTGCTGGTCAAACGCGTCGATCACCTGAACGTCCAGGTCCCTCCGGAGAAGGAAGAAGAAGCCATCCGCTTCTATGGCGAGGTGCTGGGCCTCAAACGGCTGCAGAAGCCCGATAGCCTGGGCCCGGCGGGGGCGCATTTCTGCATCTCCGAAGACCCCTGGTACGAGCTGCACCTGGGCGTCGCCCGCGGCGTCACCCAGGCCGACGTCAACAAGAACCTGCGCAATCACCTGGGCTTCCAGGTCGACGACCTCGCGGCGGCACGCCAGCGCTTCGCCGCCGAGGGGATCGAGGTGGAAGAGGCGACCGCGGCCTATTCCAAGGACCGCGACTTCCATCAGGAGCGGTTCTTCATCTTCGATCCCGGCGGGAACCGGCTGGAGATCATGGAACCCCGGCGGGAATACGCGAGCGCCGCGCACTGACCGGCGCCGCCCCTGACCGCCGCAGACTGGACACGAGCGAAATGAGCGAGCCCTGCCGGCTCTACCTGATCACGCCCGAGCGCCTGGACGCCGACCGCTTCGCCGATACCCTGGCCGAGGCGCTCGATGCCGGGGACGTCGCCTGCGTGCAATTGCGCCTCAAGGGCGCCGACGACGACGCCATCCGCGCCGCCGCCGAGCGGTTGGCACCGGTAGCCCAGAGCCGCGACGTCGCCTTCCTGATGAACGACCGCCCCGACCTGGCGGCCCAGACCGGCTGTGACGGGGTCCATGTGGGCCAGCAGGACGGCACCTATGCGGCAGCCCGCGCCGTGGTCGGCGACGACGCCATTGTCGGCGTCACCTGTCACGATTCGCGCCACCTCGCCATGATCGCCGCCGAGGCCGGTGCCGATTACGTCGCTTTCGGCGCCTTCTTCCCGACGGCCTCCAAGGACGCCATCGGACACCCGGACCCCGACATCCTCACCTGGTGGTCGGAACTGATGACGGTCCCCTGCGTCGCCATCGGCGGCATCACGCCGGCCAACTGCGCCCCCCTGGTGCAGGCCGGCGCCGATTTCCTGGCCGTGCTTTCGGCCGTGTGGGCCTGCAAGGAAGGCCCCGGCGCCGCGGTCCGCCAATTCAACGCGGCCATCGCCGACGCCCGGGCCACGGCCGCCTGAAGCCGCGCGCTGCGGCGCGATCCCGCGTTGCGCGGGGTCGGCGAACCTGATAGCTTCCGCCCGCCTCCGCCCAAGGCGTGCCCGGGCGGGGCGCATACCCGCATTCCATGCATTCAGGCCATTCATCCAGGGTTGAAAATCATGAAGATCAACGGCAACGCCATCCGCCCCGGAAACGTGATCGAACACAAGAATCGCCTTTGGGTGGCGGTCAAGATCCAGCACACCCAGCCCGGCAAGGGCGGCGCCTACCTGCAGGTGGAGCTCAAGGACATCCGCGACGGCACCAAGCTCAACGAGCGCTTCCGGTCGTCGGAAACCGTCGAGCGCGTGCGCCTCGATCAGAAGGAGTACCAGTACCTCTACGCCGAGGACGCGGGCTATACCTTCATGGATTCGGAGACCTATGAACAGGTCACCCTGGGCAGGGACCTGGTCAGCGACGAACAGGCCGCCTACCTCCAAGACGGCATGACGGTGACGATCGAAAGCTACGAAGGCGAGCCGCTTTCCATCGCCCTGCCCGAGCACGTCACCATGACCGTCATCGAGGCCGATCCCGTGGTCAAGGGACAGACCGCGGCGTCGTCCTACAAGCCGGCGCAGATGGACAACGGGACCCGGGTCATGGTGCCGCCCCATATCGAAACCGGCATGCGCATCGTCGTCGCCACCGCCGACGGCACCTACGTCGAACGCGCCAAGGACTGAGCACAGCCAATGGCCGCCAAGTCCCCCCTCATCAACGTCATGGAACGGGCCGCGCGCAAGGCGGGGCGGGGACTGGTCAGGGATTTCGGCGAGGTAGAGCAACTCCAGGTTTCGCCCAAGGGCCCGGGCGATTTCGTCTCCACCGCCGACCTGCGGTCGGAAAAGCTGCTCAAGGAAGAGCTCGGCCGGGCACGGCCCGATTTCGGCTTCCTGATGGAGGAAAGCGGCGAAACGCCGGGCCGGGACGAAACCCATCGTTGGATCGTCGACCCGCTGGACGGCACGGTCAACTTCCTCCACGGCATCCCCCATTTCTGCATCTCCATCGCCGTCGAACAGGTCAGCCTCAGCGCCGGACGCGCCCGGCACGACATCATCGCCGGCCTGGTCTACAACCCGCTGACCGACGAATCCTATTGGGCCGACAAGAACCAAGGCGCCTATCTCAACGACCGACGCATGCGCGTTTCCGGCCGGCGCCGCTTGGACGAGTCGTTGATCGCCGTCGGATTGCCCGGCATCGGCGACGAGAATCACCAACCGGCACTGGCCCGCATCGGTGCGCTGATGGCCAAGACCGGGGGCGTCCGCCGCTTCGGCTGCGCCGCGCTCGACCTCGCCTTCGTCGCCGCCGGACGCTATGAGGGATATTGGCAGGAAAGCCTCGGCCCCTGGGACCTTGCCGCCGGTCTCATCCTGGTGCGCGAGGCGGGCGGCTTCGCCTGCACGCTGGGCGGCGGCGACGATATCCTCGGCACGGGTTCGGTGATCGCGGGCAACGATTCGATCCATGGCGCGTTGCGCGACATCCTGGAGGCGGAGGAACACGCCGCATCCTGATGCGCGGCCCCGCCCGCAAGGCGGTTGTTTGCCCAGGCCACCATGGTCTATTGTGGAATTTGAATAACTTGCGCGGGACGGGCCGGCCACTGTTCCCGGCGTTTTGGCATCAGGGAGTCGTCCGGTCATGACTTTGTCCGCAGTTCCGCCACGGCACCGCTTGGCCCTGCTTTTGGGGGCGGCCGTGGGCGTGTTGCTGGCGCCGTGGTGCGCCGGCCCCGCCCAGTCCCAGGACCGCACCGTGGTCATCGGCAGTCCCAGCGCCGAGCCGGTCACCGTCGACCTATCCGTGCTCGATGCGGGCGGCGGGGCACGCGGCCCCGGAAACAGCTTTGGCGACCTCCAGTTCCCCGGCAGCCGCTACAAGCCGGGCCAGCGGGTGATCCTCCAACCGCCGGGCATG
>JAOTVC010000032.1 GCA_029863585.1 Alphaproteobacteria bacterium | reverse complement strand
AAGGGCGGCGCCGAGGTGCCGCCCTTTCTGCGTTCGGATGGGGGCGGGGCTCAGGCCGGGATCGGCCGTGCGCCGGTTGTCGCGAAGCGGCGGAGCAAGCGCCGTTCCTTGGGATCGAAGTCGGTGCGGCCGTGGACCGTCGTCCGGTTGTCCCAGACCAGCAGGTCACCCGGACGCCATTTGTGGGCGTAGATGAAGCGCGGGTCCTCGATATGGTCGAACAATCGGGCGAGCAGGGCGTCGGACTCGGCCTCGTCCATGCCCTCGATGGACATGGTCATCAGGCGGCTTGCGAACAGCGCCTTCTTGCCGGTTTCGGGGATCACCTGGACCAAGGGATGGACGTAGCTTTGCAGCGGTTCGTTATCCTCGCGGTGGGTGATGCCGTAATGATAGCCCTGCTTGGCGTACTTGCCGTCGACCAGCGCCTTGGTCTCGTCGTCCAGCGCCTCATAGGCCGCGGTGAGGGAGGCGAACAGCGTATCGCCGCCGGCCTTGGGGGTTTCGATCCCATAGAGGATCGTCGCCCGCGAGGGGATCTCCCGGTAGACCAGGTCGGCATGGAACATCATGTCGCCGTCCGGCAGGGACCCGATGGGCTTGCCGTCCTTGCGGATATTGGTCACCAGCATGGTATAGCCGGCGTAAGCGTCCGGTTCGCCGCGGTTGCCTTCGTTGCGCTTCTCCACCGGGCGGGAGCGCTCGGTCAAGGTGCCGAACAGGCCGGCGAACGCGGCCTGTTGGTCGTCGGTCAAATCCTGGCCGCGCATGACAATAACGCCGTGTTCGAGCCAAGCATCGACGATAGCCTTCGCCGTCGCCCCGTCGGGTTCCCGGGAGGCATCGACACCGGCGATCTCGGCGCCGACATGGGGGGTCAATTTGGTGATCGAGAGCGTCATGGCCAAGCCTTCTAGAACGGGCGGTCGCCCTTGATGGTGAGGCGTTTCATGATGCGAATTTCGTCGCTGGGGAAATCGCGCCTTGCATGGACCACGCAGCGGTTGTCCCACAGCAGGACGTCGCCCTTGCGCCAGCGGTGTTCGTAGACGAATTCGGGGCGCTCCAGGTGGTCGTAGAGGAAGTTCAGGATCTCCGCGCTCTCGCTCCGATCCATGCCGCAGATGTGGCGCGTCATCAGGCGGTTGACATAGAGCGCCTTGCGTCCGGTCACGGGATGGGTGCGCACCATCGGGTGTTCGGCCCGCTCGACCGTGTCCTCGGCCTCCATCTTGGCCTCGTTGTCGGCGGTGACCAGGCTGTTATAGGTGAAGGCGTGCATCGCGGTGCGCCCGTCGATCCGGACCTTGATGTCGTCGGGCAAGGTCTCATAGGCCAGGTACATGTTGCCATAGGCGGTTTCGCCGCCGTGGGCCGTCGGCTGGAGGGCGTAGAGCATGGTGGCGGCCGTCGGCTCCTCGACATAGATGCCGTCGGAATGGAACTGGATTTCCCCTTCCTGGAGAGAGCCCACGAACTCACCGTTCTCCTTAAGGTTGGAGACCAGCATGATATAGGGGTTGGCGCTTTCGCCTTCGTGGTCGGCGGCGAACCGGGACCAGGGCGCGAGGGTGCCGAAGCGGGCGCCGAAGGCGATCTGCTGGTCCTCGTCGATCTCTTGCCCCGGCAGGAGGATCAGGCCGTATCGGTGCCAGGCGTCGAGGATGTCTTTGAAATCCGCGTCACCGATGCCCCGGGCGATATCGGCGTTGCCGATTTCGGCGCCTAAAGCGGAGGACAGGGGTATGACGGTGACGGCCATGGGGGCGCCTTCGATTAGATATCGAAGTATACCCTACCACGCCCGGTTGGAATGGGGCAAGACGACCGCGATGGCCGCAACCAGGTGTTCAGCAGCCGACGGCGCCGGGAAGCGCGGTCAGACCGCCGAGGCGCGTGCGGAAGTAATTGGCGCGATAGATTTTTGTCGGCGGCATGATCCAGGCGAACAGCAGCGGTTCGAAATTGTAATAAGCCTCCGCGGCGATCACCGTGAAACCGGGCCGGATGATGCCGTTGGGCACGGTGGGAACATTGCCGGGGATACCGATTTGGCTGGCGTCCCCAATCTGATCGCCCTGGCATTCCTGCCAGTTGATGTTCGGGTTCGCTCCCGGCGTGATCGCCTGGTTGATGGCGGAGACGATCACCCTGCCGTCGGCCTGCATGTCGAAGGGCTGGGCCACGAATTCGACCGCGTCGAGCAGGTTGTCGAGGTCGGCCTTGCTGGTGACGCCGCCCTGTGCCGTGAGGTCGGCCACGGTGCGCGACACGTTGGTGACCATCTGGGCCACCAGGATGAAACGGGTGACCTCGATCACGCTGAACATCAGCAGGAAGATCAAGGGCAGGGAAATCGCGAATTCCAGGGCGGCGACGCCCTTCTCATTGCGCTTCAGGCCTTTCAGGATTCTGCAGATCATCGGATGCCTCAACAGGTGGTGCCGGACGGGGTCGTCGCACCCGTGGACGGCTCGTTGAGCACGGCCATGCTCGAGCTCAACGGGAGTTTCCCATCCGGCCCGCCGATCAGGGTCGCCAGATAGCTCCACAGCGGCCAGTCGTAGCGGATGGCGTACAGGACGACGTCGCCCGGACCGCCGGCGCCGCTGATTCCGACGTCCTCGTCCCATTTGCCGTTGCCGTTGACATCGGTGTAGGGCTCGCCCGCATCGTAGCTACCGTTGCCATTGGTGTCGGTATACGGTTCCGGTTTGCCGATGCATTGAAAGCTTGGGTACACCAGCACATCGAGCTTGAAGGAAGCATCGGTGGTATCCACCAGGCCCATGGTCGTGTTGTCGACAATGGTCTTGATGCGGTCTTCCCGGCTGACGCCCGTCGGCGTGAACCCGGTGATGCCGAAGCGCGAAGCCTCGCGCATGGATCCTTCCAACAGGACGCTTGCCAGCGAATACATCGCAAATTCGATGATGCCGAACAGGAAGGTGAACAGCAGCCCCGCGACGATGGCGAACTCGATGGCCGTACCGCCCTTCTTGCAGCGGCGCATCCGGCGAAATCCGTTAACCAGTTTGAACATCTGCTACATCCACTGATGAGGCTCTCGGTTCATGTCTCGGGTCAGGCCGCATGCGCCCCGCCTGATCACCTTCTATTGCGCGATCCGCAGCGTCGCCAGGTCGTTGGCGATGGCCTGGAAGACCGCTTCCAGGTCGCTCGAGCTCGGCGATTCAAAGTAAAACTCCGGCTGGGAGGCGCAGCCCCGGAACAGGGGCTCGAGGCTGGGGGAGGAAATCTCCAGCATGATCGTGTAGATCCTGACGCCATTACCGCTGGCGTCCTTGATGTTCTGACACAAGATGCCCAAGCGCCGGTCCAGTTCCGCGACGCCGGCGCCGCTGGTCGTGATCGCGGTCCCGCCCGCGTTGTGGAGGCGTCCCCAATCCAGGCGGCCATGGGAATTATAGCCCTTGTCGTCGTGGCCTCCTGATGGGGGGCCCTGGTTCCAGAAGAAATGCTCACCGTCGGTCAACAGGATGATCGCCTTGTCCATCAGCGGCTCGTCATAGTCCAGGGGCAGGTTGGGACTGCCCGGATCCCACAATCCCTTCCACCGGGGCGAGATCACGCGCCAGCCCCAGGCCAGGCCCAGCTTGATGGCGGTGCCGCCATATTGCCACACGGTCATGGCGTTGATCGCGTTCTTGATGGTCGTCTTCGGCTGGGTCAGGTGCAGGATCGGATCGGCGCAGCCCTTATTCGGGCCGCGGGCGCCGCTGGTGCCGCCGTCGTTGCTGGTGACACCGGCGGTCCAGGCATTATCTTCGGTGCCGCCGTCGTAACGCGATTCGGGATAGAAATAGGGCCGGAAGGCCCGCACGCTCGGCGGATCGTCGTTGATGTCGGAGCCGTCGTCGGGCCGGATGCGGGCCTCCACGCAGCCCTTCCACCCTATATTGGCGGGGCCGAAGGTCGGCCCTCCGTCGTAGTAATTGGAATGGTAGAAGGGCAGGGTGGTGTCGGGGCCATTGCCGTGATCGAAGGCAGTCGTCAGGATTTGCTCGCACCGATTGGTGTTGGGAACATCCTCGTAGTCATCGCTGGGATTGCAGGCGACGGCACGAGCGGCAAGATGGGGAAAGGCCGGCGGCCCGGCGGGCGCCTGCACCAGCCAGTCGGCGTGCTGATTCCCGACATTGACGCTATGGACGAAGGGGACCAGGCCGACCCACAGGTTGGGGACGGTCTCCTGACCGCCGTAGAGAATATCCACCAGGCTGTTGGCGGCGGTTCTCAAATCCGCGATCTTGGTACCATTCATCGAATAGGTGTTGTCCAGCACCATCACGACCTCCAGGCCCCGCACCTGGCGCTGGATCACCGCGCGGGCGGCGACGGTCATGTCGTCGATCCCGAGAAGCCGCATCAGGGTGGTGCCCACCGAGGCGTTGGCGGTCACCGTCAACGTGGTCGCCGGCTCTGTCTCCGTGGCGTTGTCGACAATCACCAGGGGCGGGGTGGTTGCGCCCATGAAGCCCGGCGGGAAATTGGCCTGGAAGTAGGCGTTGATGTCGGCATCGCGCTCCGCATTGGTGAGATGCATCACCCGGCCGCCGGCCAGGCCGGCCGCGTCGAGGGCGCCCGAAAGTTTGGATTTCAGCAGGTAGCCGCGGGCCGAATCGAAGGCGACGCCGGCGAACAGCGCAAGCACGATGATGACGAGGCCGACAAGGATGATGACGGCGCCGCTTTCATCCCGCGCGAACCTCTTGGAAAAGTTCCGTGTCGTCCCCAGAACGCCGGAAAACCCGCGATCTCCGGTTGAAACCTCGGCCCGGCAATCACGCCGCCGCGCGTTACGCGCCCAAATCATCCACCGCATCCCTCAACCCCATCGACAGTAATGCTGCCCTGAAATTAACCATATTTATGGTTCTGAGCAGACCCACACACTACATCTCACCGTGGATGGTAATCAAACGCCTGCAAAGCCGCAAACCGAATCGCCTAAAATTGTATCTAAAATCCCCATAACCAGAGAGGAAAGTGACCGGGACTCTAGAAGAATTTTGATTAACAACGACTTAAGGAAACCGCCCTTTCATTCCGGATATCATCAATTTGACGCCCCCGCCGCGGCGGGGCGCAGCGACGCGCAAGCGCGCCCGGGCGGAGCCGGCATCGGAAGCCGGGCCCCGTCTGAACGCTGTTCTAATAATGTGATTGAACGGGTGTGTTAGCCGCTTTTTCGCGGGTCCCGCATCAGGAATGCGGGGACATGGTCGCCGAGCCCGACCTGGGGTTCATCGCCGCGCCCGGAGGTCTTGCGCCGGGGCGTGTCCTTCGGCTCGCTCGGCTTTTTGGCCTTGGCGCCGGCCGTTTGTGGTCCCCGTTTAGGCTTGTCCTCGCCGCGTGCCGCCCGGCCTTGGGTGCGGCTGGGGGCGGACCCTTCTTTCGCCTTGCGCGGGCGTCTGCGCGACCGGGGCCGGTCCCGCCCGGCGCCGCCGGCGTCTGGTGCGGCCGCTTCGGTTTCTGCGTCCGCATCCCCGACCTCCGCCGCTGCGCCGGCGCCTTCGAGAGGCGGGATGGTCTTGCCGATCAGCTTCTGGATGGCGGCGACGTATTTGTCTTCGGCCCGGGTTGCGAGCGTTATGGCGCGGCCGCCGGCACCGGCCCGGCCGGTGCGGCCGATGCGATGGATCTAGTCTTCGGCGTGAAACGGGACGTCGAAGTTGAACACATGAGACAGGCCGACGATGTCGATCCCGCGGCCGGCCACGTCGGTGGCCACCAGATAAGTTATGTCGCCCGCCTTGAAGGCCTCCAGCGTCTCGGTCCGCGCCGACTGGGCCATGTCGCCGTGGAGAGCGGCGGCCAGGAACCCGTGCCGTTTGAGCGAGCGGGCCACGACATCCACGTCGCGCTTGCGGTTGCAGAAGATCAGCGCGTTCTTGACCTTCTCGGCCTTCAGGATGCGGCGCAGGGTCTCACGCTTTTCAAAGTCCTTGGACCGCGTCGGCGCCAGGAAATGCTGGACCGTTTCGGCGGTGGAGATCTTGGGGGAGACGGTGATTTGCTTGGGATTGATCAGGAAGCTGTCGGAAAGGCGCTTGACCTCGGGCGGGAAGGTCGCGGAGAAGAAGAGGGTCTGGCGGATCTTGGGCAGGAAGGAGACGATCCGCTCGACATCGGGGATGAAGCCCATGTCGAGCATGCGGTCGGCTTCGTCGATGACCAGGATCTTGACGTCGGTCAGCAGCAGCCCGCCGCGTTCGAAATGGTCGATCAGCCGGCCCGGCGTGGCGATCAGGACGTCCACCCCGCGGTCGAGCTTTTCCATCTGCGGCCCGAAGTTTTCGCCGCCGATCAGGAGTGCCATGGCGAGCTTGTTGTACTTGCCGTAGATCTCGAAATTTTCGGCGATCTGGGCCGCCAGCTCCCGGGTCGGCGTCAGGATCAGCGAGCGCGGCATGCGCGCCCGGGCCCGGCCCTGGGCCAGGATGTCGATCATCGGCAGGGTAAAGGAGGCGGTCTTGCCGGTGCCGGTCTGGGCGCAACCCAGAATGTCGCGGCC
Organism: Alphaproteobacteria bacterium; assembly: GCA_029863585.1. Lineage (GTDB taxonomy): Bacteria > Pseudomonadota > Alphaproteobacteria > SMXQ01 > SMXQ01 > SMXQ01. The sequence goes on along the minus strand of JAOTVC010000032.1, from coordinate 18,849 downwards.
CATGAGAACCTGCGGGATGGCTTGTTCCTGGATCGGTGTGGGGTGCTCGTACCCTGCGTCGGCGACGGCTTTTAGAACCTCGTCGGAAAGGCCAAGCTCTCGGAATGTCATGTAGTCGGTATCAGCGTCAAAAAAACGTCTCTAAAGTACTGTCCTGCGGGCGCCGCCCATCGGCGCGCGGGCCAACATTAATCAATGCCGGCGGAAGTTGAAACTAATTTGGTAAAAAAAGTCAAAAAAACAAGGGGCAAAAAACCGCCCCTTGTAAATACCGTGATAAATATCGGCCCAATTCGGCGCCTGAAGAGGCAAATCATCTGGGGATATCGTCGCCGCCCCCGTCCCTGATCGTTTCCGTATCCATTTGCGGCGGGAAGAGGTTCAGCACCACTTCCTGAATGATGTCATGGAACCCGGGGTGTTGCGGGGACGTGACCCCGTCCAGCGTCGCATCGACCCATGAATCCGCACGGTCTGCGAAGCACCAGGTAGCCTTGAGGCTGAGAACCCTGCCCACGGCGCCGGGCTGGAAACCCGCGGTACAAAGATCCTGGCTATCGGCCGCCGAATTGAAAGCCATGACGACGCGCATTTTTCGCTCGGCGCTCGGGCCGGGGGTGGTCGTGAAATTGGTCGGCCGCCCGAAATTGGCGCCCTGCATATGGTCCGTCACGGCCTTCGCGAAGACGGCGGAGTTCATGTTGAAGGGATTGCCCTGGACTTCGACCAGGGTGTCCCGCCCGGCGTGGTAGAGGGTGAAGTTCTGGTAATCGTAGGTCGAGGGGGCGACTTCGGATTGCAGGTGAACGCCGCTGCAGGCGCCCAGCGTCGCCGCCGCCAAAACCAGCGAAAGAAGGGGTTTGAGGGACATGTCAGATCTCTCCGGCAGGTTGAAGAATTGACATGGTCCATGATGGCCCGAAATCAAGGCCAGCATATGGCCGTGGCGCAGTCTACGCCCAACCCCAATGGCCCGGTGATCAGAATATCGTGATCGCCCGCGCGGCGGGCGCCGGTGTGGGCCCCGAAGGTTTCCGGAGGCTTCAGACGTCGAGGTCGGCGGCTTCCCGCGCGTGCTCCTGGATGAAGCGAAGGCGAAGTTCCGGCTTGCGGCCCATCAGCGCCTCGACCCGGTTGGCCGTCTCCTTGACCGCGGCATCGGGAATCGTGACCCGCAGCAGGGTCCGTGTCTCCGGCGCCATGGTGGTTTCCTTGAGCTGGGCCGGCGGCATTTCCCCAAGTCCCTTGAAACGGCTGATGTCGATCTTGCCCCGGCCGGTCAGGGTGGTTTTGACCAGTTCGTCCTTATGGGCGTCGTCGCGGGCATAGATCACGTCGGCGCCCTGGCTCAGCCGATAGAGCGGCGGCACCGCCAGGTAAAGCCGTCCCGCCTGAATCAGGCCCAGCATCTCGCGGTAGAAGAAGGTCATCAGGAGCGAGGCGATGTGCGCCCCGTCGACATCGGCGTCGGTCATGATGATGACCCGCTGATAGCGCAGCTTGTCGACATCGAACCGAGGGCCGGTACCGCAGCCGAGCGCCTGGGTGAGATCGGTGATCTCCTGATTGGCGTGAAGCTTCTCGCTGGTCGCCGTCGCCACGTTGAGGATCTTGCCGCGCAGCGGCAGCACCGCCTGGGTCGCCCGGTTGCGGGCCTGTTTGGCCGAGCCGCCGGCGGAATCGCCCTCGACCAGGAAAATCTCCGTGCCTTCGGTGGTGGCGGCGGAGCAATCGGCGAGCTTGCCGGGCAGGCGCAGCTTGCGGGTCGCCGTCTTGCGTTTCTGTTCCCGGTCCCGGCGCCGGGCAAGGCGTTCTTCGGTCCGTTCGACGATCGCTTCGAGCAACAGGTTGGCGGTGGTCGGATCGCCCGAAAGCCAATGGTCGAAATGGTCCTTGATGGCGGCATCCAGCATGCGGGTGACGCCCGGATTGGCGAGCCTCTCCTTGGTCTGACCCTGGAACTGCGGATTGCGGATGAACACCGAGAGCGCCCCCAGGGCGCCTTCCATCACATCGTCGGCGGTGATCTGGGCCGCCTTGCGGTTGCCCGTCAGCTCTCCATAGGCCTTGATGCCGCGCAGCAAGCCGGTGCGCAGGCCGCTTTCATGACTGCCGCCCTGGGGCGTGGGGACCGTGTTGCAGTACGAATCGATGGCGCCGTCGCCGTCCGCCGGCCAGGTCAGCGCCCATTCGACGCGGCCTTCCTCGCCCGACCCGTTGGCCAGCTTGGCCTCGCCGGTGAAATGCGCGGGCGTGAGCGAACGGCGTTCGCCCAGGGCCTCGTCGACAAAATCCGCCAGCCCGCCGGGAAAATGAAGCACCGCCTTGGCCGGTGTCGGGTCCTTCGGGCCGATCAGGCTTTCGTCGGTTTTCCAGTGGATTTCCACGCCGCGATAGAGATGGGCTTTGGCCCGCGCCATGCGAAACAGGCGGCCCGGCTCGAAGGCCAGGTCTTCGCCGAAGATTTCCGGGGCCGGATGGAAGCGGATCACGGTGCCTCGGCTTTTCTTGGCGGCGGCGCTCTTGAGTTTGGAGGTCGGCTTTCCCCGGCAGTAGGTCTGCACCCAGAGCTTGCCGTCCCGGCCCACCTCGGCGGTCAGCTCGTCGGCCAGGGCATTGACGACGGAGATGCCGACGCCATGCAGGCCGCCCGAGGTCTCATAGGCATTGGAAGAAAACTTCCCGCCCGAATGAAGGGTGGTCAGGATGACCTCGAGGGCGGATTTGTTCTTGAACTTGGGATGCGGGTCGACCGGAATACCGCGGCCGTTGTCGCTGACCGTGACCCAGTTGCCGGCTTCCAGAGAAAGCTCGATGCGCGAGGCTTCTCCGGCCACCGCTTCGTCCATGGCGTTGTCCAGGACTTCGGCGGCAAGGTGGTGCAGGGCGGTGGCATCGGTGCCGCCGATATACATTCCGGGCCGGCGGCGGACCGGCTCCAGCCCCTCGAGAACCTCGATATCCTTGGCGGAATAGGCCGACTTGGTCTTGCCTCGCGGCTTGGGCGCCCGGCTCCCGGAAAACAGATCCGCCATTGAAAAACACTCCGAATCGTCGCGAAAAAAACCGATCCCGCGCTGGATCCGGCACCGGGACGGCGCCGCGCGGGTCTCCTATGGTATAGGGGGGCTCCCGGCGCTCTGCAAGCACCATGTGGGGGTATTCGCCGGGATTTGCCTAGATATTGTGGGTCCGCCAAAGAAAGAGCCGGCCACCTGGGGGCGGCCGGCTCGCGCGTACCGATAGGTTGCGGTTCAGACGCTGTAATACATCTGGAACTCGACCGGGTGGGGGGCCTGCTCGAAGGTCACCACCTCTTCCCAGCGCAGATCGCAATAGGCCTTGATCTGTTCCTCGGTGAAGACGTCGCCCTTCATGAGGAAGTCCTTGTCGGCCCACAGCGAATCGAGCGCCTCGCGCAGGGACCCCGAAACCGTCGGAACGTTGACCAGTTCCTCGGGCGGCAGATCGTAGAGGTCCTTGTCCATGGCATCGCCGGGATCGATTCTGTTCTCGATGCCGTCCAGGCCCGCCATCAGCATCGCCGCGAAGGCGAGATACGGGTTGGCGGAGGGGTCCGGGAAGCGGACCTCGACGCGTTTGCCGTTGGGGCTGGTGGCGTGGGGAATGCGGCACGACGCCGAGCGGTTGCGCGAGGAATAGGCCAACAGCACCGGCGCTTCGAACCCGGGAACCAGGCGCTTGTAGCTGTTGGTCGTGGGGTTGGCGAAGGCGTTGATGGCGCGTGCGTGCTTGATGATGCCGCCGATGTAATGCAGGGCGGTCTCCGACAGGTCGGCATAGCCGGAGCCGGCGAAGGTGTTCTTGCCGTCCTTCCAGATCGACTGATGGCAGTGCATGCCCGATCCGTTGTCGTTGAACACCGGCTTGGGCATGAAGGTCGCGGTCTTGCCATAGGAATGGGCCACCATGTGGACCACGTACTTGTAGACCTGCAGTTCGTCCGCCGCGGCCAGCAAGGAGTTGAACTTGAGGCCCAGCTCGTTCTGGGACGGCGCCACCTCGTGGTGGTGCTTTTCCATGCTGAGGCCCATTTCCAACATGACGGTGGTCATTTCGGCGCGCAGGTCGGTCATCGAATCGACCGGCGGCACCGGGAAATAGCCGCCCTTGGGGCCCGGACGGTGACCGAAATTGCCGTCTTCGAATTCCGAGGAGCTGGCCCACGGGCCTTCCTCGGAGTCCAGCTTATAGAAGGTGTGTTCCTGATTGGTGCCGAAGCGGACGCTGTCGAACACGAAGAATTCGGCCTCGGGCCCGAAATAGGCGGTGTCTCCGATGCCGCTGGAAGCCATGTAGGCCTCCGCCTTCTTGGCCGTCGAGCGCGGGTCGCGCGAATAGGGCTGGCCGGTGGAGGGCTCCAATACGTCGCAGAACACAATCAGCTGGGGCTGCGCCGTGAAGGGATCCATCCGCGCCGTGGCGGCGTCGGGTAACAGGGTCATGTCGGATTCGTTGATCGCCTTCCAGCCGGCGATCGAGGAACCGTCGAACATGATGCCTTCCTCGAGCATTTCCTCGTTGATGGTTTCCACCGTCTGGGCGGTGTGCTGCCACTTGCCTTTCGGATCGGTGAAACGGAAATCGACGAACTTGACGTCGTTTTCCTCGATCATCTTCAGGACGTTGTTGACATCGTCGGACATGGTCACAGCTTTCCTTAATGTTGGCCTTGGTTATCGATGGGTTCGTGGCGCACGCCTTTGCCGCCGCCCGTTCGCGGCGGCGGCGGGCGAGGGGACCTACACCGCCTCTGCGCCGGTTTCGCCGGTGCGGATGCGAATGACTTCTTCGATGGTTGAGACGAAAATCTTGCCGTCGCCGATGCGTCCGGTTCGGGCCGCCTGGGTGATGGCTTCGATGGCGCGATCCACCAGCGAATCCTCCATCACGATTTCGATCTTTACCTTGGGCAGGAAGTCGACGACGTATTCGGCGCCGCGGTAAAGTTCGGTATGGCCCTTTTGGCGGCCGAAGCCCTTGGCCTCGGTCACGGTCATGCCCTGCAGCCCGACCTCATGAAGCGCTTCTTTCACTTCATCGAGTTTGAAGGGCTTGATGATTGCTTCGATCTTCTTCATGTCTTTATGGGTTCCTGGTTTCCGGAGGTTGGATCAGGTCTGGGACGTCTCCAAGGGGTTAGCATGTGCCATGCCAACCCGGATTTCCACAGTGATTCAATGAATTATAGGGCATTGGGGGTGGCGCCGCGCCTATCGGGTGCGGCCATTTGCCCAATATTTATGCATCACGCTTATACACTAGACAGAAGCGGTTTGAAAACCACGCAATCCGCGGATGCTGTGGCCTTGACGGGACGCGGGCAATCCCCTACTTGTTTGGCCTATTTCGATGACCCTGTGGCGGGTGTAGCTCAGTAGGTTAGAGCGCCAGATTGTGGATCTGGAAGTCGTGGGTTCGAATCCCATCACTCGCCCCATTTTTTCAATAGGTTGGTTGCCTTGTGCCCACGGAAAACGCCTCTTTGGGTAACTTTATGGGTAACAGCACCCATCTAAGGCTAGGGGGTAGCTTTCTATGTGTCCCAGTCGAAAACCGCGGGACGGTCGGTGAGAGCCGTCTTTTTTTCGGGTGTTTGGGCACCGGATATGTCCGAGGAAAACGATGAAGGGCCTAGGCGCTGGTCATCCATAAAAGAGCAAGCACCCCAAAAATAGCAGCGAGCGCAGCACCTACAACCAAGCGGGCGTTGTCCTCGATAATCCGCCAAATCCCCTCACGTTTTCTCTCGGCAGTGCGTTTGTTTTGGAGGACACCCAAGGTCAGGGTCATGGGCTGCCGAGTCCACTCCTGCCACTTACGGAGCTGGTCCTTTTCAGTTACGTGATGAGGCGATTCTTCTAGCTGCCGTTCAAGCATTAAGGCGAACCATTCAAGGTCATCAATGGACGCCTCGCCGCGCGTCAGGGTGGTCCGGGGGCCGCCAGATGCTCAGGACGCGCTTTTTTTTGGGGGTGTATTGTTCTAGCGCCTCACTAATGGGGCAACTGATCGGAACTCCCCTTTAGCCCACGCTCAGGTCGGCCAGTTAATCATACAACACCTTGTCCAATTCATAACGAGCGGGCGCATCACAGTTCTTATTTCTCGCCATGGCCTAATATGTACATTATTTACATTAATGTAGATAAGTCACGTTTACGATTTATTAACCCAGTTCCATTAAACACACAAAAAATAAGGGTGCCCAAATATTGACGGGAGTGCAGGAATTCGAGCCCTCGATAACATCAATTATTTTCGTCACTTGGAAATGGAGAGCGTCCCAATCATGTCTATCAGCTACCAGTGGCACTCACCGTCTAAGACCCGGAAAGCCCTGCGTATGGGGCCTTTCGCCCGGACGCCTTGACCTTTTCGGCTTCGCCCGATGCCCTGTTGCGCAGTGCGTTCAAGTTACCCTCAATATGTCCGAGAAATTGACCAAATAACCGAACGGTGGTCCTTGGGGCATCGAAACAGCAGGAAGGAGCTTCCAAATTTGAAGGGAGGCTTGGCTTGCCGAGGAAGGAATGGACACGATCTTCGAGCATTTCAGGCAATTTCGGCGACTACATTCCCGAATGGGTTCACTGCTCACAGTAGCGGCATTAGTGACGCTGTTGAGTGCTTGCGCCACGGCGCCCAAACCGCTGTCGCCTGATGAGTTGGATCGCATCAACCGCGCCGATCGGACAGCGGCACGCGCAGGTATTCCACCGATCACTTCGCCACTGACACTGGAAGAGGCGATCGCACGCGCCCTCAAGTACAACACGCAGCACCGCATTCGCATGCTCGAGCAGGCCCTGGCCCTGGGGCAACTTGATACGAGCCGATTCGACATATTGCCCAAGCTGCTCGCCAATGCCGGTTACACCTGGCGCGATGAAGAGAACATCCGCGACGCCATAGATTCGGTCACCGGGCTACCGTCGTTGGCCAACCCCTATATTTCTTCGGAGCGGTCGCGCATGATGGCTGATATCGGCCTGACTTGGAACCTGCTCGACTTCGGAGCTAGCTATTACACTGCCAAGCAAAACGCCGACCGTCTGTTGGTGGCAGGCGAGCGCCGCCGCAAGACAATGCATACCCTTATTCAGGAGGTGCGGACCGTCTACTGGCGTGCCGTCGCCGCGCAGAAACTTGGGCACTTGGTGAAGGCCACAATCAAGGAGGCAGAACAGGCCCTGGCGTTCTCCCGGAAGATCGCGGAAGAACGTGTCCGTTCACCCGGTGAGGCACTACGTTACCAGCGCAACCTGCTGGAAAATCTTCGATTGCTGGAGAACGTCGACCGGGAACTGTCAGCGGCCCGCATCGAGCTGGCTGACCTCATCGGTGCGCCGATTGGCAGCGAGATCCCGCTCGCGGAACCGGCCACAGCGCAGCCTGCACCACTTGCCATGACCATCGAGCGAATGGAAGAGCTGGCACTCAGTCAGAATGCCGAACTGCGCGAACAGTTTTACAACGTGCGCATCGCCACGCTGGAGACACGCAAGGCGCTGATAAAGTTGCTACCCGGCATCAGTTTCGAATACGGCCTCAACCACGATGATGACAAGTACCTGATTAATCAACAGTGGCAGAATGCTGGCCTGACGGTCAGCTTAAACCTACTCAACCTCTTGTCCGCACCCAGTCGCATGAAGGTAGCCGAGATGGGTGTAAAACTCGCCGAGGCGCGACGCATGGCGCTGCAGATGGCCCTGCTGACCAAAGTGCACCTTGCGCGACACCAGTACGGCGACGCCATGCGCCAGTGGCAACGCGCTGACGCCATCTACGATGTGGACCGCCGCCTGTCGGAATTGGCGCTTAGCCGGGAAAAAACCCAGACGGCGAGCAACCTCGACCGCATCGCCGCAAGCGTGACCACCATTCTCAGCTCGATGCGTCGTTACCACGCGATGGCCAAGGTGCAAGAGGCGGCTAGCCGGGTCCAGGCCAGCCTTGGTGTGGAACCCCGCATCGGCAGCCTGGATGACACTGAACTGCCGGAGCTGAAGCAGCAGATCCATCACTTTCTCGAGCGCTGGGCGAACCCCGTTGGGCCGGTTGCTCACCACGCTGTTCACGGTGACCAGGCGGCGCCCGCGCCGACGTTTGCCGCGACACTCGAAGTGAAGGTGGCGACGCTGCCCGCCGCTGATTCATCGGTCCGCGCGCCACCGATTGCCGCCGTCACCAGAGCGCTGCTCAAAACCGGGGAACCGGCCATAAGCATGATCGCGGGGCGCCAAGCGATGAACCGCGAGGCGCGTGCGCGCGTGCACCGCGGCGATACCCTTTACGCCATCGCGCGCCGGCACAAGATTCCGTTGCGCGCCCTCATTCGGGCCAACGGCCTCAAGCCGCCCTTCAAGCTAAAGCTGGGACAAGAGTTGCGCGTACCTGAGACCCGCTATTACGTGGTCGGCTCGGGAGACACGGTCTATCGCCTGTCGCGCCGATTCGGCATTCCGCCCAAGCGGATCATCAAGGCCAACCTCCTCCGCACAGCTGGCTACAAGCTCTATCCCGGCCAGAAGCTTGTTCTGCCCCAGCTGGGCAAAACGAAGTCGCGGCCCCGAACCGAAACCTTAGTCGCCCAGAGACTTGATACTCGGCAAAGCCAGACCAAGACCAAACACACTAAGGCCCATGCCTTGGCAACGCCGGAAAACGCCGCCCCAGCGCCCAAAGTTGTCGCCCGACACAAGCTGGAACCGGCTAAGAAGACGAAGAAAAAATCGCAGGCGCCCGCCGAAAAGAACCTGATCGCGGTCAAGAACCGTCCTGTTAAGGTGCAGAAGGCATCCATCCCCCAACCACCGCCTGCCGCCAACCCGAAGCCGCCGTCGACCCTAAGCGCCCGACTGAAAAGGCTTTCCCCCGGGGCCGGTGGCTTTATGTGGCCGGTCCAAGGCACACTGCTGTCGTCGTGCGGATCGAAGGGCGGCGGACTATACAACGACTGCGTCAACATCGCCGCCCGGAAGGTAACGCCGGTGCGCGCTGCCGAGGTCCAGGCTCCAATTGCCGTTGAGGTCCTGCGTGACGCTGTAGGTGGCGTCGCTGGCGGTTACCGAAAGGCTCTTGCCGCCGGTCGGTACCAGCGGGGTATCGGTGAATTCTCCAACGCCAATACCCCCGACGTAAATGCAGTCCCGAATTCGGAATCGCCGTGGGCATGGCCTCCCAGCGAAGAGAATCAACACATCAACGCGATGGCCAGGCCAGAGGCGACGTGGCGCCGCGTCCTGCCGGCTTCCGCATCCCTGCCGGAAAATTAGCCAGAGCTGAGGAAAAAACTTGTGTCACGCCGCTTTCGCCACCTCGGTCATTTTGTTTGCGGATTCCTGTTGATAGGCGGGGCGTCCATGGCGTCCTCGAGCGAGCGTCATGCAGCCTCCGAGGTCTACGCGCTGGATCGACTGGAAATGCGCGCACAGCTGTCACCGCAGCGCTTCACCACCCTGTCCTCCGAGCTGGCGGCAAAGATAAAGCGGATCTCGGTGAAAGAGGGCGAGCGCTTCGAGGCCGGTCAGCCCCTGGTTGAGTTCGATTGTTCCTTGCAGGCAGCGCAGCTGAGCAAGGCGCGCGCACAGCTCTCAGCGACGAAAAACACTTGGCAAGGCAACAAGCGGCTTGCGGATCTGAATGCGATTGGGAAAGTGGAACTGCGCAACAGCGAAGCCGAAATGATGAAGGCACGTGCCGATGTGCGGTTTCTGGAGGTCACACTACAGAAGTGCCGCTTGAACGCGCCCTACGACGGCCGTGTAGCAGAGCAGAAGGCGCGTGAACAGCAGTTCGTACAGGCCGGCCAACCGCTGTTGGAAATCTTCGATGATAGCGCCCTGGAACTCGAGTTCATCGCGCCGTCGCGCTGGTTGGTTTGGCTCAAGCCCGGTCATAGGTTCGAGGTACTTATCGAGGATACCAAAAAAACCTATCCGGCAAAGCTGCTGCGCATAGCCGCCAGGGCTGACCCGGTCAGTCAGTCCATCAAAGCGGTCGGCGTCATTGATGGGAATTACCCGGAACTGATTGCAGGCATGAGTGGCCGCATTCTGCTCGCGCCGAAACGCCAAGACTAAAACCCTTCGCTCATCGTCCAGGAAGCAGTTATGTTCAGCAAAGCAAAAGGTCCCAAGTCTCGTCGCCAGCTCAATCGCAGCGTGCCGCAGCTCATGAAGCTGGAACAACGGCTGATGTTCGATGGTGCCGCGGCGGAAACTGTGGTGGAGACTGCAACCCAGGCGGCCACCGGCGAAGTTGATCCGATGCATGGTCATGAGGGCGATCAACTGCTTGCGCCTGCTGCGACGCAACCGCCAGCGCCGAGGGAGATCGCGTTCATAGACGCACGCCTACCCGACTGGCAAACCCTGGTAGACGGCATCGCCCCTGGCATCGACGTGGTCGTGATAGAGCAAGGCGAGAGTGGCATCGACAAGATGTTGTCCGTACTCAATGGGCAGCACGATATTGTTGCATTGCATATTCTCGGTCATGGCGCGCAGGGTGAGGCAGGGCTCGGCAGCAGTCTGCTGACCCGTTCTACACTGCCGGCCCTGCAGCACGAACTCGCGCAAATTGGCGCAGCGCTGAACGAGTCGGCAGATATCCTGCTGTATGGCTGCAATATCGCCGAAGGCGAGTCGGGCATCGATTTCGTTACCACCCTGGCTGAGCTGACCGGTGCCGATGTTGCCGCTTCGACAGATGCGACCGGCTCGGCGAACCTCGGAGGGGACTGGGAACTCGAATACAACGCAGGGGCCGTAGAAGGCGGTATCGCTGTCATCGGGCAGACCCGGCTGGACTATGAAGGAATACTCGCCACCGTCAGCCTTTCTAGCAGCACGGGATGGACACCCATCATGATGGGCACGGCGTTCGACGAAAGCGGCGATTCTCAGGCTGGCGCCGCGGATACGGATCTCATTGGAGATACAAGCCACGCCAGTGTCTATGCCGCCTACGATGATAATGGCACGCCGGACTATGCCGGCGACGACTGGCTTTCCTACCGACTACGCATCGATAACCCGACCAGTTCGACCACATTCGGCGGCGTCGCGGTGATCGGCATGGACGCAAACCTGGACGGCAAGGTCGATTTATTCATTTCCGTGGATGGGCGCAACAACACGCAGGCTGTCCGCTTGATGGATCCCGGCACCGACCTGAACACTTCGCCGAGTACCACTTCCACCACCATGCTCCCCCCTGGGTGGCTCCCCAATAACGGAGTGTATCCGTTCGAGAGCACGCCCTACCTGGCAGAGGCGGTGAGCAGCTTCAACGATCCGCACTGGAACGGCGACAATGACCTCGGTGACGACGGCAAGACGGATTTGTTCGTCAGCTTCAAAGTGCCCCTCGCGGACGTGGCAACCGTACTGGCCCAACCTTCGCCCACGGATCGCAAGGGTATCACCGGCCCACGCGGCACCACCGGCATCCAGGGTTTCACCAAAGATACCGTGGTGCAATACGTTGCATTCACCCAGACACAGGCGGGTCCCATTAACGGTGACTTGGCCGGTGTTGGCAGCAGCTACGACAAGAACGCTACCTTCGATAGTCTTGGCACCTATACCGACCCGATGTCCCCTGCCGATCCGGTCAGTGCCGGCCCGTCGGTGTTTATCGATGGCCCGATCGCCGGTGACAACATCGTGAACGATATTGAAGACAATGCATTGACCCTCTCGGGCACGGTTTCGGCAACCGTCAGCGATGGCACCTGGGTCAAGCTCGAGGTCAGTGATGGCGGCAGCAGCGTCACCCGGTGGACCCAGGCCACTGGCGGCACGTGGAGCGTTAGCGGTATCGACCTGTCGGGATTGAGTGATGGCAACCTGACCGCCAGCGCCGACCTGGTGGACGGCGATAATAGCAGTACCCTGATTAGTGGCTCCACGAGCGATTCGACCGCTGTTCTGCACGACGCGACCGCCCCGACGCTTGCGGTCAGCTCTGGCACGTCGATCAACGATACGACACCCGTTCTTGCCGGTACCAGCGACCTGACCGAAGGCTCGATCGTCACGGTCACGGTCGATCCGGATAACGACGTCAGTACCAACAACGTTGTCACCTACCAATTGGCGGTCGCGGCAGACGGCAGCTGGACACTGGATACCGGCACCGTGCCGCCGGTCAGCGGTACCCTTCCCAGCGGGGGCATCCCGCCTTCTGCCAAAGTGACGGCCACTGCTACCGACGCGTCGGGCAACACGGCTTCGGCCAACGCGCTCAATGCACCCACGGTAAATGCCCTGTCCACCAACGACACCACGCCAACGGTCAGCGGCCAATGGACCCAGATCTCCGGCGACGCGCTGACGGTAACGATTGACGGCGTGACCTATACCGACGGCGACGGCAACCTCACCACGACCACCACCGGCTGGAGCCTCACCATCCCGGGTGGCAACGCCCTAACCATTGGCAACACCTACGAGGTAACGGCTACGGTCACACGTGCCAGCAGCGACGTCAGCGACAGTACAAGCAATGAACTCGCGATTACCAGCACCCCGGTTGTCGCGGTAGGCATAAACGGGGGAGCCAGCGCCAGTGGCAGCGACACAACGCCGCTCATCGAGGGTACCTCGCAGAACGCCGGCGCGTTCGTGGTGGTGCGACTCGATCCCGGCAACGACGGTGATCTGTCTGACGCCGTCACCTTTTCCGTCGTGCCAGATGGCGGTGGCAATTGGACGCTCGATACTGGTTCGGTCCAGCCCATTGCTGGGCAGATGCCCAGCGGCGGATTCGTAGGTGACGTGGGCATCTTGGCCAGCGACAGCAGTGGAAGCGTCTCCGATGCCCAGGTCTTGAGCATTACCGCACCCACGGTAACGATCGACACCATCTCCAGTACCGCCATTTCCGATGCCTACGCACAGGTGGATAACGGGGGCAGCGGAAGCGCTTACCTAAACATAACCGAGGATGATGCGGTCACGGTATCCGGCACGGCGAGCGGCGGCAATGCCGTGGATCTGGTGATCGCCGACGCCAATGGCAACACGGTGACGGCCAACGGTGTGAGCGTAAGCGCCGGAACCTGGTCGGCAACCGGGCTGGATCTTTCGTCGTTGGATAATGGTTCTTTGACGGTGACCGCAACCCTGTCCGGCACCAATGCATCAGATACCGACACTTCGGTAGTGCATGACAAGCTAGCGCCCCGCATCTTCAATACTTCGCCGAGCGAGATTAAGAAGAATGGCGGCGTGATCATCGGAAGCAGCGAACTCACCAATACCCAGCTGACCGTCACCGTACGCAATGATACGGATACCTCCACCGTCTGGACGGGGACCGTGACTACCGATGCCAACGGTGACTGGACAGCCTTAACATCCGGAAACCTGGTCAGCGGCCCGAACGGCAACGTTATTGTCAAGGTCCAACCCACCACGACTCACACCGATGCGGCGGGCAATATCAGCCAACAGATCCAGTGGAACCAGTTTGTTGCGGCCAATGCGTCGACCAACACCATCAGCATTGGCACCATCGCGACCGACGATTTGATCACCGCGGATGAGATCGGCTCCGGGGTGACCATCGCCGGCAGCACCACGCTCACCGGCACCCTGACGGTCAGCCTGGCGGTATCTGACGGGACGATGACAGTCAACCTGTCCACAACCGCCTCATCGGGGGCGTGGTCCGCAATGCTCAGCAATGCTGATATCCAGACCCTGGCCAACGGCCCGCTGACCGTGACGGCGACAGCCCCCGACGGCAGCATTACCATTCAGGATGTCGCCCTGCCGACACTCTCGCTGGTTCGGCCGGCACTGACGATCACTGATGATGTGCCGGGCACTGCTACCGGCGAGGTCACCTTTACCTTCACCTTCAATGAGGGGGTGAGCGGATTTGATGTTTCCGATATCACGGTGACCGGCGGCAGCAAGGGCACCTTCACCCAGGTCACGGCCGATACCTATAACTTGGTGGTCACGCCTACCGCTAGCTCCAGCGGCAGCATCAGTGTCAGCGTTGCCGACAACACCGCCACAGGCACCAATACCGGTCGCGGCAACATCGCAGCAAGCAGCATCCAGTCCTTCGACACCACCGGCGCGGCCGCGGCGCCGAGCGTGACAATCAACACCGACAACCTGGCCAGCGACACCAGCCCCGTACTCGGCGGTACCACCAGTCTGCCCCCCGGGGCGCCCGTCGTCATTGCCATCGACACCGACAATAATGGAGGAACCGACATAAGTTATTCCGCCGTGGTGCAGTCCGGCGGCACCTGGAGTATCGACCTAGAAAGCGCCACGCCGACTGCCGGCAGCCTGCCTTCGGGTGGGCTGGCACCCGATGCCAAGGTCACGGCTACCGCCACCAATGCCTACGGTAACAGCACCTCCGTGGTGGGCCTGAACAAGCCGTCGGTAACGGGACTGACCACCAACGATGCAACACCCATAGTCAGCGGCACTTGGACCAACATCGTCGGCGATACCCTGTCGGTGGTCATCGACGGCACCACCTATTCGGAGGCCAACAGCAACCTTAATATCAGCGGCAACGACTGGTCGCTCACCCTGGCCTCCGCACCAGGCGACGGCAGCTACGACGTCACCGCCACGGTGAGCCGGGGCGGCAGCAGCAACACCGATATCACCACCGGAGAATTGCTGATCGATACCGCTGCGTCGCTGGATATCACCAGCTATGGCGGCTCCGGTACCGGTGCCACAAACGATGCGACGCCGGTCATCTCCGGCTCTTCCAGTGGCTTGCCCGGGGGCACTATCGTCAGCGTCACCCTGGATGTCGATAACGATGGCAACACCGATCTGATCTATCAGACCACTTTGGATGGAAGCGGCAACTGGTCCCTAGATACAGGCACATCAACGCCTGCCAGCGGTAGCTTCCCCAGCGGCGGCCTGTCTGGAGCCGTACCCATTACAGCCTCGGCAACAGACCCGGCCGGCAATGTGGGCAGTGACACTCAGAACCTGAATGTGGATACCCAGGCGCCGGCGATCGGTATCACCTCGCCGGTACGCACACCGGACAGCACGCCGGAGATCACCGGCACCACGGATCTGCCGTCCGGCACCACACTGGCCGTGGACGTGGATCCCAACAATGACGGGGACTGGAGCGACCAGTACACCTATAACGCGACCGTACAGACAGATGGCACCTGGTCGGTCATCGTCACCGATACTTTGTTCGGTAGCGTCGGGGTGCGGGTCACCGGAACCGATGCTGTTGGTAACAGTACCACCATCGGCCAGACGCTGACTATTGACCCGAATGCCGCCAGTGTCGATGTGGACGAACCGACATCTTCCGGGGTGGCCATCGGCAGCGTTCTGGATACAGTCGAAGACGACAATGTCGTCATCAGTGGTTCCAGCCAGAACATCGCTGTCGGCCACACGATCGCGGTCACGATCACCGATGGCAACACCACCCTCGCGGATAAGGCCATTGTCCAAGCTGACGGAAGCTGGGCGCTTGATGCCCTCAATCTGAGCAGCCTCGCCAATGGCACCCTCACCGTCACGGCAACTTACGTGGACACGGCTGGCATTAATTACACCGATGTCTACACCTTTACGCACGACAAGACGGCCGTGGTGGCGATCGACAGTATTTCCACGGATACTGGCATCGTAGCCGACTTCGTGACGCGTGACGACACCATAGCCATCATCGGCACCGCCACGGCAAATGCGACAGTCAACGTGGTCGTCAAGGACAGCAGCAACAATCCGGTGGCCAGTTTCACTGTCACTGCGGACAGCGACGGCAACTGGGCGACCGCTGATACCAGCACGCTGACCCCCGACACCTACACCATCGAGGCCGACGTGGGCGGCACCACCGTCAGTAAGGCGTTTAGCACTGTCGCGGCTACCGCGCCGACGCTGGTCAGCAGCAGCCCCATCGACAATGCCACCGACATCGCGGTTGACAGCAACCTTGTGCTGATCTTCGATCGCAACGTGCAGTCAGGTGCTGGCATCCTCGGACTTTACCGGAGCACCGACGATAGCCTGGTTGAAAGCTTCAACGTGTCAACCGGCGTAGGCAGCGGTGGAGGCAGTCTAACCTTCAACGGCACCACCGGCGTGATCCTAGACCCGTTTAGCGACCTGGTGGCGACGACGGGTTATTACGTCAAGATCGATGAGTCCGCGATCACGGACGCCGTCGGCAATGCCTATGGCGGTATCAGCGATACCACCAGCCTCAACTTCATCACCGCTGCAGTAGGGGATACCACTGCCCCGGCTGCACCCAGCGTAGACCTGCTGCCGGCGTCCGATACCGGTGCCAGCAACAGCGACGATATCACCTCGGACACCACGCCGACCTTGCGCGTCAGCCTCGACCAGAGTGGTCCGGCAGCCACCGATGCCGTGGCCGGTGATGTGGTCAAGCTCTACGAGGGAGCAACCCTGGTCGGTTCCATCACCTTGACCGCACAGAACATCAGTGACGGGTACGTGGATATCACCAACAGCGCGTTCACGGCTGGTACGTTGAGTTTTACAGCCACTGTTACAGACGCGGCCAACAATACCTCCGCTTCTTCCAGCGCCCTTTCAGTTACGCTGGATACCAGCGCTCCGACCGGGCCGGTCACCGTGACCAGCGTGGTGAGCAACGTTACCACGCCGGTACTGACCGGCACCGCGAGCCTTGGGGCGGGCGAGAGCCTGTCGGTTACTGTCAGCGATGCCACCTACAGTGTCACGCCGGACGGCAACGGCGACTGGAGCCTCGATCTGGGCAGCGCCACGCCGAGCAGTGGTGCCTTGACCCCGCTGGCCGACGGCAACATATACTCGGTGACCGCCACCATCACCGATGCTGCCAGCAACAGCCTTTCGGACAGCACGAGCAACGAGATTGTGATCGACACCAGCGCTCCGGCCGGGCCGGTCACCGTGACCAGCGTGTTGAGCAACGTTACCACGCCGGTATTGACCGGCACCGCCAGCCTTGGGGCGGGCGAGAGCCTTTCGGTTACTGTCAGCGGCGCCACCTACAGTGTCACGCCGGACGGCAATGGCGACTGGAGCCTCGATCTGGGCAGCGCCACGCCGAGCAGTGGTGCCTTGACCCCGCTGGCCGACGGCAACACCTACTCGGTGACCGCCACCATCACCGATGCTGCCGGCAGCAGCCTTTCGGACAGTACGAGTAACGAACTGACCGTGGCCCTGGCCGTACCTCCCCAACCGGAAGTGTCTCCGCCACCTTCAACCGTACCGGTCTTGATCTCGCTGACCTCATCGTTTGTGGAAGATACGAACGCGTTTCCCGACGGCGGTCCGTCCTCACCCGCGAATTCGCAGGGCATAGGTTTCGATCCTGGATTCGACCTGGTTTCCTTGCAGGATTTCAGCACTTCAAGTTGGTTAGGATCCCAATTACTGCAGGGTTATGACAGTCTCCGTTCATCCCAGGGCGAGATCAGAGGCACTTTTGGCTACCAACTCGCGATTGTGGACCGCACGGATCCTAGTGGTGACCACGAGTTACGCCTGGAAAAGAAGATACCGGACCAGGAGTTCGCTGCAGGCAGCCGCTTCATTCGCTATCTGATCCCCGTTGACACTTTTGTCCATACCGACAGCGAGGCAAAAGTCGCCCTGAGCGCATTCATGGTCGACGGTACACCCCTTCCCACCTGGTTGAAGTTCGACGGGGAAAAAGGGGAGTTCGAAGGTATGCCGCCGGAATGGTTCCAGGGCGAGCTTTTGATCAAGGTGGTGGCGAGGGATGACGAAGGCCGTCAGGCAGAGACCATCGTGCGCCTGAGGGTGGTGGAGCAAGTAAGTGAACTCTCTTTCACGGGCAAACCGTCGCTGGCAGAGCAGTTGCGTTCTGCCGGCCTCTTTGGCTGGCAGGTTGAGCGCGATCAGCTAATGCAGCAAGCCGGTGAAGCTCGCCTGCAGGCCAAGGCGGTGAAGGGCGCGTGACACCAAGGATGAGCCACGACAAGGGGATTCAGCCGGAAGCACAGGCTCTTGCATCCCTAATTGGCTTAGCGCGGCGTGCCCGGGAGGCACGCAATATTGCCGAGCTGGACTTTATTGCCGTTAATGAGACCCATGCACTGGCGCCTTACAGACAGGCGGCCCTGTGGGTCAATGGCGACGGCGTAGGGGCCGTTTCCGGGGTGGTAAGTCCCGAGGCCAACGCTCCCTATGTGTTATGGCTCGATAAGATTTTCCGCCATCTCCAACATACAATCGCTGGCCCGGCACCACAGATCCTCAGGACAGCCGACCTGCCGGATGCGGAACGGGACCACTGGAACGACTGGCTACCCCCTCACGGCCTTTTGTTGCGCCTACCGGCCGTGGGCAGCGATTTCGCTGGTGGCTATTTGTTGTTGACCAGAGATCAGCCATGGACCACCGCGGAATGCGCATTGCTGGCCGAATGGGCCGCCATCTGGACGCAGGCCCGCGCCCTGTTAGGCAGAGATCTGGGCTTTGTTCACTACTTCTGGCGGCGCCTCACCGGGGCGACGACTCCCGGGACAGACCAGGGGATATCGAGTCGTGCTACCAGTTTGCGCCGCCTGTCGACCGGCTGGCGGTTATGGCTAACGGTCGCACTGATCGCCACTCTTTTCATCAGAGTTCCTTTGACCGTACTGGCGCCGGCCGAACTGGTACCTTTGGATCCGGCCATCATTCGCGCGCCGCTCGACGGCGTGATCGATCGCGTGTTGGTTTCGCCTAATCAACGGGTCACACAGCACGATCCTCTGTTCGAATTTGATCGTGCCAGCCTGCTAAACCGCCTTCAGGTAGCGGGTCG